>JANNRW010000207.1:0-6357 GCA_031401815.1 Geobacteraceae bacterium | reverse complement strand
CTGCCGGCCAGGCGCAGCTTGCCGTCGTGATCGGTGCGCCACGTCGTGATATTGCCGGGGTTCTGCGCGATGAGTGTCTCCGCACCGGTGCCCCACTCCATATGCTGTTCCGTGAGATTGTTATTATGGGGGTTGTGACACCAGTTGCACTTTGATTCGTAAGCAGTTCCACGCAGTACTGCATAGCCTGCTGAGTCAAAGTTATTTGCAAGCGTACCGCTGGTCATGAGCTTGAACTTAGTTGCCGACAGATGTTGCCAGTCAAGGGACAACTGACCCTTATCAACGGTTGAAAAATCATCATGGCAGCGATAACATGGGGTATTATTTTTATCTGCCCCCGAATTACCGGGCAACCCGCCACCATGGCATGAAGTGCAACTGTTATTGTGAGCGTGAGAATGACAGTCCATACAGCCGGCTACGTTCAGGGTTTTATGTACTGATGCATTCCACTCATCGGCTATTTTATCGCCGGTAACTTTAGACGTGGTTTTTGCATGGCACTCGCCGGTTATGCACCCCTGCGATGCCGAGACAGCATTGCCGCTGCCCGAGCCTGCCTTGTCGCTGCCGCAGGCTGCCAGCACAACAGTGAGGAGTGGCAACAGCCACAACTTTGTCCGGTACGTCATATTGAACCTCCTGCTTTTGGGTAACACCATAGATGGGTGCTCTGGAAATTTATTTTTGGCAACTCTAATTGATTTTTTAGTTTTAATCAACAGGTAATAATGGTATGAATTGTTAATTTTAAATTCAATCATAGGGGGTTATCCCATGTGCAAGAAACTCTTTATTGCGGCAACCGGCCAGAATTGCGGAAAGACGACCATGAGTGTTTCACTCATGCATCTGGCCATGAAAAAATATGCCCGTGTAGGGTTTATAAAGCCGATCGGCCCTAAAATCGAGATGTTTGACAACAGAATGGTAGATATGGATGCCGCACTTATGGCAAAAGCGTACAACCTCGAAGAGGATATTGCCCTGATGTCCCCAATTGCCCTGCACAAGAATTTCACCAGGGAGTTTCTCTCTGGCATGATTGACCCGAAAAGCCTGGAAGATGCCGTTATTTCAGCAGTAAGGGAGCTTGAAAAGAAGTACGATTTCCTGATTATTGAGGGGGCTGGTCATGCGGGTGTAGGCTCTGTTATAGGGCTGAACAATGCAAGGGTCGCAAGACTGGTTAATGCCCCGGTCATGATTGTAACCGGAAGCGGCATCGGGAGTGTCGTAGATTCCCTCCGTCTCAATATGGCGCTTTTTGAAAAAGAGCGGGCAGATGTCCGGCTTGCAATCATTAACAAGATCCGTGCTGAAAAGCGTGGACAGATTATCGATCTGATCGGCAAGGCTTTTGCTGCCGAACCTTTGCAGATAACCGGCGGGTTCAACTATTCACCCATTCTCGCAAACCCTACATTAGGTCATATCTCCCGACTGCTTGGACTTCCGGTAAGAGCAACTGATGAAGAGCGAAGCAGAATCATCCATAATATTCACCTTGGCGCAGCCTCTTCACAAAAAGTAGCGGACAGCCTGCAGGACTCTACGCTGCTGATAGTTACCGGCTCACGGGATGAACTGCTGGTAACGCTCTCCTCGCTCTATCATATCCCTGCATACCGGAAGAAAATTGCCGGTCTGATCATCGCCGGACATGCGCATGTTTCCAAAATCAGCCAGCAGATAGTGGAAGACAGCGGTATCCCTTATATCAGGATATATGAGATTACTGCAGATGTTTATACTGCGCTCAAAGATGATGTTGCGAAGATTACAGTGGAAGATCTGGAGAAACTGAACTGGATCAAAACTCATGCTGAAAAAGAGATAGATTTCAACCTGATTGATTCCATGGTCTAAAAATATACTCCATCATGATGGCGTCCTCACCATTTTCATAGTACTGCTTTCTCTTGCCGGTCACAGTGAACCCCAATCTGCTGTAAAGAGATATGGCTGTACTGTTGGAGACCCTGACTTCAAGCGAGACAAAAGATGCGCCATTCATACGACAATCATCCAGAACTCTTTGTACCAGCATTCTGCCAACCCCTTTGCCTCTGAACAGAGGGTCTACAGCTACATTGAGAATATGCCCTTCATCAACCACCTGTAGCGGGCAGATGTAGCCTGCAAGTCGGCCTTCAGAATCAAATGCACTCAGAGGGAAAGCATTGACAGAGTTGATCTCATCGCGAAAATGCTGTTCAAGCCAGGGGTGTGGAAACGAAGCACGCTCAATTTCCAAAACCTGCTCAAGATCAGGGTCAGCCATAGCACAGATGATAATTTCCTTACTGATTTCAGGCATATGGATTTTATAATATGCGAAATTATCGCTCTTGTAAACCGGTTTTAAAGGGGTAGAAAGATTTGACATTTACTGCTTGATAGCATATAAATTGCAGACTTGAATTGCTATTTTCAGACTTATTCAGGGGGAGAGCTTTGAGCGAAGAGCGTATTACTTACAAGAATGCCGGTGTTGATATTGATGCCGGAAACAGATTTGTGCAGATGATCAAACCGCTGGTAAAAGCGACCTCCAGACCTGAAGTCATTGCAGACATCGGTGGCTTTGGAGGCCTTTTTTCTCTTAATGCCAGCAAGTACAAAAATCCTGTTCTAGTTTCCGGAACAGATGGTGTCGGCACCAAACTCAAACTTGCCTTTATGGCAGATCGCCACGACACTGTCGGCATTGATCTTGTTGCAATGTGCGTCAACGATATTGTTGTCCAGGGGGCAGAGCCTCTCTTTTTCCTGGATTATCTTGCCACCGGCAAACTTGACCCTGAGAAGGCGGCAGATATTGTCAAGGGGATCTCTGCCGGTTGCGTCCAGGCTGGATGCGCCCTGATCGGTGGGGAGACTGCTGAAATGCCGGGCTTTTACGCTGATGGCGAGTATGACATGGCTGGCTTCTCTGTGGGAGTTGTGGATCGTGACAATCTGATTGACGGCTCCTCCATAACTGTTGGCAACAGACTTATCGGACTTGCCTCTTCAGGTCTGCATTCAAACGGCTACTCTCTGGCGCGCAAGATCATCTTCGATAAAATGGGGCTGAAAATTGACAGCCTGCTGCCGGAAACAGGCTTGACTGTGGCAGATGAGCTTCTTAAACCGACCAGGATTTATGTCAAATCAGTACTCAATATTCTTCGGGATTTCAGAGTCAACGGCATTGCGCATATCACCGGCGGTGGACTCCTTGAGAACATACCACGCGTTCTCCCGCATGGTTGCAAGGCAATTGTAAGAAAAATGACCTGGCCCGTACCCCCTGTATTTTCCATCCTTCAGGATGCCGGAAATATCGAGGAGTTCGAAATGTACCGCACTCTGAACTGTGGAATAGGCATGGTGCTGGTTGTCCCTGAAGAGCAGACTGACGAAATTCTCATCCGACTGTCAGGACTTCATCAGGATGCCTACATCATCGGAGAAATTGCCAGAAGCGATAACGAAACTGCATCTGTAGAGATGGTCTGAGTGAAAGGTGAAGAGTGAAGAGTAAAGGGGAAAAAGTACGGATCGGTGTTCTTCTTTCGGGTAATGGCACGAATCTGCAGGCAATTATTGATTGTTGCGCAGCAGGTGAAATTGATGGTGAGGTTGTCTGCGTCATCAGCAACAAGGCTTCTGCTTTCGGACTCGAACGGGCAAGAAAGCATGATATTGCAGCGATCCATATTGACCATAAACTGTTTGCCGGTCGCCAGGAGTATGACCTTGCAGTAGTCAAGACTCTTGTTGATTACAGTGCAGATCTGGTTGTCCTTGCCGGATTCATGCGGATTGTCACCCCTGTTCTGCTCGACGCCTTCCCGCACCGGGTGATGAATATTCACCCTGCCCTTCTCCCCTCCTTTCCCGGCCTTGATGCCCAGCGCCAGGCGCTGGATTACGGAGTAAAGGTCTCCGGTTGCACAGTGCACTTTGTTGACGCCGGTACTGACACCGGCCCGGTCATCCTGCAGGCGGTTGTACCGGTTATGGAGGGTGACACCGAGGAGACTCTTTCTGAAAGAATTCATCATGAAGAACATAAACTCTACCCTGCCGCAATCAGGCTTTTTGCCCAGAAGCGGCTTACAGTAGAGGGACGAAGGGTCATAATATCATGAAATACATCAGCACCAGAGGGGGGATTTCTCCTGTCAGCTTCAAGGATGCCGTAATGATGGGTCTTGCCACAGATGGCGGTCTCCTTCTTCCGGACAGATACCCTGTTATTGACAGAAAAACTCTTGACTCCTGGCGAACCCTACCTTATCAGGAGCTTGCCTTTCGCATCATATCCCTGTTTGCCGATGATATACCGCCAGCCGAACTCAAGCAGCTCATCAACCGCTCTTATTCCACTTTTCGTCATCCGGAAATATCACCTGTTGTAGATCTCTGCGGCCTGCATATCCTTGAACTTTTCCATGGCCCGACTTTCGCCTTTAAGGATGTTGCGCTGCAATTTCTGGGGAATCTTTTCGAATACCTCCTCAAAGAGCGTGGCGAAAAGATGAACATTACCGGCGCTACCTCCGGCGATACCGGCAGTGCGGCAATCTATGGGGTGCGAGGCAAGGAGAACATCAACATCTTTATTCTCCACCCTCATGGCAAAACTTCCATAATCCAGGCTCTGCAGATGACCACCGTAACCGATCCGAATGTATTCAACATCGCTGTTGAAGGGACTTTCGACGACTGTCAGACAATAGTTAAACAGCTCTTCAGTGACATCCCCTTCAAGGAAAAACACTCTCTTGGCGCAGTCAATTCCATAAACTGGGCCAGAGTTCTGGCGCAGGTTGTCTACTACTTCTACGCCTGGCTTAAAGTGACTCAACAAAGCTCCAAAGATATTGTCTTCTCAGTTCCGACCGGTAATTTCGGGGACATTTTTGCCGGCTACGTAGCCGTAAGAATGGGACTTCCCGTAAAAAAGCTTCTCCTTGCAGCCAATGAGAACAATATCCTGGCTCGCATGATAAACGACGGAGATTATTCAATCAGCACCGTTGTTCCTACTCTCTCTCCATCAATGGATATACAGGTTGCATCAAACTTTGAAAGATACCTTTACTACCTTTTTGATGAAAACCCGGCAAAAGTCAGACAAGCTCTGGCAGAGTTCTCAACTACCGGAAAACTGGCGTTTTCCGAGTCAGAGCTAACCAGAATTCAGAATGATTTTTCCTCCTGCTCGGTCAATCAGCAGCAGACAGTTGAAACAATTGCTGATTTTGAACGAAGAGCCGGATACCTGCTTGACCCTCATACAGCTGTCGGCGTTCATGCAGCACTTTCCAGCAGCCTCGACAATGCAGAGTTCATCTGCCTGGCAACAGCTCATCCGGCAAAGTTCGGAGATGCTGTAAAAATGGCGATTGGCCGAGAGACCGAAATCCCGGTGCAACTAGCAGAGCTTGAAAATCTCCCTTCGCGATGTGAAGTCATGCAGGCTGATCTTGAGACAATCCGGGCTTATGTAGCGGATAGAAGTATCTGAAAGAATGTTTTCCTTGTTGACGAAGCTCAAAACTATGTGTTAAAAGCAAAAAGTTTTAATTTTTCGCATAACTCTGCCACATTCTGGCCATTAACATCAACACAGGGAGGAATAATGAAATCTGTAAAAAGTATCACCATCTTGGCAACCGGCATGCTCCTACTGGCTGCATCAGCCATGGCTACCTCTCACGCAGCGGCTCCGGCACCAGCTGCTGCTGCCGCGCCAAAGGCAGCAACCGCTGTTCTGACCAGTGCAGACTGTGTAAAATGCCACTCCAAGGCTCCGGCTGACATTGAAGCAAAGGGGAAGGCTCACAAAACCAAGGTCACCTGCCAGGATTGTCATCAGGGGCACCCGCCAACTGTCCGGAAAATCATTCCGCTCTGCGGCACCTGTCACGAAGGCAAACCGCACTACAAGCTCGGTGGCTGTCTTGGTTGCCACAAGAATCCTCACCAGCCCAAAGAGATCGTCTTTGGCCGGGATGTAACAGATCCATGCCTCACCTGCCACTCACCGCAGATTGCCCAGCTTAAATCCGCCCCGAGCAAGCACAGCAAGCTTGCATGCTCTTTCTGCCACGATGTTCACGGCAAGATTCCGCAGTGCACCCAGTGCCACAAGGCTCACTCTGCAGATCAGGGGCCTGGCGACTGCAAGAAGTGCCACAAGGCTCACATGCCAAAAGCTGTTGCCTACGCTGCTGACACACCTTCCAAGCAGTGCGCTGCATGCCACGGCACAGCGTTCAACATGCTCGCCGCCAGCAAGGCGAAACACAAATCTCTTCTCTGCGTAACCTGCCACCAGGAGAAGCACAAGATGGTGCC
>JANNRW010000206.1:0-13821 GCA_031401815.1 Geobacteraceae bacterium | reverse complement strand
GACATTTTCAGATTGTACTTGAGTGAAGTAGATAACCTTATAAATTTAAAAGCTTAAGAATTTGGCCTGATCCGCTTTTATTCGTTAAATCCGCTTTTTCGTGTTCAATTAAGGTTTTGCTTGGTTCCGGCTTGTCCGGATTAGGTTTAATGCAGATTTTTAGCTGAGCAGTTCTGCCTTTTTTATAAAAACCGCCTCAACCGGCACATCAGCATGCCCTGCCCTGTTTCCTGTCTTGACCCCTTTGATTGCATCAACCACATCCATCCCCTCCACAACCTGGCCAAAGACAGCATACCCGTAATCTTCCGGGCGCTTCCCCTTGTAATCAAGAAACGCATTGTCCGCAAGATTGATGAAAAATTGCGATGTGGCGCTATCAACCACTGAAGTCCTGGCCATGGCAAGAGTGCCGCGCAGATTTTTCAGGCCATTGGCCGCCTCATTCTTGATGGCAAATTTTGTTTTTTTAGGCTGCATGCTCTCATCCATACCGCCACCCTGAATCATGAAGCCGTTGATGACCCGGTGAAAAATCAGTCCGTCGTAATACCCTTCAGCAACATAGCCTAGAAAATTCTTTACGGAAATAGGTGCCTTCTCCTTGAAAAGTTCGATTGTAATATTCCCTTTTGATGTCTCCATCAGGACACGCGGATTCTGCTCGCTGCTCATAAAAACTCCTTTAGTATTGGTTTTCGATATTCCACTATTTTTAACATGACGGTAAACGGTAAATCCATAGATATTTTTCTCTGATCTGTCAAAGGCGTTGTGATGGAATCATTACAAAAAAAGGGAGCCGCCAAGGCTCCCTTTTTATATGAAATCTGCCAAATCCAACTTCTTCCTTCACCTCAGTTAAACACAACCCCGAGCGATGCCCGCAGCTTGTTGGTCAGATCAATATTCCCGGAACAAACAACACATGCGACAGGTCAAGCTGCTTTAAGCAACGGCTCGTCAATACTGATGGTAATCTCCACACCCAACGCCTCAAGAATCCGCTGCGCCTTCTCCACAGTCACACCATGATATTCGTTCCGTTCATCCCTTGACACCACAGACTCTGAAACCTGAAGTCTGGCTGCCAGATCCCGCTGGCTAAGGTCACGAGCAATCCTTACGCCGATCAGGAAACGCCCTATCTGCGTAAGATTATTGATCGGGTCAAAATCCCCTCGACAGAGCTTCTCGTATGCTTCAACCTCTTCTTTCAACTGATCGTGAAAAGCAGCCACTCACCTGCAACTCAGTTAATCACTTCAGCCTTCAGCTGCCTGTTTCGGGAATTTTGTGAGAAGCCACTTTAATACTTCGAGCTGGTCGCCGGAAGTTGCTCGACGTATTTGAATCAAAAGCTGCTTTAGATCCGGGCGGATAAGCGTGGCATTTTGAGCACCTTCATTACAGACAGAACAAATAGCACGGAGGTTTGAAGGCTCGTCGGTTCCGCCCTTGCTTTTGTCGATTATGTGACCAATGTGGAGTCTGGTCTTCCGGGTTACATCGTAAGGGTGCGCTTCTCCGGCTACTGCGCCACACATCTGGCAGGTAAATCCATTCCGGTCAAGAACATACGCCCGTGTTTCCTTTGACATGGTACGGGCAAACGAGGGGAGAGGTTTTGTGTCCAAAAGCATGTACTGGCCAGGTTTCAATTCGCTTCTGTCGTTGTGGGTAACGATGTTCATGCCTTCTTCGTTGCGTAGTTCTCTGACTCGCCGCGCCCATTCGCTAGCATTGCCAGACGCTTTGCGTAGATCGTCTGAATCGAGTACCACAGCGACATGCTGAAGCAGAAATTCCTTGAGTTTTTTTCGAGCGCCTGGTTCGCGTACGGCCATTATTTCACACTCCTTAAAACGGTTCTTTTACTGGCTGCTTCAAGCGCATCCATTATCGATGTTCCAACTGCTTGAGCAACCGGAGGCGGAAATGCATTTCCGATTTGCCGGTAAGCTGCTGTTTTTTTACCTGCAAAACGCCATGCATCGGGAAATCCTTGAATTCGAGCGGTCATGCGGACAGTAAGGCGGGGCATGCCTACAAAATCTCTTGCCGGAGGGGCATCGGCCAAGCCGAGTCCGTCAACACCCAAAGATGCCCATGCTTTTTTTGCTCTTGTTGGCCCAAGGTCTGGCCCGCCATGTTTTTTTGAACCGCCGACAAGTGTAGGAGCTATTTCGTTGGCACGTTCACGCCAGTTGGCAGCGCCTCGCCATTCCAGCTCATTCATCAAGTCAAACAAAAGTTCGCCGACGGTAGGCGGCGAAGTCATGGCCGGTATCGGCCATGTGAAGTGTTCTACAAAGTCTTTTTGTAGCGCAACGAAAATCACGCGGGGACGCAGTTGCGAAACCCCGTAATCAGAGGCATTATGAAGTCTCCATTCTGTATGGTAACCAAGGCTGGCAAGCTGGGTTTTGATGTGTTTCCGGTAGTCCTCAAAAACCGCGTCAAGCATTCCTCTGACATTTTCAAGCATAATTGCCCGTGGCCGTATTTCATCGGCCAACCGGATCGCTTCCGGGAAAAGGTCGCGCTCGTCGTCGCTGCCAAGCTGTTTTCCGGCTTTGGAAAATGGCGGGCATGGAACACCTCCGGCCAGCAGATCAATACCTTTGTATTTTGTGCCGGAAAAATATCTTATGTCACCGCAGGTCACATTCCATGTCGGTCTGTTCAGCAAAAGGGTATCACAGGCAGGACGCTCTATTTCAACAAGTGCAGCATGGTTAAAGCCGGCCATTTCAAGGCCGAGGGCTTGTCCTCCAGCACCGGCGCAGATTTCAACTGAATATGGCATTAGTTTTCTCCGCTCATTGATGTTTGGGTAATGTACCATGGAATATATTTGGCGGGGTAGTCAATTTCGGTTCGTTCTTATCAGGTTATGCGCCTTCAAGGGCGCTCGATTTCTTGGTGTTTTAGTTCTTGTATAATCGGGTAGACGGCAAGGTACATATCACTGGTATGATGTAGTCCATTGTGAGATTTGCAGGAAAAAACAACGGTCAAGAAAAGCCGCTGCTGGTTAGATACATGTTCAGCTCTCAAATGCCAATCTATAATCATTCTCTATCGTACGTCAAAGTCCCAATAGCCAAATTGACCAAACGAATTAGTGAAGGTGATTAGATAATTCCCCGGTTTTAAAGGTTTTATAATATCGAAGTACCAACCGCCATTTGGAAACTGCTTAAGTTTAACTTTATCACTCACACTTTTATAATATTCTTCAGCTATTTTCCCGCCCTTTAGTTCCAGTTTTCTCTTGCCAGTATCTATTTCAGGTACACATACGACAATACTCCCAAGTTGTGCCAATCGTTTCTTTGAGTACCCGTTGAGTAGTATACGTTTGAATTTTGCAGGTGCCTTGCTTTCGCTGGTTTTACCAGGGATGAATAAAGGAGCATAAGTAGTCCCGATAAAATGTCCCGCAATAGGAATATATGCGCTAGCGGATGCTCTAATCGACCCCAATTCGAAAGTGCCGTAAGTGAGGGCTACCCTGGTTTCGATGCCGTTGGCTTCTATTCCTACCAGTTCAGGATTTACACCCGTTGAATTTGAAAAGTTTTGTTCTACAGGAAGTAACTCATTCTGATTAAGACTCTGTTTTGAAATCACATCCGTCTTATTGATATTGCTTCCAACATAATCGCCAGCTGGTGAATTTTTAGTGCTCGCTCCCCGCAAAGAGTGAGGTTGCATAACCGCATCCAGAATACCATCTGTAGCGCCTTTGTTCCTAAGTTCAATCAATGAAGATGGTGTTGTGTCAAAGTCAGCAAGTCCCTGATTAATTACCGCAATGATCGTTCTTTCGGGTAATTTAGCTTTAAGCATCATCACGATATCGGAATTGGTAACAGGGCTTCTTTTCGATTGTTCTGGCACGGGCGTCGCAATTACTTCGGGTTGCCCTATCTTTGCTTCAGATGGATTGGCGTAACTTGATAATAAGTCCTTTCCAGTCTCTACCTCAGCAGTAATTTTGCTTCTATTGTAATAATTACCGTAATTTTCCAACCCGTTAATGGCTGTTTCGATATTTGCGCCAGCAGCAATCAGCTGTTTAACTATGTCAATATTCCCTTTAATCGCAGCCTGACCTAGTGGAGTTAATCCGTTGACTGGTGCATAATCAAGTTTTGCACCTGCTTTTATGAGTTCGGCCACCATTTCTGCGTTTCCAACTTCAACGGCCTGAAGCAGCGGAGAACGGGAGGAGTCTGTCCTATTCGGATCAGCACCTTTCTCCAGCATCAATTTAACGATTTCGAGCTTTTTCCCACCTTCGATAGCATAAACCAGGGGCGCATAGTAACCATCCTTGTTATTCGGATCAGCTCCCTTTTCCAGCAGTAGTTTAGCTATATCGTAATGACCCCCATAAAGCGCATATAGCAGCGGGGTGTATACGTACAAGCCTTTGGGGTTATTCGGGTTTGCTCCCTTTTCAAGCAGTATATTAACCACTTCATACTTATTGTTGTATGTAGCACAGGATAAGGGAGAATAATTATTCAAAACATCATTGATATTGGCGCCCTCTCCCAGAAGCCTGGAAACAGCCGGTGTATCACCTTCGCAGGAAGCTTTAATCAGAGGATTAAGCTGGTGACATCCGGCAAGGCTGAATGCCATTAAAATTGTTACGGGCAATAACCACGATTTGTTCATTTTTGCACCCTCTTCAACAATGTTGATTATGAAAACAGCCATTCACTTCCAATTCAGTTTAACACCACCCCGAGCGAAGCCCGCAGCTTGTTGGTCAGATCAACATTGCCGGAACCAACAACATAGCCACCAGCCTCGAAAAACGGGAATGACGGTGCATTGAGACTGGTAAAATTGTTGGTGGTCAGTGTAGTCGCCACGGGATAGCTCACGGTCAACTTGGCGAACTCTCCACCACGAAAGGTTTCTTCGGTGGTGACTACGGTTATCTTTACCTTGCGAATGGCTGCTGAATAGCTGCCGTACACCTGCCGGTTGGCACTGGTTATGCCGCTGCCTGCGGCAAGAACAGTGCTGCTCAGAGTTGAACTTCCGGCATTTGTTGCCACTGTTACCCCAACAGGCAGCCAGGCGCTCAGTTGCACCCCCTGCACCGGCGCAGACAGCTGCGCAGTACTTATGACACTGAAGGAGAGGGTAGCCGTCTTGCTGGTTGCTGGGGTAGACCCGCCCCCGCCACCACCGCCGCAGGCAGTCAGGATAAGCGCGAGTGACAAAAGGCTGAGTATTTTCTGTATATGGTTCATATGGAATAGCTCCTTTATGCAGGTCAATAGGCTGAAGACTGAAGGGTTCAATTTCATAATTCAAACTTCATAATTCATAATTCTCTTTACAGCGGCAGACCAACCAACCGCCTGAGAATTACGATAACATCGTGAATGTCTACCTTGCCATCCGGCTGCGGTACGCCGTTTACAATCGGAGCCAGGTCGGCGCGAGTTAATTCAGCTCCGGATGGCTGTACCGACCCCATGGCAAATTTAAGGACTTGTAATACATCAGCAAGGCTGGTGCTGCCATCGTTGTCCATGTCGCCACTGACAGGGATAACGTAGATAATGTTGCGCTGCACGGAAGCCTGAACTCCCGCTTCATCCGTAACCGTCACTGTCACGGCGTAGGTCTTTTCAGTGGTGAAATTGATGCTCTGGCTAAAACTGCCATTTGTCACTACCGGGCTAAAGGTGTGACCATCTACCTTTACTGTGACGGTGACAGCGGTCAGTGCGTCGGCGACTGTGCCTCGTAAGGTGAGGCTGTTTTGAGTGGTGCTAATGTCCTGCGCCGGATCGGTTATTCCCAGAGAAGGCGCATTCAAATCTGACATAACGGTGCGCTTGGCTGTGCTTGATTTTCCCGCCAGATTGGTCGCAGTAACAGCAATAGTATTTAGGCCAGTTACAAGATTAACGGTAGCACTATAGTCGGTGCCATTTTGGGACACCGTCTGGGCAGTAACATTATTGGCCTGAATTTCCACAGCCGCTGTCAGATCGATAGCGCCTGACAGTTCGATGAACGCCTTGCTTGTCTTGCTATTGTCAGCCGGAGCAGTAATGGTAAGTTGTGGCGCAGTGTTGTCGAGGATGATTGTCCTGTTATCCGTGGCTTGCTTATCAAGCATGTCAAAAACAGAAGTTGTTATGATGTTCGTCCCCGGAATTAATGGCAGAGCATAACTGAAAGAATCATCGGTGTTGGCATTTATTCGGGCATTGTTGATTGTAATCTGTTTCAAACCCTTACTAGCGATTACCTCCCCTGAGATATTGAGGACAGTGTTATTTGTTATAGAACCATCCGGCAAGGTGGAAAGCACCAAATACGGCAGATTATTATCAGCAAATACTACAGAAGCAGTCATATCCTCAGTGAGGTTTAGCAAACATGTTAGGCTAGTGCCAGAACAAGCACCAGACCAGCCGGCAAAAAACGATCCGTTGTTGGATGTTGCTGTTAATGTTATCGAGCTAACTGAATTAAAAGTTGCACTGCAATTTGTCCCGCAATTGACAAGATTATCAGAACTTATAACCGTACCACTGCCGGTTCCTGACTTATTGATTGTCAGGGTATAAGTTGGATAAGTTACCAGCAAAGTTACCGGAATATTTAGTACTGACTTTCCTATATCATTTGAAGTTATGGTTAAATTGGCTGAATAGGAACCTGCATCAAGCCCCGTAGTGTCGGTCGTTATGGCAGACGATCCCGAATTGGATCCGCCCACACCGGTGACCTTCAGCCATGGCGTACTGCTTGTAACACTCCAGTCAAGTGTCCCTCCTCCAGCATTATCAATCTCTACTGTCTGGCTGTTCGCACTTTTCCCGACAAAACTCTGGAAAACCATATTGCCCACGCTTACAGAAAGAACAGGTAATAACGGTTTTTCAGTCGTAAATGACCATATTGGTCCAATTGAATTGCTCCCTTGACTGTCTTTGGCAACAACCTGCCAGCAATAAATCTGGCCGTTAGCTAACGGTTGCGTAGAATAACTAAGCCCAGTCTGTGCGCCTGATACAAGCGCCATGCTGCCGCACGAGCCAAGGTATACGTCATACTTCGCCGTATCACCAGGATCAGGATCGCCGCCCGACCATGTTAAAGTTTTTGTGGTAGCTACCCCGGAGGCGCTGTTGGCAGGATCAGGAGTGATTGGCTGGTTGGGAGGCCGGTTCGAAGAGGCAATGGTAAAGCTCCCGCTACCTGTGTTCTGCGCCACATTGCCAATGGCATCTTTTGCCACCACTTTAACGACGCAATTGGATGATAAGTTGGCCGGAACAGTCCATTGATAGTTGGTGCCGGTGAGGGAAGAAGCAATCGGATACCAGCTGACCATGCCGTCCGTGGAATAGGAAAGGTCAACTTCCGTGACACCGATGTTGTCGGTCGCCGTCCATTGTATCGCCTTGATTGATGCCACTTGCCAGACATCCCCCCCCTTCGGTGAAATGACCGTTACTGTTGGCGCTGTTTTGTCGGATATGGAAAACTTGCCGGATAAACTATAGCCTTTATTCCCGGCTGCATCCTGGGTGGTTATCCGTATCTGAACGTTGGCCGATGTGAGATTTGGTATCGTCCA
This sequence comes from Geobacteraceae bacterium, assembly GCA_031401815.1. Lineage (GTDB taxonomy): Bacteria > Desulfobacterota > Desulfuromonadia > Geobacterales > DSM-12255 > JANNRW01. The sequence goes on along the minus strand of JANNRW010000206.1, from coordinate 6,191 downwards.
TTGGTAAGACCCGCCGCTATTGCTCAGGTTCGAAGCAATTGGAGTGAAGCTTACGCTATCATTGATGGTGTATTCAAGCGCGACACTTGTTACACCGACATTATCCGTAGCTGCCCAGGAAATGGCATATGAAGCGCCTATTGAAAGAGCATCGCCGCCAGTAGGAGTAAGTAAGGAGACTGAAGGAGCAGTCTTATCGTTTATTCCCCCCTTCAACGAAGCATGATTGTAAAAAACCTCATTGTGGCCGTTATACCTGGACTCCCAGGCTACATGAATATGATCATCGTTAGTAATAGCTATCTTGCTGCTGCGCTGTTCTAAATACTGACTGGAGAGATTCAATTGTACTGGCGCTGACCAGCCATTTATATCCCGATATTTGTATTTTAGCTTTCCATTGCTATTTTCTTCAAAAATTATGTGAGGGCGATTTAAAGAATCAACGACTAATGACGGATTGTGGGGACCGTATATGAAGAGATCTGACATTATTTCAGGGACGCTCCATGAGCTTCCATCAAAGTGAGAATACAATATCTGCTGCGAACTGCCGGTAGTATTATCGTTGTAATACCATGCCATATGAATGTTGTTGCCTGTTTTTACAACAAAATTTAAAAAACCAATAATTTTGTGGCCAGTGTTCAGTGGTTCTGACCACGATGTTCCATTCCATTTTTTATAGGTTGCTAAGTAGTCTGCGTTTTCGTAAGCAACATAAATATTTCCGTCTATATCCTGTGCAACTGTCGGTCGGAAAGCATAACCGGATGTCAAACGAATTGCGTCAGACCAGATTCCAGTGCTGTCAGCCTTTCTGTAGAAAACGCCATTCTCTCCAGCGGTTGTATACGGCCAGTCAGAAGTCAGATATGAACCGTCACTCCAAACTACATGTGTGTTTAAATTTGCATCTATCAATATTCTTGATGATGTAGAAATAGTTGCACTCCCGCCAGTGCCAATTGTCATCTGTTCGTTGATAGTCATATCAAAATTATTTCCATCGCTCCCACCGATTATATAAATGTTATTCCCTATAGCACCTCCTGAACAATACCTTCTAGGTGACGGCATAGAGTTCTTGTTCAGCCAGGAATTGGTTGCCGGATCATATTCTTCCACATTATCTTCTCCACCATCAAAACCGCCAGCAACATAAATCCTATTATTTACTACTGCGGCCAATGCTCCATAATTTCGTTGCATAGACTTTTTTGTTGTCCAAATGTCGGTTGATGGATCGTACATTTCAACGGCTCCGGAAATTGTGCCAGATACAAGCCCCCCCATGACATAAATCTTGTTATCTATAACTGCCGTCGCCGCATAAACCCTCGAAGTCGGCATGCTTGCTTTTGTTGTCCATCTGTTAAGTATTGGGTCGTACTCTTCAACAGTAGCAAATGAATTAAGACTACTGTCACCACCACCGATTGCATACAATTTCCCGTTTACAGCAGCAACAGCCGGTGACCTGCGAGGTGTCGGTAAATCCGGCCCCATAGACCAGCTGTCATTTGCCGGATTATAAATTTTCAGTTCCTTGTATCCGCCTGGGTCACTAACAATATAAATTTTACCATTTATGACAGCAGCGCCCGATTCATTCGCGCCATTGAAGGGTGAATCTGAAATACGCGTCCAAGTATTTGATGATGAATCATACTGGTAGTTAACCAAAGGTAGGCTACCCCCAAATATGAACAATTTGTTGTTTAATACAGCGGAAGCTGCATAGCTCTTACCACCAGGCATACTGGTTTTTGTAGTCCATTTTACGTCAGTCAGGCTAGGTGTACCACTTATCTTATCGGAAAGATTGAAGGGAGCACTCCAGGTAGTTCCATTGAAGTGACTATGAAAAATGTCGTTTTGATTTAAATTAACCGTATTGCTCCCCGTAATACCAGACTCCCAAACTAGAGTTGGCAGATTGTCTCTTCCGACTGCAATCTGCAGATTATAAATATATTGATACGAAACTGTAGCATTTTGAGTTCGGCTGTAAATCGAAACTGGATTTGTCCATGTTGTCCCATTATATTTTTTATAGAATATTTCCTGTTTGATTATTTGTGGGCTTGGAGGATACGTAACAATTCCGCTGATATCATTCTGGAGATAAATGTAAGCAAGGTGCACATTGCCGACACTGTCAATGGCAATGACTTGCTTCCCGTTATCTTTGCTTGTATACGGCCAATTCGTTGATGGAACAGTTGTGATTACCTGCGGTGTTGTCCACGGCAAGGGAGGCGGGATCGAACCGTCTTTGATCGTGAAAAAGCCATCACTCGTATCTTCGTTTTGATTGCCGTTTAGATCCGTAATCATTATTCTTACTTTTGCGGTATTGGAAACATATGAACTTGTCGCTGGGACCGTCCAGCTGTAACTACCTGTCGAGTTTGAAGTTACATTGGCAATATTGGTAACACTATCTCCCCACAAAAGATCAAGATTCAATGCGCCAACCCCATTCGGAGCACTGACGTTCCAATTGATCGTTTGGGCCGAACTGAGATCGAATATCTCCCCACCGTTTGGTGAAAGGATGGTAACCAATGGTTTTGTCCCGTCTTTGATGGTATATGGCCCAGCCATTTTTTCCGATACATTCCCGTAAGCGTCTTTCGCCTTCATTTTTATCTGAAGGGATGCTGGGGCAACGATTGTGGTAGGAATAGTCCATTTATAACTGTTCTGAATGCCTTGGGAACCAGGAATAAAATAATCCGTAATAGTATTCCACGTTGTGCCGCTATCTATTGAATAATAGAATCCTAGGGATTTTACGCCGATGTTATCCGTTACATCAAAGATGATGGGATATTCTGCACCGGTTTTATGAAAGCTATACCCAAGAGTAAGTGAGCTTATGGTTGGTGGCACATTGTCCGTGATGGAAACGGCAGCACTGGCGATATTGTTGGCAGTTGTGCTTTCAGATGCGTAATAGTCCGGATTGACAATGGCAACAAGGTAGCCCTGGAGAATATTGGTTGACGGAATCGTCACCGTTGCAGACAGATTGGTGGGGCCGCCAGCAGTGAGTGCAGGTACGCTTGACTCGCCGAGATAGTTGTCTTTACCAGTGCTGGTAGAGGAATAGTAGTACTTGAGATTGGTCGGAGTAGATGCACCATTGCCCTGATTCACGACAGTAGAGTTTACTGTAATCTGCTGACCAGCAGTAACGCTGCTGGAACTTGGCATCAATGAACTTATGGTAAAATCTGAGTATCTATAGACATCCGAAATTGAGAAACTTCCATTACTTAAGCTTGGTTCTGAAGTAAAGCCGGACGTGTTTGTCGCAACTACTTTAATCAACACTGAAGGTGCTGTGAAGTTCGGCGTCCAGAGATAATTACCCGTTTTTGAAACTCCAGAAACAATGCTGTTCCAGCCTGATCCGCCATTGGTAGAATACGAAATTTCTACTGAACTGACACCTACTTCATCAGTCGCTGTCCAGATTATGCTTATCTTGTCGCCTGTGACATAATTGGCTCCTCCACCCGGAGCGGAAAGCAATATTTTTGGAGGAGTGCTGACATCTATACCTGGCGGGAACATGTCAAATATGGATTGAGGTACATCAATGACATCCTCTAACTTGAACCCCTGTGGATACATGTAATAGTAATAAGCGGCATCAGATGTTATCAGCCTTCGCTGGTTTGTCAGAAGGAAATACTTCTTGGTGTCGCCCTTAAGCCTGATAATTGCCCCATTATCAACAATTATTGGCCCATAGGCAAATTCTCCCACCATTCCGAATGGCAAGTCTTTTACATCCGTAGTGCTGTACCCCATCTTGGTTAATATGTCGTCGTTCTTGAACCACCATTTTTTTCCGTTCTTATAAAGATATTTGAAAACTGTGCCCTTGGGTCTTATGATATTGCCTTCAGAAGGGTACGCTGTTTTCTGAAACTGGGTATTTCCATTCAGATCCTTTTGAGCAGACCAACCTGTATTATTCTTACATGCTCCGCTGTCCCATTTAAGCTTCCACCATCTCAACCCGCTAGCATCTACAGGGCCATCAATAATATTCCCATCGTCTCCTTTACCCCCTTCACAAAACTGAACATCATTAAGATTAGCGTTGGGTCTTATCCGTATATACCCATTAGCACTTACCCAATCATGTATCTTGAAATCACTTGAAATTGAGGAGACAGTAATGATTGCGCTTAACTGCTGACCGAACAAGGTTCCATTAGGTGCCCTCATCCGCCAGTATCCTGAGTAAATACCCTCCCTCGGTGGTGTTGTCAGGTTAACGGAAATGGATACCGACTCTCCTTGAGCAACGGATTTTGGCACTGGAACAGAATACGAACCGCCCATACGGTCAGAACCTGAAACGAATTCCAGCTTATAGTCAGTGCCCCAAGTCGCCGTACCGGTGTTTTTGACAGTCCAGGTCTGCGTGAAAGGGTTTGCAGGCGACATGCTTGCTTTGGATGGTATTGTTTGCGTAGTCAATTGAAAAGCATATGGGTTGGATGGCTGTGGTGCTGAACCAACAACAATAGTGTGTGTGTTGTTATAGAAGATATTACCGGATTCATCGGGGATATCCGTATTCCAACTAGATTTTGATTCCGGGCATGTAGTTCCTATAGCAAGGGTGTCGTAAGCAGGGAAAAAGGAATAATTCCCGGTTTTGGTGACGGTTAAAGACCCGGAATAGGTAACTGGAATATTGGGCTTGAGTGTTACACAAGATTTTGCCGGGAAATCGGCTACGTGTCCGCTCGGATCACGTCCGCCAATTGTTAACTTTGCAACAGTTATCGGTTCTGGCCCTTTGTTGATGATTTCAAACTGAGCATTTACAGTTTGACCGACAAAGCAGCTGGTATTATTGAAACTCGGCGAGATGGTTATGGCAGGGATTAAGCTAATGATACTTTGTTTATATGATTGAAATGCATTTGTACCTTTGAACTGGCAAGTAAGACTCTTAGTTAAATCGTAATGATTGCAGTTATTATCACTCCTAAGGCGATCTTTAATTGGCCAGTCATCGAATAAAGCACTTTGTATAGGGACTATTCCATCATTATTTTGATAAACAGGAGACCCATTTTTTACAACCCCTTGCAGGTATTTATAACCTGCTAATAATTCGATTGTCAGGTAATTGCTAGAAGCAGTACCCCCATACGCAACTATCTTATTATAAAATCCATTTTCACTCAAATCAGATTCAGAAGGGCATGAGTGTTCATTAAACCTACCAATATTTGAGTAATTATTAATGCACCGCAATCCTTCGTTATAAATAGGCAATGTATCGAAATTATTATAGTCATCCCAGTGCAAAGCATCCAAGCAAAAACCAATACATACATTTGCAGCTGGAGACCCATGATGTGGAGTCCCAAGCGTTATAAGTCCTAATACCCGTTCTCCACCTTGTGGGCCGTCGACGAACCAATGTCGTTGCATAAAAGAACGTGCTATCAGCCCCCCCATTGAATGCGCAAGCATGACGACTGGTCGATCCCCCCAAGCACCCGATGTGTAATATGAAGCTATTCTATTTCTTAAAATTCCGCCAAAATCAAATAATGCCCACTGACCAGAATTTGTGAAAAAATCTGAATCATATTCAAAAGTATATACTTTAAAATTCTTGTTCAATGGGGTGCTTTCGTTGAAATAGTGAATGAATTCATTCCAGACTGTTGCATCACTCCTTATGCCATGAATTAATATTAAAGGTGTTCTCGCGCCTATCGGGACATTGTCATATGCCTTGAATATCGGATCTTGAGCATATGCAAAGGTTGATATTGAAAATATCAGCAATAAAGCAACAAATACCGATATTGAAAACCTCTTACCGTGCGTAGCTGATTGTTTTCGTACCATGACATACCCTCCGAAACTGGCAAATTAAGTTGACCCAAGGGGTGGTAAATTACTTTGACCACGCCTCGCTTGAATTGGAAATTTTTTCACCTATGTACCCCTTGAACAAAAAAACGCCGCTCCTTAGGTGTCGAACCGGAAAAACGGCGTTGGTAGCAAAGTCGGGCGAATACCATTCGCCCTACAGTGGGATATATGGCTATTGAGGCTTGAGGCTTGAGGCTTGAGGCTTGAGGCTTGAGGCTTGAGGCTTGAGGCTTGAGGCTTGAGGCTTGAGGCTTGAGGCTTGAGGC
>JANNRW010000205.1:0-10924 GCA_031401815.1 Geobacteraceae bacterium | reverse complement strand
AGTCTGCAAGTTCGCCAACGTGCTGAAGAAGCTTGGGATCAAAACCGGCGACAAGGTAAAAATTACCTCGACAACCGGCTCCATCATCACCACGGCCAAACTGTGGGAAGGCGTCCGCCCCGGCACGGTTGCCAAGTGTTTCGGCCAGGGACACTGGGCTTATGGACGGGTGGCTGCCAAGGATTATGCCAAGGCCCAACCGCGTGGTGGCAATAACAACGAGCTCCTGGTTGATGACTATGACCGTCTGAGCGGTTCAACCGCACGTAATGGCGGCTATACCGGCGTCAAAATAGAGAAAGCCTAGGAAAGGGGGGATACCTTAAATGTCAAAACAATACGGAATGGTCATTGACCTACAAAAATGTGTCGGTTGCGGCTGCTGTACCATGACCTGCAAAGCCGAAAACAATACCCAGGCCCGGGGGAACGGCCAGACCTTCAACTGGTCGGATATTATCAGCCGTGAGGAGGGTAAGTTTCCCAATCCATCCTTTACCGCAATCCCGGTACTCTGCAATCACTGCACAGACGCGCCCTGCGTCAAGGCCTGCCCGGTGCAGCCCAAAGCTATGTTCAAAACCACCGACGGCATCACCATGCACAATGATGAGCGCTGCATCGGCTGCCGCCGCTGCCAGAAGGCCTGTCCATACAGCGCCACTGATGTGGATAAGGAAAAAGCTGAATATTCGGTCATCAGCGCCAACATTGGCACGGAAGCGCCGCATGCGCCTTCTCGTGATACCAGCGAAATGATCAAGGGGTGCACGGCCTCCGGTGCCGAGGTTGCCAAGCTGGCTGGAGCCGCACCGCCTTATCAGAACAAGTACAGTCATCCTGATTATGAAAACATCCGGAAAAAAGGTGTGGTTGAGAAGTGCATTTTCTGCGAACACCGGGTCAAGCAGAGCATCAAACCCTATTGCGCCGAAGTCTGCCCTGCCCAGGCGCGCATCTTCGGCGACTTGAACGATCCAACCAGCGAACCGGCCAAGCTGCTCAAGAAGTACAAGCCGATGCGCCTCAAGGAAGAGAAGGGAACCAAGCCAAACGTAGCCTACATCCGCGCATTCAAGGGCGGGAGTAAAGTTTGATAAGCGACGGTGATCTGTTGTAGGGGAGAAGCAAGCGTCTTATCTGCTTCGCCCTTGCCGGATTTGAATCAAAAACGGGCGAAGCAGGTGAACCTTGCTTCGCCCCTACTTATTTCAAGGAATCTTTGCCATGTCCGATGCCCACAGTTGCCCTTATACCCGTGAAGATGTCTACCGCCTGCTGGCGGCCTGTTACTACCCCCCCTCAAGCGCACTGTTTGAGGAGAACTGCTGCGCTACACTTGCAACCCTTCTTGAGCCTGTCGTACCTGATGCCGCCCAGTATGCAGCGGTAGCAGCCGTTGCAGGCACCAATAGCACACTTAAGGCTCTTGCGGTTGAACATGCCCGCCTGTTTATTGGCCCCTTTCAGCTCGTAGCCCCCCCCTATGGCTCGATCTATCTTGACGATGCCAAAAACGTCATGGGAGATTCCACCGCCAGGGTAGCAGCGTTTTATCACGCCTGCGGTCTGCATCTGGCAGACGACTTTCACGAACTGCCGGATCATTTTGCCGTTGAACTGGAGTTCATGTCATACTTGGCCTTCAAGCAGCGGGAAGCAGAGGAGTCAGACGATAAAGAGGCGGCTCTGCGATTCTTGACTCTCCAAAAGGAGTTTCTGGAAAGGTTTCTGATGCCGTGGCTGGAGCCGTTTACCTCGGCTATAATTACTGACGGCGAGGCTCCGTTCTATCAGGCAATTGCGCAATGTACCGCTGCTTTTATCAATTCGGATCATGCTGCTCTCTCCTTTGATGAAAATGACTGAAACAGCCCCTGTTACCGGCAGCAGGGATGACCTGCAGATTGATGCTTCCCGCTGCCTCCGGATGCGCCACAGTGAGAGCAGTTGCAACCTCTGCGTCTCTATCTGCCCGCACAGGGCACTCTCCCTTGATCGTTTTCTTGCGGTCAATCCGAACCACTGTAAAGGCTGTCTGCTCTGTACTGCTGTCTGTCCATCAGGAGCATTGGAACAGAACTTCGATTTTTCCAGCTGCCTGGCTCAGTTATCCCGCATTCCTGAACCTGTTTTTGGCTGCAGTCGAACAAAGGATCACTCCAATGCTTTTATCGCCTGCCTGGGTGGTCTCTCTTCAGAGCATCTTCTGGCGCTCTGCTATAACGTTAAGGAAAGATTGATACTCAATCTCTCCCTGTGCAGCGATTGCCCGAATAGTCAAATGGTTTCAGTACTCCGGCAGAATCTGGAAGCCCTTGCTGAAAAAGGCTTGCTGGTAGGTGGCTGTGATATTTTTATTGCAGATTCGACAGCTGATATTCATTACCGGGATGAATCAGTAGATCGTCGAAGCTTCTTCAAATCTTTTCGTAACTCCCTGTTCCGGAACGCCGTTGCCGTTCTTTCCCCTCCCAGGGAACAGTCCGAAAGACGCACTCCCTACGCCGGAAAGCGTTTGCCGACCCGTAGAGAGCTGCTTAACAGAGCCAGAAACAGAATCAGCACTGAAATCGAAACCGGAATAAGAAAACATTTTGATACGGAGATCTCATTTTCTGACTCTTGTACAAAATGCCAGGGGTGTGTTGCGATCTGCCCGACCGGTGCTCTGCAAACCGGAAACACCGACTCTTCACCTGAATTTGTTCAACTGCTTTGTACTGGCTGCGGATTGTGCGTCGAATTCTGCATTGATGAAGGGTTGAGTATCTCTTCAGAGGGGGGAAAAGTTTAATGGATTTTGCCTGAAAACCAAAGCCCTGTGACTGATGGCACAGGGCTTTGGTGAGGCATTTAATGGAGTGGCAGAAACTTTTACTTTTTCACCTTCTTCTTCATCTGCGCATCCCTGCCTCCTGCCTTCATTGGATCACCCTTATAGCCGAGCTCCTTCCAGTTCATCCGCTTACCCCCCATGTGACATTCGCCGCACTGCACGGCGTCCTCTTTCGGAGCGACTTCATGACTGGCGCTTATGTAGGAGACTGTTTTCACGAACCGGTATTTACCGCTGTAGGGGAGAATCTCGGAACCGGCCTGGAGCGCCTTGTCCCAGTTGTAATCTTCCCAAAGGGATTTGTACTGCTGGAATATGCCAAGATATCCGTATTTCAAGTCCATCGGCTGATCGCCGGTGTAAAATTTGTAGGGGTAAAGCTTTGCAGTCCGGTCGGAAATGCTTCCGACAGGTTTTGTCATGACTACTGGTTTTTCCGGATCCCGGATTTTGTCTCCGACCATGTAACGCTCGATTTTCCCGTTATACCAGGCATAGACCGGGATTACATTCATCCCCCAGGTAAAGCTCCCTTTTTTCTTTGTAAATGTCTCTTTGTCAAACTGCTCTTCAGAGTTCAGGTTTTTGCCGACATCAGACCAGTTCCAGCTCATCTTTGTCGCCTGCCCCTTGGCAAATACCGGGATATGGCAGGTTTCACAGGCAACAGCAGCAAAATGACTGTCAAGAATGGCTCTGTTTTTAGATTTTTGATGCGGTACATTTTTGCCGCTATGGCAGTCTGTACAAGTCACCCTGGAGTCGTAATGCGCCATCATGCTGGAAGCGCCGGAAATTTTGTGCTCCTTTGTAACATGGCATGCCTGGCAACTCATCTCCTGCCCGCCACTCGCCTTGGAACCCATATGCACGTCATGCTTTTTAACAGTTTTTTCCAGTGTTGAGTCGAGTCCCGCATGTTTGACCGCATCGCCCCCCCCTCCGTAGAAGTGACAATAGCCGCAGTTTTTCCTTGTCGGCATCCCGACTGTTTTAGATGCCATATCGAGATCCATTGACCCTTTTTCCATGGATTTCATGTCAATATCGCAATCGAAAGAAGATCTTGAGTAATTACCCTTCTGGGCATGGCAGATAAGGCAATCAACGTTCGCCTTGTTGCTGAAGTCATAATTTGTGCGAGTCCAGCCATAACCTGCATGACACTTGCCGCAGGCTTCATGCACCAGGCCATCCTTGCCTGCTTCAATAGACGTGCAGTAGGCGTTTATCATATTTGCCTTGCCATACTCCTTTGTACTTTTTTCCAACCCCTTGACATGGTTTGGAGCCCCTTTCCAGTTCCAGTGAGTTGTCTTCATGAAGTCTGATGCCTGCTTTTCATGGCACTCCAGACAGACTTTTGTAACTTCTGTTCCGCTCTTGAATGGCCCTTTGACGAATTCCTTATGGTCAGTCGCTGCATGGAGCGAAGCAACAGTTATCGGTGTAAGCAGAGCTATCGAGATAATCCTTTTTATAATATTCATGGCGCACCTTTCAGGTATTCTTCAGTTTAATCTACAGTTATCTTGTAGCTCCCGCCCTTTTCAAAATCTATCTTCGCATTTACAAACCCGATATTGCTGTAACCCAGCTCCTTAAGTGTATGATACGCCATCTCGGCGCGTACACCTGTTGAGCAGTAAGTTATTATACGTTTGTCCCTGGGGATCTCGGCAACTCTGCTCTTTATCTCTTCAACAGGGATCAGTGTCGCAGCTGGCAGCATCCCCGCATTAACTTCATCTATATTGCGAACATCCATTATCATGACATCTGAGGAGGGTGTTGAGAGAAGTTTGCTGAAATCCGGTAGAGTCAGTTCTCCTGGACGCAGCTTGGGAGAGTATGTGGCGTTTAAAGAGAGCTTCCCTTTTGAAACCGTAAAGCCAGCTTTTTGCCAGGCATCAAACCCGCCTCCGAGAATAACAACTCTTCCGTATCCGGCTTTTATCAGAGATCGGGCGGCTGTTTCGCCATCTTTTCCGCCCTTTTCGTCATAAATCATGATTGGAGCTTTCTTTTGCTTCAGCGCAAGATTTTTAACCGGCAAGCCATCAATAAGTGGAAACGAAACCGCTCCGGATATATGGCCTTGAGCTGACTGATCTTCAGTACGGACATCAAGCAGTACATGCGGAATATCCTTGTCAATCCAGGCCTCTTTAAAAAACTTGTTTGAAAGAACCCCATAGTTCTTTTCCAGCCATGCAGGCATCCCATCCTTGTAAACCTTCAGATTGCTGTAGCCGAGTTTTCTTGCTTTATCCGCAGAGCCGGGGCTCATGTTGCAGGAGGGCCCTGCACAGTAGAAAATTACAAGTGCACTCTTGTCTTTGGGGAGTTTGTCGATCATTTTGTCAAACTGCGGATAAGGGAGATTGACAGCTGTCGGAATTGAACCCTCCTGAAAACGGGGGAGAGGTCGCGAGTCAAAGAGGTAATAGCTCTTTTCACCCCCGGTGGCTACCAGTTTTTCAACTTCTGAAGTTGATATGAGCATCTCTGCCGGAATCTTGACAGGAGGTTTTTCTGTAAGCTTAAGAGCAGTTTTGATCCCATCTTTTTCCGCGTATTCAATGCTTATTTCATGGCCTTTCCTGACTCTGTTATCTTTCAGGAAATCTCCATCCCCACTTTTACCGGCTCCGTTTACGACTTTAATTTCATCCTCATCAAACTTCACCAGCTCGACAGTTTCATCAATCTTCACCTGAATCGTTTTTGACTTGAAGGCCACATTATCAAAGTATCCACGTATGACATTTGACTCGGCTTTGTGGCAATTGGAGCAGATTTTCGCCATGGCCGGCTTGACTGTTTTGACAGAGTCGGCAGCAAAAGAGCTCCCTGCATAACTACAGAAAATCAGAATCAACATGAATTTATTTTTGACCATAAAATTTCTCCTTTTTAAAATAGATGCACTCGCAAAAAGTCTTTTCCCCCTCCCTTGACGGGAGGGGGTCAGGGGGTGGGTGACCCTTCGACTACGCTCAGGGTACGGATGGTGAGCGGAGTCGAACCATCCCCCCCCACCCTAACCCTCCCCCGCCAGGGGGGAGGGGACTTGTTAAGAGTATTTACGAATGCATCAAACTTGATCTAGCAACCAGCTGTTTTCTTGAATATTTTACTGACATTTTTTCCGCTCTCATTGTCATACTTGCAGCGGATTTCGTCATCAACCACGATCCGTTTGTCCTTGAACTTGTCCAGTGTAAGTTCATCACTTACCAGAATTGTAACCTCAACTCCGGTCTTGGTATCTTTAAGCAGAGCAATTGCGGAGTTGCCGTCAGCAGCCAACTCGATTTTGGTTACAGTACCTACCATTTTCAGCTCTTCTGCGCTTGCGTTGAGAGTGAAGGAGAAAGTTAGCAAAGCAACTGTGCAGACAAACATAATTAATGAAATTGTTTTCTTCATAAGAGACTCCTTAGTACGTAATTAGTCCTGCTGCTTTCATCTTTTTTTAGAACTTCACCTCAAAGGTTGCGTAAATGTCATAAGCTTTCTTCATCGGTGCCATCAGTAACAGGTCACTCTGCTGAATGGACGATATTTTGACCGGTGCACCAACCCAGTTATTACTGCCGGTATAGTCAAAATCATAATACTGATAACCTATCTTGAAGAACACCTTGCTAAGATGTGACGAAATCGGCTTCAGATCCAGCTCCTGGATAATGTATGGTTCATAGACATTCCCTCTGGTTCCAACTTTGCTGGTCCAGATATCGTCAGCTGACGGTGCAAAGGTTATCCAGTATTTCGAGCCGTGGTTGAATTCAAATCCGATCCTTGTTTTAGAGGGGAGGTCGTAACGGACACCTGCATAAGTCGCCCAGCCGGTACGATCTTTCGGGGCGAAATCCTGTGCAAAGAATTCACCGCTCATCAGCCCTTGAAACCCAGCATTTGCGGAAACATTATTATTGGGATGAGTAACGCTCAGACCGAAATCGGCGAAGAAATTGAGTGTGCCGGGGCCAAATCTCTTGATGGTTGTCATTGCTCCGGCACCATACCAGTCAATACTGCCAAGATTTACCGCAGGGGCGGTGTTCCCGAAAAGAGTGTTATTCATGACCGGGAAATCAAAAATTTCAAAGCCGCGATTCCATTGCAGCCATATACGGAGCGGATCGGTATCAACCGGGATGATGGCGAGACCAAGCATGTCAGTATCCTTGATGCTGTTGCCTGATGTCTGTATTCCGCTGTCAAATCCACGGCCATAGCATAATTTGGTGTAAGCGCCCGGAAGAGCTTCAATGTCCGGCGCATAACCGACAGTCATTCCGTCAAACGCATAATCAACCAGAAGTGCTGGAGTTCCGCCATTACCAGGTCGCTCTGTATTCATCCTCAGGTTGCTTGGCGCACCATTTGTTGATGGGCGGCGTCCAACCGAAAACCAGAGCGGCTGGTCAAGAATATTGCTCCAGGTTGCAAAAGCCCGGTCAACATTAAGCAGGCCTTCAGAAGGGACATGGCCGATTGTGCCGTCAAATACCCCTACCCGGTCGGCAAAATAACCACTGTTAACGGCTGAATCGCTCTGGGATCCGAACGTCTTGTACATATTGAGTTTTGCATGAGCAGTGACGTTTTGGGTTGCTTTTGCATTAAGATCAAGACCAAATTTGTTCGTATAGAGGGTTTCATTTCTCGGCTTTTCCGCTGGCTTGCTGGCAAGATTACCGCTGGGTGCTCCGAGAAACCCCTGCATTGCCATTACCATGGCAGCCTGCTGATAAGCAGGAGGCATGCTTGCAAATGCAGTCTGATTCGCCGGGGTCATCATGCTCATGACTGTATTCATGATCCCTTTGTTGGTAAGAGTTGACAATATTGAGCTCTGTTGAGCCGTCAGAGCATTGGCCTGTAGATACCCCGTAACCTGGGCAGGGGTCATCCCCCCCAGTGCAGGCATGATGTTGGTGATAAACCCATTGTACATTGCAGAGGGCATATATTTGCCAAGGATGGTATCGAACTGGGCAGGTGTAAAGAGAGTACCTGATTTCCCCTGCATGATGAATGCAGCAGCAGATGGATTTGCTATGGTTGCATTTGCGCCGGTTGTCAGTCCTGCTACTGCATTCGGGCCGACAGTAAAGCCGCCAACCAGATTCTGCATCGTTCCAATTGCATTTGAATAGGGGACTGTTTCACCTCTGAGGGAGTCAACCCTGAAACGATAATCTCCCCCTATGGTCAGCCATCTCCCTAGCGACTTGTCGTCAACCTTTTTTACCTGCCCTTTTAGCAGCTCAACCTCTTTCGAGAGCTGCTCGATTTTCATCTGAAGCTGGTCATCAGCCGCTGTCGCTGACAGAGGTGCTGATAGTACGGGCAGTAAAGCAGCAAGCAGCAGATTTAATGCGATCTTTCTCATTGTATCCTCCCTTTGGTTGTTATGTGATAGTGCGAAATAAACTCTCGATTCAGTCATTACGCGTTGCACTTATGCGTACTGGTCAAATAAATCTGCTTCTATCTGCATTGTGAAAGAGTTGTAATTGTCCGTAATATATAATAAAAACCAAATAGTCGAATAGAGATATATCAAGATATATGACTAATTGAATGCAATTGAAGTGCCACAAATTTTTTATCTTGATCTTCTGCTTTTTCAGGAATTATCCTGTACTTGAAAAAAGGAGTCATTATGCGCCCGTTTATCAGCAATATCATGTTCTGTCTTGCCTTTCTCCTGATGCTTTCGATGTCGGCAGCTGCCATGCCCGCTATTACCTGCCACTGCTTTACCGAACGCTCCTTCAACCCTTCACAGCCTGCTCTGGCTGACCCTTATTTCCTGGCTACAATCCAGAATTCCTTCTTTGCTGTTCTGTTCAATGTTGACAAAAAAATGATAGTCATGAAAAAACAGAAGGGGATATCATCAGATGACCTCTGGATTGCCTATTGGGTCGGGATGAAAGCAGGTCTGTCAGCGGAAGGTCTTTTGCAAACCAGGCAGGTGAAAGAGAGTTGGAGAGAGGTTCTCTCTCCTTTCGCTATTCCGGGAAAAGTACTGGGGGATCTATTCATCAGAGAGATGAAGGGAGAGGGTTCAAGTTTCCGACTTGCCGAAATGGCAGTTGACGAGCTGCTTTTAAGTAAGAAATTGATTGGTGAGGCAGAGTTGAGAGCTCTGCGCAAGGCCGGGGCAACTCACCAGGAGCTGATCATCGCTCTACTGATTGCCGGAAAGACATCGCAATCAGCCACTCAGCACTATTTTACAGTCAAAAAGGGTCAAAAGAGCTGGGGGGGGCTGCTTCAGGAGGCGAAAATAGGTTCAACACAAATACAAAATGAAATTTCGGCGATGCTGAGGGATCGAACCCGATAATGAGGGTGAAGGGGGGGTTGGTTTTAGGTGTTGTGTGGTACCGGATTTAATCTGTAAGGACACTCTCTTTTTTCAGACGATGGCTTTTATGTAAGAAATATCGACATCTGTCAGTTTATTCGACAGTCGGTGTCCCCTAATTTTGACCGCTGATGCAGGGTGAGAGCGAACCAAGAGGATCGATCGAGGGGCCAAACCAGAGAACCAGATAATTATCTGCAATACCTACTCCGACCACTTTAAAATCTATGCCGGCCCATCGACCGGTTTCAAATAGAAGCGCACGATGATCCTGACTTTTGATCCACCCTTCTATAGCCTGTTCAGGGACAACCGGACTTTTCGATCTCCAGTAAATAATTTCATAACCGACATCGTCATAAGCATAGTTTGTAATCTCTCTGGGCTTGTTTCTCATCAGATCAGCATTTCGATGGTCGGGGGTGTAACAGCCAGGCGTCCACTCCCCATGCGAAGACCAGCTGTGAGTAGTGCAGCGCATCCCCTTGGAGTCATGACCCAGGTCCGGCCGGTGTTTTTGAAGGTCAGCAGCATGTATGCGTGCAACCTTGACAAGTGACCGTGAAACCTTGACAGGCGGGAAGTTGCTATGCACCCTGTACTGATTGACAAATCTGACCATTTCGGCCTCCTGATCTGTCAGGCAGGCAGGATCGCTCATCTGCGCTGCTTTGGGAGAGAAGGGTTGCTTTGAAGCGGCAAGCGATGCCGAAGGTAATAAAAAGCAGTTTAAAAGGGCTGTCAGGAGCGCGCCTGAAATAAATAAAGAGATTCTAGTCATATCGAAGTTTATTATTTTCCATGCCGTGGGATCTGATAATCAGGATTTTGCGGTGACTTTTCGATGACGCAATCTCATCAGGCTGATAACCCCTATTCCGCTTCCAAGGAGTAACATGGACGAAGGTTCCGGGACAACCAGAAGCTCTTTTTCAGCAGTTTTCAGGTTGTCCGGGCCTTCACCCA
The DNA here is from genome assembly GCA_031401815.1 of Geobacteraceae bacterium. Classification (GTDB taxonomy): domain Bacteria; phylum Desulfobacterota; class Desulfuromonadia; order Geobacterales; family DSM-12255; genus JANNRW01. Next base: position 728 of record JANNRW010000205.1, on the reverse strand, counting down.
TATCAGCTGTTTTCGGAAAGAGACGATCCGGTGAATCAGCCCTCTCTGCAGGGTCAACTACTACGTAATCATTGCAGCAGTAGGTTCGCACCCAGCGTTTACCGTCGGTAATGTAGCCATCCCCTTTCGGGAGCCTTATGACTCTTCTGGTAGTTGATATCCTGTCATCTTTTCGATAGGCGATATGAGTCCAGACCGCTTCTTCGCGCTTTCCCATCCGGGCTTTTGTCCAGTCAAAATCCATGAAATGTTGTGCAAGCACAGGATCTTTTTCACAAATGTTCCAAAAATCCTTGATTGAGTGGATGCTGTTCTTTGCGCAAAGGCCATACCATTTATTGGCAACCTCACTGCTTGCATCAGGCGGTTCCTGTAAAGTCATAAGAACCTGCTGCTGTTTAATAACGGTTTTTCGGGATTTCATAAGCTTCATGAACAGGAACAGGTTCGAGGCAATCAGAAGGAGAAGTACAATGATAAGGAGAAATCTTTTTCGCCTTGAGGAGTCAGTTGATTTATCACCATCAGGTGACTGGAAGGATTTCTGACGCTTTCTTTTAATGGAAAATACCATGACCTGATCCTGTTACCACTCTTGCCATCGCAATATTAAATCATATCAGCAATAACTATACCAGCAGTATGCCAGGGACAGCAATGCTATTCTTTTACTCTGAGTCTGATGTGACAGCTTAATCAGATTTGCGACCAAGTCCGTGTTTTTTGAC
>JANNRW010000204.1:0-8724 GCA_031401815.1 Geobacteraceae bacterium | reverse complement strand
TGCGGTGTACTGAACCTTGTAGCTGCCTGCGGAAAGCCCTGTGACAGCGTAGTTTCCGTTACCATCGGTCACAGTCCATCCAGAGGAGAGAAGATTTCCGCCACCGAACATGAAAACCGCAACATTTACGCCACTTACCCCGGCAGCTGAAGAGTTGGTAACCCGGCCGCTTATGCCATCAGGATTGGCGCGTGTGGCAGTTATGGCGCCAAATTCGGCTCCACACCCTTCCGGGGAAGCAGGACGGGAATACGTCATGCTCATCACGGTGCCGCTTGTTGAAGTGGTAATCTGTCCGGTGAGAGTGCTCACACTGATACTGCACTGAATTGGTGAGGCGCCGGTCGCAGTGATGGCGCCGGAAGAAGAGACCGTACCTGAGTCAATTTTTATGTCGCCGCTTTGTATATTGGTAAAAACGCCATTTACCAGCGTTGCCGTGAATGTGCCTGTGTGGGTTGAATTGTCACCGCAGGCTGGGCAGGTGTCGCTCCATGTTCCGGTGTAGGTTCCGTCGAATTGGCTTGAGCCTGACGTCTGTAGCGATGCCGAGCAACTCGCATTCGTCCCGCCGTTCTGGCTGATGCAGTTCCAGTACCAGGGGCCGCTGCCTGTTACTGTGTTGTTATTTCCGGCTGAGCAGAGATTGCTAGTCGGAGCAGTGCTGAAAAACTGGCCACTGCTGCTTCCGCAGGCGCCGTCCACCGGAACTACAACCTGTAATTGGGCTGAACAACTGACATTTGTCCCGCCGCTGAATCCGTTACAGTTCCACTGCCAGGAGCCATTGCCAACGACCGAGGTGGGACTGCCGGCTGAGCAGAGATTGCTGTTCGGGGGGGTGCTGAACGACTGGCCGCTGCTGCTGCCGCAATTGCCATTCACCGCAGAGCCGGGCTGAATCTGCGTTACATTGACACCATTTACCGGCTCATCACTGGCCGTCTGCCAGACCTGATTTATCGAGCGGTGAGTGAAGAATGACAATGTGAACATGTTCTCAACTGATATGAGACCCTTTGGAATCGAGAACTCTATGACTGTATCACTGAATACGTTGGTAAGATTTTGAGAAAGGCTTACAAATGTACTGTAATTATCCGGATCGGCGCTTATATCCCATAATCTTGAATAGTGCTGGGAGGGATTGGGGTGATGAAACTCTACTGCGTAACCTTTTTGCCCCGGAGTTGATGGTTTCAAATAGAACCAGAAGTTGCTCATTTCGTTTGGCGGCAGACTGTTGCCTGCTCGATCAACACGGAAATAGATGTTCTGGCTATCCTGAGCCATGCTTACAGCCGTAATATCAAGACCGGTGAAATTGGCAACATCAACCGGGTCGATGAGCATTGGTGCAATCCCTGTCCAGTCCTGGACAGTGCCATCTACCACAATGTTGGCCTGTGGCACCGCCATGGCCGGGAGGTTCGCAGTTCCGCCGCAGCTGATCATGACAGCTGAAACTGTGACTGTGTTATCCGTATTGAAGGTGAGAGTATATACATTGCCGGAAGCAGTGTCCTTAACTGACCAGCTCCCAAGAATATCACCAACTACCCCGCTGCTCCTTGTCCAGGTCATTGTATCATCAGGTGCCACCCAGGTTAATTCTGTGGCGGTAAGAGCCGTAACGGTCAGATTTTCCGTGCCCAGTTCCGGCCCGTCGCAGGCAAAGTTGTTGCTTGTCCAGTTGAGTACGAGTTGTCCGCTTGTATCGTTATAGGTATAGGTGCCGTTTGCATTTGGCCGGAAAGGATAGACATTTGCGTTATTTTCAATTGCATCAATATTGGCAGCAAAACCGTCATTATCAGCATCATTAAGAGCGGCATAGTTGAAGTCGTGCTGCAACCTGACCATGGCCGAACGGCTGGCGTTGTTGTAAACAGTCTGGTCGCTGCCGTCAAACGCGATTATCCGGAACATGACTTCGCCATGCATATAGGAAGCCGGGACAGTCACTGAACTCTGCTGAACATTTGTTCCGGAGGCGATGGTGTTTCCATTTGAGTCCCTGGTTGTAATCAGGATCGGTGAAAGGGTGGTCGCATTATATGCTTCAAGTCTGTACCAGAGCTGGAGATTGCTCACTACAGGTGCCCAGGAGATCCGGGTATCTCCATTTGGCTCTCTATCGACCTGGAAGCTCTTGTAGTCAACAACCGGGATGGTTTGTGGAGCAGTCTGGAACTTGTAGCGGACTGCGCTTTTGGAAGCAGTGTCTGAAGCAGTGAAAGTGTAAAGACCGGCAGCCGGACTTCCCGACTCAGTCAGACTGTATGAGCCTAAAGAGTAGCGATCCGGCGTTGTCAGGGTGCGACTTCCGGAAGGCCCGTCGACACGGCGCTCATTGATGTTTCCGTCAGAATCTGTTGCGCCGAGCCGCAGTTGTGTTGCTGCGCCTCCGGAATAGTTAAGGTTGCGAATCGTTAAATCGTTTATCTGCGGTCTTGTCGCATCATACGCAACAGGTGCAAGGGGAACATAGCTGCTTATGGATCGATTGCGCTGGGTGTTGAAGTTACTGCTGTCCATCACCTCTACACGCCACCTCTTGCCTTCTACAGTAGCGACTGCCATATCCACATAAGCCCGGTTCTGGCGTGATGATGCAGTAAGCGCTCCGTTAGCATCCTCCACATTAATACGGTAGTAAAGCGCGCCGGTATAATCAACGCTGGCCCAGCTGAAGCGGATAGAGCCGTTGGCAAGGTACTCAGCCTGCAATTTTGTTGCATCCGGAATCGGGTATGCAACCGGTGCTGTCAGGGTAATGTAAACATCCTGGGTAAGTCCGCCTGCCACAAAACGGATGGTGTAAGCACCGGGATCTAGCGGTATATCGAAATGCTTGAAAAAGTCGGCAAAGAACTTGTCAGTCTCTAGGTTGAAATCATGTACCAGTGCACCGGCAGAGTTCAGCAGCTGAACAGAGGAGACTGAGGAAGTATTAGTTCCGAGGTTAAGCCAGACATCAGTTCCACCGGCAGGGCTCACATCCGGAGCTGTAAAGCGGTTATAAATGTCTGCATAACCTACAAACAGCCTGTTGGCATTGTAGTCGCTCTGCTTCGGGCTGAACAGTTTGAAGGCCGAATCCGAGCGATTGGTGCTCAGATCGCCGTTCGGCGAATCACTCACTTCCACGCGCAGTTTGTACATGGATTCATCAAAGAGTATCCCGGCAGGGATATCCACAAAAGTGACCTTGTCTCTCGTGCTTGAGTAGACATCAGTGCTGGTGGCATTGTTTCGGAGGATCCTGAAGCGGTAATCATAGGTACGAGTGTCATTGACAGGCGCCCAGCTGGCACGGTACGAACCGTCTGATTTGCGCTGCATCTGGATCGTGTTGGAGTCAACCATGGGGAGTGGCGCAGTAACTGCAACATGCGTATCAACCCTGTGGCTTACGTTCCCTTGAGAGTCAACCAGTTTGAAGGTATAAACCCCCACTGGAAGTGCTGAGGCAGGTGTCGGGAACCTCTTGTAAATGGCAAGCTGGCCGTTATTGTACAGATTGATGTCAGCGTCAGTGAAATAGTAGATCGAACCATCAGGATAGGTAACTGACAGGGTCAACCCGGCAAGCGTTGTGGCGTAGCTGTTGATACCGGCGTCAAGTGCATCAAACTCGACACCGTCTGACCCGATCCGGTGATGAACACCCGCCCAGGCAAGAGTAGCCGGGGCTGTACCGGTGTTCACTGTAAACGTTCCACTGCTCGTTACCGTCCCTCCGGAGTTTGTAACGCTGATAGTGCCGGTGGTGGCTCCTTGAGGGACAACAGCGTAGAGCTTGGATGATTGTACGTCAGTAACGATAGCCTGCACACCATTGAACCTGACAACATTATCCGAGACAAGGGGGCTGAAGTTGGTGCCGCTGATGGTAACCAGATTGCCTGCAATACCACTTGTCGGGGTTAAGTTGGAGATGGTCGGTGATCCGTTGGTTCCGCACTGCCTGATGCTGCCGAAAATCGAGACGTCCCCGTTGGCATTTATGACAAGCATCCAGCTGTTGCCCCGGGTCGGGTCGGATGAGTTCCAGGTGCCGGTAATGTCACCCGCTGTTCCGCTTGCACGAGTCCAGACCATGGGATCATCCGAACCAAACTGCCAGGTCATTTCTGTCTCAGTTAGACTGCTTACCGAATTTGATTCATTTCCGAAGATTGGGCCGTCACATATAAAGTTAGAATTTGTGATATTCCAGGAGAGTGTTGGCGGCAAAGTGCCGGGAGTATAGGTGTAGGTGCCGCTGGCAAAACTCGACCAGAAAGCGTCAACTTTCGGGTTGCTGTTATCTGGATCGATATTTGAGGCGTAGCCGTCAACGTCACCATCGGTCAGTGCGGCATAGTTCAGGCCGGGCTGCGCCTTGACCATGACCGACCTGCTGGCATTGTTTATGGTAGTGTTGTTGCTGCCGTCGAGCGCTACGATCCGGAACATAACGCTACCCTGCATATAGGAAGCAGGAACTGTGACGGATGACTGCTGCATAGCTGTGCCGGCAGTAATGGTATTTGGAATTGCTATCGGCGCCAGGCTCCCGGCATTATAGGCTTCCAGCCGGTACCAGATCTGGACATCGCTTACCACCGGCGCCCAGGAGATGCGGGTATCACCGTTTTGTTCAAGATTCAACTTGAATGTGTTGTAATCAACAGAGGGGATGGCAAGGGGCGCAGGCTGGTAGTTGAAACGATGAACTTCATTTGAAGTATTGTCAGTTACCGAGAATTTGTAGCGCCCGGTTAGAGGATCCCCTGTTTCGGTCAGGCTGTAGGCTCCAATAGAAGACTGATCCGGAGTAGTCAGGTAGCGGGTGTACCCGCTAGGCCCATCTACCCGGCGCTCGATAATGCTGCCGTTAGAATCCGTTGCATTGATACGCAGCTGCGCTACAGAAACGCCATCTGCATTTCTTGTGCTGCGAACCATGTAATCGTTCAAGACCGGGCGACCAGCGTCATAGACAGGAAGGGATGCAAGAACTCCCACTGTAGACCATGGGCCATTTCTCCGGTTGCGAAGGGTGTTGCCGTTGCTGCTGTCATACACCTCGACGCGCCACATCTTGCTGGCAAGGGTGCCCAGAGAGGTTTTGGCGATATCTACATAAGTCTGGTTCTGACGCGAAGAATTAATATATAGATTATTTCCGGTGTCAAATACCTGCACCCGGTAGTACAGCGCTCCATTGTAATTCACATCGGACCAGCTGAAGCGGATACTACTGCCAATGTCTTCCGCCTGGTAGGTTGTAAGGTCAGGAGAAGGATAGACAACAGGTGGGGTCAGGGTAACGTGAGTATAGTAATGAGTATTGTTGGCAACTAAATCGAGCAAGTAGGTACCAGTTGGAGGGAACGGTGCGTTTTTGAACTCCTTGTAGAAATCAACCCCCCCAGGCATAAGGTCTGAGCTTGAAAAGGTATAAGAAAAGTTGTCCGGCCCGGTTAATACCACAGATGCAACTTGCGCTGCAGCTGCGCTTGTCGCGTTCCCGCAAGATCCCGGAGCACTGCTGCATACTCCGAAGCCAAATGTTAACGACTGGGTAGCGCCATCCGCCTCTGTTCGTGTGTTGGCATTTGCGTAATTAAACATGATGAGCTTGCCGGCATCGTAGTCGCTTGACTGAGGAGTGAAGAATATAGTTCCAGAATCCGAGCGTCTGGTAACAAGGTCATAGTTGGCCGAATCACCGGTTTCCACTCGAAGTTTGTACATATTGTCATCAAACAGAATCCCAGCAGGTATTTCTACAAAAGTAGTCGCAGCCCTGTTGCTGTCATAAACATGACTGCCTGCAGAATTGTTTCGCATCACGCGAAGGCGGTAATTCCAGGTCTTCGTATCGTTAACTGGCGCCCAGCTGACCCGGTAGGAGCCGTCCGAACGGCGCTGCATCCGGATGGTACTGCTGTCTACCCGCGGCATGTCAGAAGGAACGGTTACATGGGTATCAACCCGGTGGCTGAGATTCCCTTTTCCGTCATTCATAGTGAAGGTATAAACACCTTCTAAAAGGGCTCCCTCAGAAGCAGGGAATTTTTTGTAGAGAACAATCTGTCCGTTGATGTAATCAAGAATGTCTGCATCGGTAAAGATATAGCTAAAGCCGTTCGGACCTGAAACCTTGACAGACGTACCGGCCAGTGTAGTTCCGTAACTGTTGATGACTGCATCCAGAACATCATATTCTACGCCATTAGTATCGACACGATGGTGTGCACCGCCAAATGCAAGAGAGGCTATGGCAGTCCCGGCATTTACAGTAAACGCGGTACTGCTGTATGCTGTGCCTCCAACGTTGGTAACACTGACAGTACCGGTGGTCGCGTCTTCAGGTACGAGAGCGGTAAGTTGTCCGGATTTGACTCCGGTTACCAAAGCAGGCACGCCGTTGAACAGGACTATGTTGTCGCTAGATATCGGGCTGAAGTTGCTGCCGTTGATTGTTACCAGCGCTCCTGCCATGCCGCTCGACGGACTGAAAGAGGTAATGGTCGGTGCACCGTTGACACTGCATTGAGTGATCGTGGCGCTGACAGACATGGTCAGCTGGGATGTGAGCTCAATGGTATAGGTTACACCATTGGGTGCTGTCATGGCCCAGGTACCGACAACACCACCGTTAACGCCGCCTGTACGTGTCCAGGTCATGATTTCTTGAGCCGTCTTGCCCGGCGTGGTCATTTCCGAATCAGAAACAAAGGTGACCGGGCCAACCGGACCGTCGCATAGAAAATCGGACTTGTTCCAGCTATTGTTAATAGTGCCGGATGAGTAAGTGTAGGTACCGCTCGCAGTGGAGACGTTCGCCGGTGTGAATAGCTTTGTCCCGACCAGCATGCCGGCATAACTGTCACTTCCGTTACCCGAACTCCAGGTGTCTGTCGTCACATCGGATTTCAGAAGGGTGTTGCCATCGGCACTCAGATGCCATCCCGTAATAACATCCGTATTGTCGATGGTAATTGTTGCCGCACCTTCCGGAGTGACCTCATAGCGACAACTTCTAGAAACAGCCGGTTCGAAGCTGGATGAAACCTGGTCGTACAGAGTAGAACCACCCCCCTCCTCCCTGAACTCTCTCCAGAGATATTTGAGGGAACAGTAACCTGCGCCGTTGAAATTGATACTGATATCACTCCCGCCTATAACAGTTCTGACCGGGCCATTATTACTATCAGAGAGGATATTGTTCAGTTCGGCAATTTTGAAATTGCCGCTTAAGGAAGCGTTGCTCATCCCGCCGCCACGCTTTACACCGACCATCAGGTTGCTTTCAAACAGGGAGCCGTTATTTGCTTCGTTTCTTTCTGAATATACTTTGGAGCGAACCAGTTTCATCCCGTCAGCACTGACATGGAAGGCATCAAGCAGGTAATTGCCGCCAACAGTAAGCGCCATGGCGCCGTCAGCAGCAACCGTGTAGGAGCAGGATGGCGTTTCACCAGGGCTGACGTAGGAGTTGACCATGTCATATAATGTCGAAGTTGAATTGGGTGTCCACCCCTCTTCAAACTCTTTCCAGGCTGTATTCAGTGTACAGATACCATTGCCGTCAAAAGTGGCAAGGATATTGTTGCCTCCGATACGACTTTTAACAGTTCCGCTATCAGGCTTGACCAGGATATTGGTCAGATCTGCAATGTCATAGCTGCCGTTTAGCGATGCATTGCTCATGGCAGTGCCCAGCTTGATGCCTACCATCATTCTGCCGGTATGCAAAGTGCCGTTGTCGGTCTGTTCCGGAAAAATGTCGGATTTCACCAGGGAGTTGCCATCAGCGCTCAGATGCCAGCCACCCATTACATCAGTGTCACTGAATCTGAGTGTCACTTCACCGCCTGGGGCAACAACATAGGTACACGCATAAATTTCAGGCGGATCTGTATGCTCTGTGACATTGTTATATAATGAAGAAGAGGAATTCGGAGAAAACCCCTCCTCGAACTCTTTCCATGTGGAGGTTATGGCGCAGGTTCTAACGCCGTCAAAAGTAGCCCTGATATCATTCCCCCCGATAATACTCCTGACAGATGCATTGTCAGGCTTGAACAGGGAGTTGCTATGTTCGCCTATCTTGAAGGTGCCGCTCAGCGACCCGTTATTCATGGCGGCTGAAGCATTGAAGGGGAGCATAAGCGCGATCAGACAGGCAAAAAAGGCTGACAGCAGAGTGATTCCTGATTTCATATGGTACCTCCAGGGATTCGGTTATCTATATTGGCAGGTCTTATTTAATTAAATCATTAATAAACAGGTAGTTAGGAATAATTATTAGTTGGATTCACTTCAAAAAAAATCTTGTTTAACATAATCCTATTGTCACTGTTTTACAAGAAAATCGTTGGAAATTTGTTTCATTAGTTCTCCTTCCGGTTACTTTGACTCTATCCAGGGGGAAATTATTGGCTTATTCGCTTTCACGACCGTAGTACACAATTGATTTGCAGGGGCGATCCTCGTGATCGCCCAAAACAGGGGCGAATACAAGATTCGCCCCTACATTGACAAAAATCTTATTCATATTTGACAAGCACCTCTGATTGCTTTACATTTGTGATTTTTCAAGACCATTCCCCCACTTTTTGACCTGATTTTTCAGAAGCATTCCCCCACCCAATTTTCAAGAGCATTCCCCCACCCACGGCAGGATTCTCACCCGGCGCTCTGTACAACCTGTAGCATCGTTACTTC
>JANNRW010000203.1:0-10011 GCA_031401815.1 Geobacteraceae bacterium | reverse complement strand
AAATATAGTGGGTGGGGCAAGATACAAATGAGATAGAGATAGAGATTGAGATAGAGATACAGATAGAGATAGAGATTGAGATAGAGATTGAGATAGAGATAGAGATAAAGATAGAGAAAAAGCAGAAAGACCTTTTTTTATCTTTATCTCTATCTCTATCTCAATCTCTATCTCAATCTCTATCTCTATCTCTATCTCTATCTCAATCTCTATCTCTATCTCATTTGTATCTTGCCCCACCCACTATATTTGACGGCTTTGTTAAATACGACGGTATGTATTGACGACCTTAACTCCCCACCTGGAACTCACTCACTGTTTTTCACTGCATAATCAGCCCGTTACACGACAATCCCTGCATTTATCCCTTGGCACGATAGATGTAATACTCCTTGTGAGGCAAGAAAGTTAAATAGTCCCCCCGCCCCTTGCGGGAGGGGGTCAGGGGGTGGGGTAATTTGCCATATTTGATGCTGACGGCAGCTTCACCCACCCCTCAATCCCCTCCCGTCAAGGGGGGGGAAGCTTACTGGACAGACCAAACCGGACACTACTGACACAGGTCATAAACAATAATAAAAAAAGTCCCTAAGGAGGGGACAAATATGAATGCATGCAAACTATTTTCAAAAATCCGGATTATGGCAGTACTACTGGCCGTTTTTGTTGTCGGCTGCGGAAACAATGACCCGGCGCCACTTGACGCTTCGAAATCCCTCACCTCATATTCACTTGCCGGAGCGACGGGAACCATAAATGAAGCCGCAAAAACGATTGCAGTAACCGTACCGAACGGCACAGCCCTGACAGCGCTGGTTGCGACATTTACAAGCACCGGCACAGGGGTAAAGATCGGAACAACTACCCAGACAAGCGGTACAACTGCGAATAACTTCACAAGTCCGGTCGCATATATCGTAACTGCTGCGGATGCCTCAACAGCTACATACACCGTAACTGTCACTGTTTCCCCTGCCACTGCCAAGGCAATCACCACTTATTCGCTTGCCGGAGTTGCAGGAACTATCAATGAATCTGCAAAAACTATTTCAATAACCGTCCCGAACGGGACAAACCTGACCGCACTGGCTGCAACCTTCACAACTACCGGAAAAACAATAAAAGTCGGCACTCTGGCGCAGACAAGCGGGACAACAACCAATAACTTTACGACTCCGGTTGTGTATCTGGTAACTGATTCAAACAATGTAACTGCGACCTATACAGCAACCGTAATTGCGGCAGCAAGTTCTGCAAAAACCATAACGGCTTATTCCCTTGCAGGAGTTGCCGGAACTGTAAATGCTACGGCAAAGACCATCATGGTAACCATGCCGAACGGGACAAACCTGACAGCTCTGGTTGCGACCTTCACGAGTACGGGTAAAACTGTGAAAATAGGGACAACAACCCAGACGAGTGGAGTTACAGTTAACAACTTCACAACTCCTAGAGATTACGTTGTAACCGCTGCCGACAACACCACGGCAACATATACTGTAACAGTAACCGTGGCAGCAAACTCTGCCAATGCCATTTCCGCATTTTCATTTGCCGGGTTTACCGGAGCTGCAGGGGTAATCACTCAAACAACGACCCCAAAAACCATCACCGTGACTGTACCAAGCGGAACAGATCTGACAAATCTTGTTGCAACATTTACAACCACCGGAACAGACGTAAAGGTCGGTACGACCGTGCAGACCAGCATGGCAACAGCAAACGATTTCACCGGCATGGTTGCCTACAAGGTAACAGCGGCCGACGGCGCAATTGCGACGTATAACGTAACCGTAACCATAGCCTCAAGCAGTGCCAAAGATATCACCGACTTTTCCTTTGCGGGGCTGACCGGAGCAACAGGCACCATCAATAACCTGGCATCGCCCAGGACTATTGCGGTAACCGTACCCACCGGAACAGACCTGACAGACCTGGTTGCAACATTTACGACCACCGGCGCAGAGGTCAAGGTTGGAACAACGGTTCAGACCAGCACCTTGACACCAAACGACTTCACAGCTACACGGTCATACATCGTAACCGCAGGTGACAGCACAACAGAAACATACAATGTAACCGTAACCATGGCGCTGGGGCCTGCTCCGGTATTTCTGGGCGCTGCCGGTAATTATGTAATTCTTGCGAAAACAGCCATTTCGACTGTTCCTGCCTCTGTAATCACAGGTGATATTGCTGTGAGTCCGGCAGCCACTTCCTACCTGACCGGCTTTTCATTAACCAAGGTGGGAACTACATCAGCTACCTCGCCCCAAGTGACCGGAAACCTGTATGGTGCCGACATGACGACCCCTACGAACTCCAACCTGACAACAGCTGTCACAAATATGGGGACGGCATATACGGATGCAGCAGGGCGGCCAACTCCTGATTTCCTGAATTTAGGCGCTGGAGAAATCGGTGGCAGTACCCTTACACCAGGTCTCTACAAATGGACAACAGGTGTAACCATATCAGCGGATGCAGTTATCTCCGGAAGCGCAAATGATGTCTGGATCTTCCAGATTCCGGGGAATCTCTCTCTGAGTGCTGCCAAAAACCTGACTTTAAGTGGTGGAGCACAAGCTAAAAACATCTTCTGGCAGGTTGCAGGGACTGTGAATCTTGGTACAACTTCCCATTTCGAGGGGATCGTACTCTGCCAGACATCCATCACCATGGGTACCGGAGCATCGATCAACGGCAGACTGCTGGCGCAGAGTGCAGTGATTCTTGATTCAAGTACGGTTACAGCTCCGTAGAAGGGAGATTTACGAGGTTCTAAAAAGTTCCCCCTCCCCTGGCGGGAGGGGGCTAGGGGGAGGGGGAAGTTGCAATGGAACCACGTCATTTCCTTAAAAATATGCCGTTGAATTGAGAATATTGAGGGAGTGTTAGAGGTTATCAGACTTCAGCGCCTATAGTGACTTCCCCCACCCCCCGACCCCCACCCGCAAGGGGCGGGGGAGCAAAATTACAAATTAAAAAGGAGCCAAAATGCTCATCAGATCAGTTTCCACCATACTTATCGCAGCCGCAATCGTCCTCACCTTCAGCATCAACAGCGCCAAGGCAGGGTTCCCCTTGCCACCCGGAGTTCCGGCACCTCCCCATGTGAATGTCCGGATTGATGGTTATCTCCCTGCGCCTCCGGGAGTGAACGTCCAGATGGACTCGGGTCGTCCCTACTATGTCGAACGGGATCGCCGTGTATATATTGAGCGGGAAAAACCGGCCAAGCACAAAAAACATAAGAAACATAAAAAAGAGAAGAAACATCACGAAGACAACGGTAATCATTATGGACACGACAAGCATGAGGATAGAGGGCATGACAAGCGCGGTGGGCACGGACGCTAGATTTTTTTAGAGAATTTGCGAGTGCATTAAAACTGTAACCATTTAGCACCCAAGCCTAACCCCTCCTGTCCTCCCCTTATTTAAGGGGAGGGACGCTCAAAGTAGCGTTGGCGGCATTACCGGCTTACCTTCCTTAAAGCGTCCCCCCGCTTGAGACAAGAGGGGGACAGGGGGAGTTATGATACATGCTGAGTAGTTACCATACCTGAGCCCCAAGGGAGATCAAAATGCAGAAAATACGTTACGGAATCATTGTACTCTGGTTGCTGCTCTGCCTGGTTATTACGGCTGAAGCCCAGGTAAACGTCAGTATAGGGCTTCCCAATGTCAGCATCGGAATCAATTTCCCCCTCTTCCCGCATCTTGTACCAGTCCCGGGCTATCCGGTCTACTACGCCCCACAGGTGGATGCCAACTACTTTTTCTATGATGGCATGTACTGGGTCTATCATGACGACAACTGGTATGCGAGCGCCTGGTACAATGGCCCCTGGAGCTTTGTAGCGCCGGAAGTTGTACCGCTCTTCGTGCTCCGTATCCCGGTTCGTTATTACCGGCAACCGCCTCTCTACTTCAGCGGATGGCAAACCAATGCGCCACCCCGCTGGGGTCACCACTGGGGGCACGGATGGGAGCAGGATCGCAGAGGGTGGGACAAGTGGCAACGCAGTTCTGTTCCTAAACGCGCACCACTGCCTGTTTACCAGCAACGGTATTCAGGAGATCGATATCCGCAGCCTCAGCAGCAGCATAACCTCCGCAAACAGCATAATCGCTACCAGCCACGCGACAAGGTAATTCGCCAGCATCTGAAGCAGCAGGTTGAACAAAAAGCTCCAGCAGCTGTTCAGCATGACAAACAGGCAGCGCCGCCGGTGAAAAGTGTGAAGCAGCCCGAATCCCGGCGTCCGGCACCAACTCCTGCTGTTCAGACTCAGCCTCCGGCGCAGCGGAAAAGTGTCGTACATGAAAAACAACAGCAGCCAGCCAAAAGTGACTCCAATCAACAGTTGCAGAGGGATAACGAAAAAAATCGGAAAACAGTATCGCCTCAACCACCCGTTCAGAAGCAACATCCGGCAGTGGATCAGCAGAAACCACGGCCCGGAAGAGCAGAGCATAAAGGACAGCCGCAAGGAGAGCGTGATAAAAATCATAAACCCGCCCCGGCTGTACATGAGAAGAAACAGCAGCCAGGGGCTATGCGACATGAGCAGCAACCACCGGGTCCAATATATGCCGAGCAGCCGCCAAAGAGTCAGAAACAGGAACAGGGACACCCGGAAAAGGATAAGCAGAAGGATAATGATCGGGGTCATGGACAGGGACAAAGTAGCGGCAAGGAACATGGTCAGGGTCGGAATAAATGATCATGGACAAGCAGACACAAAAGGTCATATTCTCCACCGTCGATGCAGCTGTTTCTACTGCGGCCAAAGCCCAGTTGATATTTCATGACCAGAGCCTGGAGATACGCAGGGGTGTCATCAAGGCCATACGCATGGCATCTATTGAAAACGCCGGGCGCTGGGGTCAGATGGCGGTGGAAGAGACCGGTATGGGTCGCATTGATGACAAGATGCAAAAAAATCTTCTCTGCGCCAACCGCACGCCAGGGGTCGAAGATCTCCTCTCCAGCGCCTACACCGGCGACAAGGGGCTTACTCTGGTAGAGTATGCCCCGTTCGGTGTTGTGGCCGCCATAACCCCGTCCAATAATCCTGCGGCAACTGTCATCTCCAATGCTATTGCAATACTTGCTGCCGGGAATTCCGTGGTCTTCGCACCGCACCCGGCCGCTGCAGGAGTTTGCCAGGATGTGATGCGCACTCTGGCTGCGGCAGCTGTCTCGGCTGGAGCTCCGGCAGGTCTCATAACCACGGTTGCACCTGCCTCTCAGGAAACAGGCAGGGCACTACTGGCCCATCCGGATGTCAGTCTCAACATGGTGACCGGAGGGCCGGCAATTGTGAAAGTGGCCATGACTACCGGCAAAGCCTGCAAAACCATAGCAGCCGGGCCAGGCAATCCACCGGTTGTTGTGGATGAAACAGCTCTTTTTCCGGATTGCGTCCAGCAGATCATCTTCGGCGCGAGTTTCGACAACAATGTTTTGTGTATAGCTGAAAAAGAAGTCATCGTGGTCGAAGCTGCCAGAACCCGCTTTCTTGAGAGTATGCGCAAGGATCAACGGGGCTTCGAACTTTCGGAACATCAGATGGATGCTCTGACCAGGCTTGTAATCAGTGAAGGGGATCCGGGGTGTAGTGAACCTTCCATGAACCGCAATTATGTGGGTCGCGACGCAGCAGTCATAGCCAGAGGTATCGGCCTTGAGCTCCCCCCTTCCATACGCCTGTTATGGGGGGTAGTGCCGGGTGATCACCCCCTTGTCCGGACTGAACAACTTATGCCGATACTGCCTGTAACTTTTGTTAAAGACGTTGACGCTGCCATAGAATTAGCCTGGCAAGTAGAGGCTGGAAACCATCATTCCGCTGCCATGTACTCCACCAACATCGAAAACCTGACCCGCATGGGGAGGCGGATGCAGTGCTCGATCTTTGTAAATAACGCTTCGACTCTTTACGGCCTTGGTATGGGAGAGGGGTACGCATCGATGTCCATAGGGACTCCAACCGGAGACGGCATTACCAAGCCCTCCCATTTTGTAAGACCACTGCATTGCAGCCTTGTGGGTTATTTCAGGATTACTTAAATCATGAAGCACTCGCACATTCTCTAAGCAAGTCCCCTCCCCCCTGGCGGGGGAGGGTTAGGGTGGGGGGGGAGGTGCCATGATATCTGTATGTTGCAACTTCACCCACCCCCTGACCCCCTCCCGTCAAGGGAGGGGGAACTTTTAAGTCAACTGCATAAACCAAACCGGACACCACTGGGTTCCGGCTTGTCCGGGTCAGGATGATGAATATTTATGAAAACACTAATCGATCTTTTCAAAACATTTGAAGCTCTGGGTGACAAAACTGCTTTTGTGAACCGGACAGGCGTCCGCCGGGTTGTGGTTTCCTACAGGGAGCTGCACGTTCTTGCCCTGAAAATGGCAACTCTTCTGGCGCAAAACGGCGTGGAACCGGGTGACAGGGTGCTGGTCTGGGGGCCCAACTCCTCCTGGTGGGGGGTAGCCTATTGGGGGATCATCATCCGTGGCGCAGTTGCCGTGCCAGTGGATTTCATGTCCGATCCGGCTCGGGCCGAAACGATTCGCAAGCTGACAAAAGCCAGACTGGTGTTGCAGAGCCGCTTCAAGCCGGAACGAATAACAGCGAAGAGTTCGCTGCTGCTGGAAGATCTTCAGTATCTGCTTGAAGATACAGAGCCGGTTGAGGAGCTTGCCAACCCATTACCTGAAGATATGGCGCAACTCATCTATACCTCCGGCACTACCGGCAATCCGAAAGGGGTCATCCTTACCCACAGAAACCTGATCGCCAACATGACCCAGATTAACAAGGCAGTGCCGATCATTACGTCTGCATTCAGTTTCCTCTCTCTGCTCCCCCTGTCCCACATGTTTGAACAGATGGGTGGTTTTTTTACGCCGCTCTACCGTGGCGCAACCATCGTATATCTGCGCACCCTCAAGCCATCTGCCATTATGGAAGCGCTGAGCGAAGAAGATATCTACGTCATCATGTCTGTCCCCCGGCTCATGCAGCTGCTGAAAACCACCATTGAGAGAGAACTTGAGGAAAAGCACCTCTCCGGGCTGTTTCGCCTGCTGGCGCAACTGACAACAAAGCTGCCTCGAAAGATCAGACAACTTCTTTTTTTACCGGTGCAGAGCAAGTTCGGGGGTAATTTCACGGTCTTCGTATCCGGTGGAGCACCTCTTAATCCGGATGTTTTCAATTTCTGGAGCAGCATGGGGTTCACTGTTCTGGAAGGGTATGGACTAACAGAGACTTCGCCTGTTCTCTGCGTCAACACCATGGAAAAACAGGTGGCAGGTTCAGTCGGGCCGCCGCTGCCCGGAGTTGAGGTAAAGATCTTGAAGAAGGAAGTGCTGGTGCGAGGCGCCAATGTCTTTCCCGGCTATTTTGAAAATGAGCAGGCAACCAGAGACGCTTTCAAGCCTGCGGGCTGGTTCCGGACTGGCGACATCGGCGAAATAGGCCTGGATGGATGGCTGATTATCAAAGGGAGAGAGAAAGAGCTGATCGTTACCGGATCAGGGGTCAATGTTTATCCCGACGAGCTGGAAACAGTAGTGAACAAGATTCCAGGAGTCAAGGAATCATGCATCATCGGTATGGATAACGGTAACGGGGAAGAGGTGCACGCGGTGCTGCTTCTGGACGGCAGCAACAAAGCTCCCGAAGAGATCATTACTCAGGCAAACAGCCAGCTGGATGCCCTGACCAAAATTACCGGTTTCACTGTCTGGAACGAGCCGGAATTCCCCAAGACAACCACCCTCAAAATCAGGAAATTTGCAGTCAAGGAAGAGCTTGAAAAGGGGGTAGACAGTGGCGGGAACGCTTTCAGCAAGGACAGCCTGCTCAATCTTCTTGCAAAAGTCACTGGCACAGCTGTTGCGAAAATTCGAGAAGAGTCACTGCTTGTTGCCGATCTTGGGCTCTCCTCCATCGACCGGCTGGAGCTGGTCAATTTTCTGGAGCAGGAATACCGCCTGGATATTGACGACTCCAGGATCGGGCCTGAAACTAAAGTCTCGGATCTGCGCCAGATGATAGCCAAACGTGAAAAACTGACAAGTCATGACCATTTCCGTTTCTGGACTAATGGTCATCTTTGCAGAGCATTGCGTATGGTCTGGGACACCCTGTGCCACGGCCCCCTGTTCAACAGGTTTGTCACACTTTATGTGAAAGGGGTAGAGAATCTGCATAACCTGACTGAACCGGTCATTTTCGTTGCCAATCATGCAAGTTACCTGGATCAGCCTGCTGTCATGTTCGCATTACCGGCAAACATCCGCTACAGAACAGCCACTGCTGCATGGGAAGAGTTCTTTTTTGGTAACTACAAAGGTTTTAAACGGATCTGGCGACGTCTGGTTTACGAGTATGCCAGCATACTGTTCAACCTCTTCCCACTCCCCCAGTCACAAGGGTTCAGCGGTGCCCTCAAATTTATGGGAAAACTTGCCGATGCCAACGTTAACTTGCTGATTTTCCCTGAAGGGGGTCATTCTCTTGATGGCAAAATGCTCCCGTTCCAGCCAGGTCTGGGCATCATGGTAAAGGAGCTGGGACTTCAGGTAGTGCCGGTAAAAATCAGCGGCACAGCTCAGGTTCTTCCGCATAAGGCAAAATGGCCAAAACAGGGTAAGGTGACGATATCATTCGGCGAGGCAATCCGGTTTCGCTACGAAGAGCCGGAAGAGATCGTGAAAATAACCCGGCTGGCAGTTCAAAAACTGTCGTGAATCAGCCATGACAAGGATAAAGTTCACAACCTTGATGGTGCTATTTCATAGTATCTGTATGAATGCACCTGCAACAGCAGAAATGTATAAAATCAATAATCCGGCGGCAAATATTTACAATCCCGCATCCCGGATGGATAATCCTGAGCCGCTATCGCCTCCCACGCAAATTGTCCCACCAGCAGTAGTTGTCCAAGTGAAACCTGCACCAATTCCTGCAAAACCGGACACGGATCAACGGGTCGCCAGGCCGGTAATTGCCCTGAAAAGCTATAATTTTAAAACAGCTAAAGAGTATACAAACGCTGCCAAGAAGGCATTTGCCAAGGATAATTATCGGGAATTTCTCAGTATTACTGAAGATGCGCTGAAGCGGATAAATGCAGGAACAGTTAAGGCTACCAGGGAAACAAGGCAAAAACTGATTAACTACAAGACATTTGGCTATGGACTTTTGGAAGTCAGTAAATGATTTGCGATTCAGCTTCTTGACTCATCCAGATCAGGAAGGCTCCAATTACGAAATCCGATGTCAGAAGTCAGCAGAGACGACAGGTCGTTCATTATCGACAAAACCAGGGGTAAAGAGATGCAAAAGTTCAGTCGGATTCTTGTCATAAGCAGAATGAGCCAAAACAGCCAGAAAGCTGTCAGCTGCGGCATTTCTCTCGCCAGCAAGTACAAAGCCAAACTACTGATACTGCATTTTATTACGCATCCAGTTGAAATGATGGCAATAAATGCACCGGGATTATTACCCGAAGAGATGTACACAAATTACAAAAACAGTCTACAGGAAGCTAAAGAACAGCTGGATATAATCATAAATAAAGAGATTCACCATGGTCTACCGATAAAAAAGATGATTAGTGATCAGGATTCCATAGAGGAGATTGTCAGAGTAGTCAAAAAAGAGAAGATTGATCTGATCGTCATGCTCGCCCAGGAGGAAGGTTTTCTTGAACATGCCCTGTTCGGTGGAGAAAATGATGCCATAATTCGCAGGATGCCATGTTCGATCCTGCTAGTGAAAAATGAACCTGAGGCATTGGAAGCGAAAGAGTAGTGAAGCACTCGCAAAAAGTCTTTTCCCCCTCCCTTGACGGGAGGGGGTCAGGGGGTGGGTGAAGTTGCAACATACTGATATCATGGCATCTTCCCCCCCACCCTAACCCTCCCCCGCCAGGGGGGAGGGGACTTTTTTTGAGAATTTGCGAATGCATCAGTAGTTAAGGTCC
>JANNRW010000202.1:0-2999 GCA_031401815.1 Geobacteraceae bacterium | reverse complement strand
TCGCGACTCCTGAGAGTAGCAACGTAATCATCCATTACGGGACGTGGAACCGAAACCATCTGCATCAACTCCCTTCATATCAAAGTTACCGGATTGGCAAAACGTCAGATATCATCTCATACCGCTTATATTAATGATCGTCAACCAAGTAAATCCAATAAATCCGTTTATAATTATCTGCAACTATGTTAATTGAATTGCCATAAACGTTCAAATACACCGGAGCTTTAATGAAAACACGGGTAAATTTGAAACCGGGACAAAAAGGAACCAAGAGATTAGTGGAGCAGTATGGCGATG
Organism: Geobacteraceae bacterium; assembly: GCA_031401815.1. Lineage (GTDB taxonomy): Bacteria > Desulfobacterota > Desulfuromonadia > Geobacterales > DSM-12255 > JANNRW01. The sequence continues at coordinate 2,699 of JANNRW010000202.1, read as the reverse complement.
CCCTGATTTGTGTCCGCTATCGCTATGATGAAAATACGCACAAGCAGTATAAAACCGTTGAAATCATCGTCAGCGAAAGTGAATGGATCCCGCCACCTGCCAAGTACCTTGACGGAGCTATTGTTCCCCTAAAAATCGGCATCAATGAAAAGGTTTTGCAGGGACAGGTACGAGCCGCGGGCGGGCGATGGGATAAGCAGAAAAAAGTTTGGTTTGTACCCTATGGTTGCATTGCCGGTACAAAGTTGGAAAAGCTTATAGCTATAGAAACCTCCACACATGTCAAAGATACTGAAAGTTTCTATCAGTAGAAACCAAAATAATTGCAAAAAACACAGAAGTTTATACAAATAGAAACTCGCTAGGCTTATAGATATATAAACCTATTTCTAATACTATAAACAAGTTTATACATGTATAAAACCGGTCCTAACCGGTGATTAACGAGTTGGCCCATGAGAAAGAGAGCAAAATTGAAGCGAACCATTAAGACGATTCTGCTGTTGGTCTTCTTCGTTGCATTGGCAATGTGGATGTACCCAACTGTGGTTGGCTACTTGGCAACTCTGTACATTCCCATAACTTCCAAGCTTCCTCGGACTCGAATCGTAAGTGGTGCTTGGCTTTCAGCAGGTGCCGCCAGTGGTGCCATCATTTGTGCATTTCTGCTAGCATGGCCACTAGGATATTTAACCAAAGAAAAGCCGATCATTATTGGTACTGCTTTCGGTGTGATTACGGCAGGATTCCCCCTGACTGTTTTCATCACATCGAGTATTCAGGATGGATTCAACGGATTTGTCACTTCGATTTTTGCGGTCGAGCAGCTCACGTTCGTGATTGCGTCGGTTTTTTTTGTCTGCTGGGGTAGTCACGTGGCTAATAAAATGATAGAGCGGGCCAACAAGGAAGATGCACCTGACTAAAAGGCCGTCAGGTGATCTCCCACTACGTTGAATGACTGAATAAGATGCCGGAATACTGGAGCTACACAATGTGGGGACTCGGAATAGTATGGGCTGTTACTGCCCCTCTTTTGCTGCTCATACCGGGCGCTCTGCTGGTCGTCCTGCTGTCGGTGACCGGCTGGTCGCGGCAGGTGCGCACGGCAGTCGCGGCAAGCCTGGTGCTGGTGACGGTAGGGACAACATGGTGGCTGGACTATAAGGAGTTTGTTTCGGTATGCGAAGGGGTCGGCAAACCACGCATCATGCTGCGCTCAACTGCAGACGGCATCTACCTGGATTCGCCTACGGCAAACAGCTTCGGCATGAACTACCTGCATCAGCAGGGATTTTCCTGGATGGAAATGCGGAGTATTTACGATCGCAACAAGATAGAGCGGGTGACACGCGGATCCGACGGACAGATCCGGACCGAGCCGGTTGACGGGATCAGTGCCCGCTACGAGGTACGGGAAACCTTTGAACAGCCGTATCCGCACACATCATTGAGTATGAAGAGAGTTGTCGACCGGCAGACCGGCATGGTCATGGCGCAGGCGGGAAGTGCCAATTTCAGCGGCGGTCGGATGAACTGGGTGCTGGGCGTGTATGGTTCAAGCCACTTTCCGGATGCCATGACCGACAGCGACGATTTCAAAGGCTATTATTATCTGGCGCAACACACCCTGCGACCGCAGACAAAGGAAAGATGAGGCCCCCGGTACAACATATGGAACCTGCAGATGACAGACCTGAAACCATGAGGATGGAACCTTCGAGGGTCTACGCATTTGACAGAACCCATATAACCAGCGGCTAAAAAACCGAAGTCTCAACCAGGCAGTTGGACACCGGTCGGGCGGAAAGGCTGCCCGAACGGGTCAACTGCGCGAACCGTTGAACGACCAAATAAAGGAGATGTATGAACAAGGACAAATTGGGGATACCTGCAAATCATTCGCTCATCCAAACTGATACAAAATGGGAGCAGCGGAAAGGACAAGATACAGATACATCTTGGTATGACGAAACTGACGAAGAAGGAATAGTTGTGGCAAAGTATATCGTCAGAGACAGTACATGCATCTACCCACCACAAAGGAGAAGCATCACCTTTGACAAGATTTCCATCGACGGGAAGATCATCAAAAGTGGAAGCCTTGATCATGGTTCAGATGAGAGTTGAAATTTAGAGAGATAAAACCTTGTGGCGGGAAAAATCAGAAATTGAGGAATAGCCAGGCCGGTCAGGCTTTTGGCCATGAACAAATTAAAATGACAAAGGCGAAAATAATGACGGTTCGATTTAAATGTTTCTATGCAATTCTTTTCACGCTCTCCACCCTACTCTCCGGGTGCACCTCGCTTGGACACGAATCCCGATCTATTCCAAAATTTGAGAAACAAACAGACAAGATCATGGAAGTGGGATTTGATGGAGACGATAATGAACTGTCTGTCGCCATTGAAAAACTACTAGAAAACCGAGAAGTAAAAGTTAAAATCTTGAGTAAGCCTAAAGTGCGAGAGCAGCGGGGAGACAAGGAATACACATACGATGAAGTTCAGACACGCTATGTCCTGAGAGTCCGGTCTGCAGACTTAGATACCTGCATGCCCGAAGGCTCCCGACAAATGCATTTCAACGTTTCAGTTGTCGATTTCCAAGAGAGGAATCGCGTATTCCTCATGAGTGGTGAGTTTGGATGTAAGGACACTTTATTGAGGAATTTTGAGAGCTGGCTTACAAAGGTG
>JANNRW010000201.1:0-7888 GCA_031401815.1 Geobacteraceae bacterium | reverse complement strand
TAAGCCTGCCGGCATTAAAACGGGCAGAAGGGATATCTGTCTGATATGACATGAACGGCATATCGCTGACCACAAGCGCTCTGGGATTGGCACGCGTGACAGCTCGGGTATGATAGAGCATATCGTCCATGGTAACAGGCAGGGTATTTTCGTGCCCCGCAACCACAACACCAACAGAATCACCTACCAGAATGATATCTACGCCGCATTGATCCATGATTCTTGCCGTAGGATAGTCGTAACAGGTAAGTACGGTAATTTTCTCCTGGTCGTGCTTCATCTTCTGGATATCAGGTATGGTAATTTTTTTACTCACAGGCTCTCCCTGAAAACTTTCTACTTGGCGCTGCGCCGCATGACTTCCAGTTCAGTGACCACCATACTGCTTTCATTTTTTCTGCTCTCCAGATCCCTGAAGATATCATGAACCATAACAGCCACACCATCAACCGAATGACGAATCTCCTTGCCGCCGCGTACCTGATTCGTAGTAGAACCGACCATCTCCTCGGCCATCTTCTTTATTGTATCAATCGATTGGGCAATACTTCGAGTCGCCTTGGTCTGTTCCGTGGAAACCTTGAAAATCTGTGCTGTCATGGCACTGACATCTTCAATCGACTGTGTAACAAGGGATACACTCTGGGCCTGCTCCCTGGTAGCCAGCTTGATCTCTTCGGTCATCTCCATGGACTGGTGAGCGCTCTCAATGATCGTATTCAACGAATTACCGGTGTTATGTCCCAGCTTGACCCCTTTTTGAACCAGCTGCTTTGTCTGTGTAACATTTTCAGCCGCAGCGCGAGACTCTTTTAGTATCTCATCGATAATACCGGCAATTTCGCCCGTAGACTGGCCGGTCTGAAGGGAAAGGTTGCGAATTTCGTCCGCCACCACACCAAAGCTCTTGCCGTACTCGCCCGCCTGGGCAGCGATGATGGAAGCGTTAAGCGCAAGCAGGTTGGTTCGCTTGGTAATGTCATTTATAACACTGACAATACTGTCAATCCTTTCACTGTTTTCTGACAGCCTCATGATCCCCTTATAAGAGAAATCAACAGCATCCTGAATCTCTGCAAGTGCGCCAACAGTCTCTGCAACAACGGCACACCCTTCATCAGCCTGAGCCTTGACCTGTTTGGAGACACGATGCGATACAGCTGCACTCTCCTCGACATTTCTGAGTGATGCGCTGATCTCCTCCATGGCAGAGGCTGACTTGTAGGTAGCTTCGGTCAGATTGTCGAGACTTTTTGAAACCTGCTCAATAGCAACAGATATATCAGAGACAGCTTCACTTGTTTCGTCCACGGAATGCAGGACATTTTTCGCAGCAGCAGCAATATCCTTGGTATTGGAGGCCATGGATTCAACCCCCCCCTCAAGCCTGATAATATTTGATGAATACTCTTCCCGACGCCTGAGTATCTCTGAAAATGACTTCTCCAGTTCACTTGTCAGTGTGTCGATTGCCTTTAACAGATTGATCCGGTTTATTGACGAAGCAGCCTGGTCGGCAAACAGTTTGACAGTATCAACATCTGTATCGTTAAGCTTGCGTCTGCTGTACTTGTTATCAATTCCGAAAATCCCGATTACCTCCCCCTTCAACACCAGCGGACAGAGAATAAAGTTATTTGACCTGATCGCTTTTATGGAATCACAGGGGGGTTTCAGATGATAATCAGCAGGGTATCGGGAGATATCATCGACCATGAAAAGCTTTTTCTCTGAATAGCATTTGAATATGACGCCGCTTCTGTCATCAAGCGGGATAGTTACACCACGTACATTTTCCTCGGCTCCGGTAGAAATCATGAAACGAAGATTCTGATGTGATGGATCAGCCATGAATATATTCACTCTTTCATAGCCGAGAATGTCGTGCAGGCCTTCTGCGCAAAGGGCAAGAACCTCCTCAGCATCAAGAGATCGCTGAAGCTTGCTGCTTATGGAGTGGAAATTCTTTATATTGTTGTCCAGCAATTTGTAGCGGGTTTCAAAAAGCTCCCTCTGCGCCGCTCCTTCAAGATGAAGCTGATTAAGCTCTATGGCTCGCTCATGCAGCTCGTCACCGGATTTGCCAATGAAGTACCCGAGCCCCCCCATTACAATGGAAGTACCTAACCCCATGAAGAGATAGAGTGCTATACCTTGCGCGGAACCGGTTACTTCGGTAATAACCTGAGTTGACGAGTCAAGATTTGCATCCGGGAAAAAAAGCAGTCTGATGAAGAGCCAGGTAACAGGTGCACCGACCCCCAGGAGCACTCCTACAAGCGCATACCTGGTTTTTCTTTTCATATTGACCCCGAAGAGTGGCATGGCTGGGAACCTCATAATTGGCGGTAGATATCAGACAATGTTCAATTACAGTCGCAAGCTGCATGTTCCCGCAGTTGGACAATTTCATGCAGTTTAGTGCTGCTATTAACTCATGTCAACACTTCATACTAAGAGCTTGTTCGTAAATAACGTTACGAGAGATCGCGCCTGGATTTATGGCAGATTTGACCGGGTCGATTGAGGAAAACTGGAGGCGTAGCATGGCTACGTCGAGGATTTTCTGATTGAGACACGGGGAAAGATGACGTGAAGACAGGATGCGAGACTGTAATGCTTATTTACGAACAAGCTCTTATATCAACCTGTAGATCGGTATTGACTGTTGAAACCATCCCGCCACTTATATACAATCAGAAAATTATTAGATCAATTAATCGAGGTGTACAGATGAATGTGATAGACTGTCGAAATCTTGCCTGCCCTGCACCTGTTGTCAAAACCGGACAGGCGATGCAACTTGCAGGGGATGAGCCTTTTTCTGTTCTGGTGGATTATGGCTCTTCACTGGAGAATGTAACACGTTTTGCCATGAGTCGAGGTTACGAAGTAACTGTAGATGAACAGAATAATCATGTTGCCCTGTCGATCAGACCGGCTGTAAAGAGGAGCAGCTCGTCAGGAGATGCTCCATCCGGCAACCCCGCTGTGATCCTGATAAGTTCCGACAGGCTGGGAAACGGCCCTGATGAGCTGGGCAGACTTTTGATGAAGAATTTCATCATAACTCTCCTTGAACTGCCAGAGCCTCCTGTTTCGATTTTCTTTATCAACAGTGGTGTGATGCTTGCCTCTGAGGGCTCTGAACTGCTGGAACCACTTGCAAAACTGGAATCATCCGGAACAGGGATCTTTTCCTGTGGAGTCTGTCTTGATTATTTCGGGTTAAGAGACAAACTCGCAGCCGGAGGGGTCACCAACATGTTCACCATTGCCGAAACCCTTCACAACAGCACCAACCTGATAAATCTTTAGGAGTTGAAAATGATAAGATCATTTAATGGCATTATTCCAAATATCAATCCGTCAGCTTTTATTGCCGAATCCGCTACTGTCATAGGTGATGTCCATATAGGCTTTGAAAGCAGCCTCTGGTACAATGTGGTCGCTCGCGGCGATGTAAATTACATCAGAATCGGAGCCCGCACCAATATCCAGGATCTTTCCGTTCTCCATGTAACCGGCTCAAGAGGAGAGGATTATCCTGGAGAAGCTCTTTTGATAGGGGATGATGTAACAGTTGGCCATAATGTTACTGTCCATGGTTGCCGGATTGAAAACGGAGCCTTCATCGGCATGAAATCAATGATTATGGACAGAGCCATAATTGGTTGTTGTGCCATGATAGGAGCGGGATCGCTGGTTACTGAAGGGACGATTGTACCCCCTCGCACTCTCTGGATGGGCACCCCGGCTAAATACAAACGTGATCTGACAGTCAGTGAACTTGCCAGAGCAGCCGAAACCGGCGCTTCTTATGTCAGGCTCGCCAGGCAGTATCTGATTTCTCAATAAAAGCTTGACCTTATGACTCATTTTAACTATTTTAAAATGCTTGATTAAAGCTGTGATAACAGGATGAAATATTGAGTTCCAGAAAAAACAAACTGATAGAAAGCGCGCAGAAGAATATTCAGAAAGGTCAATTTGATCGCGCTATCACCGAGTACGAGGAGATAATCCGCCTCGACGCTACGGATGTACGTCACCGTCAGCGTCTTGCCGAACTCTTGACCAAATCCGGTCGCAAGGATGAGGCGATAAAAGAGTATCACTCTCTTGCAAAGCATTATATTGACAACATTCATTACCTTAAGGCCATCGCAGTCTACAAGCAGATCCAGAAGCTGGAACCGGCCAATGCAGAGACATCCCTCACCCTTGCAAGCCTTAATGAAAAGCAGGGACTTGCCGGTAATGCAGCAGCCGAGTATACCTCTGCAATCCAGATATATGAAAAAAATGGCGAGAACCTGAAGGCGCTGAAAGTGCTTGAAAGCATGCTGGCACTTGACCCGCAGAACCTGGCCATACGCCTTAGAGTTGCAGAGAAGTATTTTTCAACAGGAAATGAAGATAAATCATTTGCTGAATTTCTCTCTCTGGCACAGACCCTTAAAGACTTAAGTGATGAAAACGGACTTAATCATGTAATTGAACGGACATCAAAGATCTTTCCCCAGAGGCTGGCATCGCTTCGTACAGCCATAGCCGATAAGGCTGAAAATGGGGCTAAAGGCTCTGCATCAGCCCCTGCGGCAGCTCCTGTTGTCTCCACTCCGACTCCTGCTGCTCCTGCACCCCGTGTCTCCACCCCTGCGCCTCCTGCACCCGTCGCCTCCACCCCGGCTCCTTCACCAAAGCCTGTAGCCCCGCCAAGTCAAGAGCCTGCAATTAAAACAGCTCCTGTCGAATTGCAGCCCCCGCCCGGGTCAAGGTTTCCTGAAGAGCCTTATATAGCTGAGCTGGCTGAAGATGATCTGATTGAGGATATCCTGCCGATCACAGAGTCAGCGATGGAGATAAAACCAGCTTACGAGCCTGCTCATGACGACTTTGACTGGGAAGAAGATATCGATTTCAGTGAAATGGAGACCCCCCAGTCTCAAACTCTTGCCACACCGCAAGAGCCTGATCGCTTATTGCCTCAGGATCTTGAATCTGAGGAGATTCACGAACTTGAAGAGATTGAACTTGTCCTTGAACTTGAGGATGAACCTGAGCCGGAGGTTGTAACTACCGCCAGCACGCCGGAAGAGATCCCCTTTTCTGCCGGGCTGGAAGTACATCAGGATTCAGTTGCAGATCTTTCCAGGGAACTTTCACTATTTGCCGATGAGCTCGATTTTGATCTGATGACAGTGGATAATGCAGAAGCGTCTTCGAGCTTTGATGCATTTGCCTCGTATACAAAAGGGGATCTGGATCATGAAGATTCAGAATCACACTACAGCCTGGGACTTGCCTACAAGGAGATGGGTCTGTTTGAAGATGCGATTTCAGAGTTTAAAGTCGCATCCCGGTCACCGGAGAGAAAAATTGACTGTCTGATTCTGCAAGGGCTCTGTCAACGGGACAGTGGCGATCTCTTCTCTGCTGTAGCGCTGCTGCAACAGATTATCCAGGAATCTGAGGTAACCGAAAACCAGCTGCTCAGCATAAAATACGAGCTGGCACTCTGTCATGAGCTTTCCGGAAAAGCTGTTGAGGCAAAAAAGCTCTTCACAGAAATATTAATGCAACGCCCTGATTTCGGAGATACTGCTGCACGAATCGCCAAAATCAGGGGTTAACCTCCAGAAGTTCAATAATCTCTTCATGACGGTCAATTCTGGCAAAGCAAGGGAGATCGGCCTTATAGGCTACAAAAGGAACCTTTGCTGCTGCTGCTGACTGACAATCAACTGCCGAATCCCCTACAAAAAGCGCCTCATCCGGCCTGATCCCATAATGCGCCAGCACCCTGTTCAAAGGCTCCGGATGAGGTTTGGGATAGGTTGATCTGGCAGCAGTCATCACAAAGTTGAAATATCCTGTCAACTCAAACCCTTCCAGAACTGCGTCCATTGAAGTAGAGCGATTTGTGCATACTGCCAGATTGACCAGCGGCTTCAACTTTTTCAGGGTAGCCACAAACCCCTCTTCAATGATCATGAGGGGTATAAGCTTTTTGTAATCAATAGTCCCGGCAAACCGGACAGACTCGGCAAACCTCTCCGGTTCCGGGAAAAAGTGCGCAAGCACCTCACGATTCGCAAAGGTATGAATGATTCGCATCATCGCGGCATCAGTACGATCAAAACCGACCCCCATATGCCTCATGACCGCTTCATAAAAGGTTGAATTAGCCTCCAGAGAGTTAAACATCACCCCGTCGCAATCATAAATTACAACCTTGTATCCGCCATAGCAGTTCATCTCAGTTCCTCTCTTTTCATACCGAGCAGATACTCTTCCCATTCAACAGGCAACAGATACTTCTTTCTGCTGTTACACCCCTTGCAGGCAGGAACCAGATTGGCGCGGGAGCTCTTCCCGCCACGAACAACAGGTACAATATGATCCATGGTCAGCTCCGAAGGGGGGAAAATCGATCCGCAGTAGTGACAGATCCCTCTGCTGATCCTGTTACTCCACCAGCGGCTTTTGCGCAGCTCTCTGGCCTTCTCCTTCTCATGCCTGATCTGCTGCTCGGATGTATCAGAAATAAAATAAGTCATAATTTATGGGCTGTCAGCATGTCACACTGCACGCTTTACTTGAACTATTGCGGCACGGGCAAGCTCATCACAACGCTCATTCTCACGGTGGCCTGCATGCCCCCTGACCCATTTCCACTCTATTTGATGAACAGCAGCAAGCATATTCAGCCTCTCCCATAAATCGCGATTAAGAACAGGCTCCCTTTTGCTGTTGATCCACCCTTTCCTGATCCAGCCTGAGAGCCACTCCTTCATCCCCTTGACAAGATACTGGGAATCGGTCGTGACAACTACAGCGCAAGGTCTCTTTAGCGCTTCAAGAGCTACTATGGCACCGGTCAGCTCCATACGGTTATTGGTTGTTAATATCTCTCCACCGGAAAGCTCTTTTTCAGAGTCGCCGGAGCGAAGAATGGAGCCATACCCTCCAGGCCCCGGATTGCCACTGCATGCTCCGTCACAGAATATCTCTACTTGTATGCTGCTCATTTGACCCCCTCAATTAGAAGGAGGTTGGCAATAGCGTCCATAACCCTGTCAACGATCAGTTGATGTGTAACTTTACTGTCTTCCAACTGGAAAAGATCGGAAAAATCGAGAGGGTCACCGAACCTGATCCCCCCTTTCTGCCCGAACCTGCCGGCTTTCCAGAGATTCAGCCCTGTGAGTGCAGTCGGTATGACAACAGGTCTGGTATCGTAAATTATTTTTCCTACCCCTCTGTTCCCCTTGCCAAGAACACCGTCCCTGTGTCTTGTACCTTCAGGAAAGATCATCACCTTCTCTGTCAACAGAAGTTCATTGATCCTTCTGGCAGCACGTATATCGCGCCCCCGGTTGACCGGAAAGGCCCCCCATGAGGTGTAGATCAGACGCATGAAGCTGTTCCTGAAAAGCTCCTCCTTGGCAGGAGCCCAGACCATCTGCAACGGGAAGCTACGTATGACGGCCCAGGGCAAAAAAATGGTCTCAAATGCAGATATATGATTCGATGCCAAGAGTACACCGCAAGCACCAGGGATGTTTTCAGCTCCGGTAACACGAACTGAATTCAGCCAGTTAGCATAAACACCGACAAGATAAATTGTAAAAGTCACCCACAGACGGCGCACCAAAGAGACATGCATGTTTTACTCCGGCAATAGAAATGAAAATCAGGGCTATATTACTTTCTGAATATCCTTCATGCAACCATGTTTATTTTTGCCTCTTTTTAACACTTCTTGTCGGTGCTGCGCTCCAGGGGTCATCCGGCCATGAATGCCGTGGATATCGGCCCTTAAGCTCCTTTTTTACCTCCGGGTAAACCCTGTCCCAGAAACTGCGGAGATCGCGGGTCACCT
>JANNRW010000200.1:0-1792 GCA_031401815.1 Geobacteraceae bacterium | reverse complement strand
GCGAGAGACGATGCCTGACAGCACATCAGTTAAAGCTGATTCTCAGGAAATCAATCCAATCCCGATAGCTATCGGGACTGGAGAAATCAAAACGACAACCTTCAACTATCCATTAAGCAATCTGGTTAATAGCGGTATGCTGGTGTTGTTGGGTGTTGGTGTTACTTTGTTGATTGGACGTTTTGGGAAAAAATTAACACCCGTGCCCGTGCAGAATCAAAACCACGTTATCATAAAAGAGTCCATTCCGAAATTGGTGGCGCTAGGAAAATTTTTATTTGATGTGAAGGATCAGCGTTTGTTATTGGGGAGTGAAGTGATTAGTCTCACCTACAAAGAATGCAGGATTCTCGAATTGCTTAACAAAAATTTCGGTGAACTGATCCCGCGCGAAACATTGATGCAGGAAGTCTGGATCAACGAAGGAGTCATCACCGGTCGCAGCCTGGACATGTTTGTATCGAAACTTCGAAAGAAGTTAAGCGGTGATCCTGAGCTGAGAATTACGAATGTTCATGGGAAGGGGTATAAGCTGGAGATACCTGGAATACAGATTTAATAAAATCGCTAACGCCCTTTGCTGTCGAGCATCGCCTCCGACTCGGGACGATGCTATAACCAAATGATCAAATGACGCATCGTCCTCTGCGAGAGCCGATGCTTGACATTGAAATCACAGAGGAATACAAGGTCACCGCTGGCACAACGGTGTGCCACTAACGAAGTAATTGCACCCATCCCTTAAACGACCGCCCGGTTGCCGAGTGGAAAACCTGATAGTAATAAACTCCACTGGGAAGACCGTTGCCATCCCAATCGTTCTGATATGATTTTGACTCATATCGCAAAACACCGTCACGTCCGTAAACGCTTATGCTACAATTCTCACTATCGATGCCCAATAGTTCAAATGTATCGTTAGTCTGATCTCCATTGGAAGTGATCACGTTTGGAATGAATACCGCATCCACGCAGAAATCCACAACTATCGTGTCCTTAAGCACGCAGTGTTCGGTTTGGATGATAGCCCAGTAGACCCCTGGCTTGGTGACGGCATAAACAGGGGCAATCGTTTTATCCTGCCATTGTATGGTTGCATGTGGAGCGGAGCTCAACACCAACGTTGCCTGTGGCTCACACAGCGTGGTGTCAGAGCCCAGGATGTTAAAAACTCCCTCGTGGGAAATCGTGATGGTATCGCTCATAACACAACCTGAAACACATGCACTGAACCAAAACCGGCCAGGCTCTTCGACACTAAAGCGAGATCCCATCGATCCATCTTGCCAGCGAACGTTGCCTATTTGACTGGCATCGAGGGTCAACTTAGAACCTTCGCATAAGATGGCTGCTGCCGGAAGTATGTCCAGGTTTTCTGTTAATGCAACTTCCGGTAGATTGACGCTTTGTTGCAAAGTTGCTGTGGTGTTGTTCTTCCACGTAATCGTGCAAGTTACTGTGTGAATACCGCTAGCCGTAAAAGCATGCGTGGGGTTAACAACGCCAGACACATTCAGCGTTCCTGACAAGGGGTCGTCAAAGTTCCATTGAAGATGATCTATATCTTCTGATCTGCCCGCGTAATAAAACGTCAGCCAGAAATTTATAGAAGAAGTGCTACAGGTAAAATCATGCTGAATCATTGGCTGACCGTTGAACAGGCTTGAAGCAAAGCTTGGAAACGAATACAAGTAATCAGAGGAAATAACCTGATTCTCCCAATGGAAAACATCATGATGGTAGTTTGCCTTCATGCCTGGTTCATTTGGTGATTGGATAGCGCTTATCCCTG
>JANNRW010000199.1:0-2299 GCA_031401815.1 Geobacteraceae bacterium | reverse complement strand
TCACACCATCAGAACGGATCGGGCCACCCGTGACCTTGATAACGCTGCTGATCTACTGTTTCGGTTTCCAGAATTTCCAATATAGCTGTTCCGGTCGCTTCATCCGCTATAGCCGCCATGTCACGTCCCAATAATCTGATTCCAGCCAGGACAAGGTCAAAGCCCTCCATCTGGAGCAATTCAACTTCATCATCAAACATACGGTCTTCGTTACCGGCATCTGCGTAATGCTCCATAAAAAACAGCAGATCCTCGGCATCTTTGGACCGCTCAGGATATCGGTCATTCCAGGAAATAACCTTCATCAACGCCATGCCAGGAATGGTCGGCACTTTCACATCCAGCAACGGAGCATTGCTTAACCGGACATTCATTCCGTATTGATAAGCTTCCTTGAAACCCATGATGTTCATAATAACCTGTTGGTCAGGCGGCCAGCTGATTGTCATGCCTTCGTGACTGACATTACCAAACGGTACAATATCAACAGGGAATCTACCAAACTTCAGCCTGTACGGCTCTCTTGTCGTCTCAAATCTTCCTGTAGCGACTAATGCTTTTGACAACTGCTGGAACTCATCCCAACTGTCAACCTCAACACCGATATCAAGGTCACGGGTAGCCCGATCCGTTCTTATTGTGTGGCAATGGTTCAATACGATATCGCGGGCCGTAGCACCAACCACAAAGAAGAGAATACCAAGAGCTGAAGCCTCCTGATGAATCACCTTTAGAATCTCCAAAATAACGAGATCAATCTTCTCTGATAAGTTGAACGATATGTTCGTCATATAGTATCCGTGCTGTTTCAATATTTCGCTGGTTTCCAGTGGCCATCAGGTCTGCATAAACCAGTATTGGGTGAACCGTATCCCCATTTGTGACAACTGTATTGGGTTGCCAGAAACGGTGGAGCAGTTCCACATCACCTTCATGGTATTTCTTGAGCCTGTTCTGGATAAGTACGGCTTCCGGATTGTCCTTATCAACATAGACGGTTATTGTCTGAGGCTTCAGATAGTCGGTCAACTTTCCTGCTGCAACCTCACCACCCCATTGTGCCTTTTCCGGTTTCAGCACAGCCTTCTGCCACCAGCCATCCGCACCACGATAGCGACCCATCAATAATTTGGGACGCAACTGTTCAGCATAGCCGGTTACCCAGCGTTCGAGAAGTTTTTCTTTCCCTATCAATCGAATATGTCGAGCACGACCTTTTCCGGTCTCCACCAGGTAACCAAGTTCGTTCAGCTCATTCAGCACCCAGTTCACCATGCCCAATGCGACATCAGTTTTGGCTGCAATGGCACGGTATGTTTCATTCTCCAACCCCGGATTGCAGAGCAGCGCATAGAGTACCCGTAGCCCAGTTTGCTTAAAGGCACGGCCAACAGCAGGCGCTTTTACCACTCCCTGGACCTTGTTGCCTTTGATAAAAATATAGAAAGGTGGCTGATTGATGAAGCAGTTACCGGCGGTGTCCATAAACTGGGTATCACCTTCACGCAGCCTGTCGGCCGTATCTGCCGTTACCTGCAGGACTATCATCACACAGCGGGTCTGGTTTTTTAGCTGCCGATATAAGCCCTGTGCGGCATTAACGGCTATAGCACCGCCCTCGACAACCAGTACTTCTAGCTTGACTGTCGCCTCCAGTGTTTTCTAGAGCAAGAACTGCTTGCCTGGTGCTTTATTGTCAATATCGAGCACCAGCCCGGTCTGGCGCATAAATGCGCCGAGAGCAGTTTTTAGAATATTTTTTTGGTTGTTGGTTATCGGCATATTGTTCGCTTTATATTATTGTTCATTTTTTGTGAACATACCATTTGTATGAACAAATATCAAGGCATTTAGCATATCGAATACCGTATAGCCCCATAAACAAAAAAAAGCCGTTCAACCGACATTTTACCGGTTCAGCGGCCTTTATAATTCTGATCCAACCATCCGTTATCCTCATAACATAGCCCTAAAAAGCAGGATAGTGCGTTCACGAAATCACAACAAAAAATGATTTCTAACTTACTAAAAGTGCTCCACATTACTCCTGCTACCTCAACCTGTCAACGCAACAAAGCGCCCTCAAACGCCCTCGAACGTTCTGCTTCGTTTTGTAAACTGCTTGTTTGCGGATAATGACATGGTTGACGCAATAAATCGGGGTACTGGCTATGGGAAACCATCCTTTTGAGTCGTGGTATGAAAAATCGTGTTGCATGCTACCCGTAGAAAAAAGAAGCCATTTGAGTGGTCTATGAGCCAGTTATCACATACAATTGACTCCTTTGAGGGCAATTTG
>JANNRW010000198.1:0-3253 GCA_031401815.1 Geobacteraceae bacterium | reverse complement strand
TGATCGGCTTGAAGTTCTGACCACCTTGCTTGAAGCCTACGAAAAGAACCATTATGTCATTCCATCACCCGATCCGGTAGAAGCGATCAAGTACTGGATGGAGAGCCGCGGCATCACCCGGCAGGATCTGGTGCCGTTAATAGGGAGCCGTGCCAGGGTTTCGGAAATTTTCAACCACAAGCGAGGACTCACGCTTACCATGATCCGTAATCTGCACGACAAGCTCGGCATACCTACTGAAGCGCTAATTCTACCGATGAATTTGAATTGTTGAGGTTCAGGGAGATACTCCGTTGTTTAATTGTTTACTAACATTACATTTTATCAGCGTTAATTGACAAAAAAACAACGTCCCCGGAGCAGTTCCTTGTCGGACTTAGGAAATCAAAGCGAAAATTTGGCTGGACGAGGACAGATTTAGTCGATTTTGAAGGTCAATAGTTGTTCTATTGACCAAGAAAGCGGATAAATATGGACCGTTCAGACGAATTTGCAGCTGATTTATTCTATGTCCGACAGGCTCCTAGTTATCGTATGTTAGTTGACAAATAGGATGTCCCCCCAGCCCTCTCCAGCCAGCTCCCTTTTTCGCCTAAGGTTGACAATGTTTTTATACCATGCAATAGTTACCATTAGATGGTAATAGCCCTGCAGTAACGAGGAGGCGACATGGCAAATCCCTTTTACATAAAACAGTTACCCCTTGACGCCCCTTTCTGTAACCGACAGAAAGAGATCGCTGAACTGTGCCGACTGGCTGAATCAAAAAATGACGTTGTCATTCATTCACCAAGGCGCTTCGGCAAAACCTCCCTTGTCCGCAGAGTACAGAAAGAGCTGGCTGAGCGGGGCGGACTCACAATTTATGCCGATTTTTTCGGAGTCGGCTCAATTGATGATGTTGCGGCCCGAATGGCGGAAGCGGTCTTTCGTGTAACCCACAAGAAAGAACCTTTGTGGAAAAGCGCCCTTAAATTTCTGACGACATTTCGTCCAGTGCTCCGTCCTGATGCTGACGGTGGAGTAGAACTGACCGTTGA
Organism: Geobacteraceae bacterium; assembly: GCA_031401815.1. GTDB lineage: Bacteria > Desulfobacterota > Desulfuromonadia > Geobacterales > DSM-12255 > JANNRW01. The sequence goes on along the minus strand of JANNRW010000198.1, from coordinate 2,213 downwards.
GTCCTCATCTGCAGGCAGAACCGGCTTGCCGCTCCTCAATGAAACCATGGAATCGTTGCGGCAATTTATCGACAACTCCGGCGCATTGGTGCATATCGCGCTGGATGAATTCCAGGAAATAGTAGTTTTGCCGGATGCAGTGAAAATCGAAGCCGCTTTGCGAACTCATATTCAACAATACAAGGCTTCGCATTTCTTTGTCGGTAGCCGTCGCAGGCTGCTGCTCGGAATGTTTAACGAGCGGCAGAGGCCTTTTTTTCAGAGTGCGTTCGATTATCCCCTTCAGCCGCTGCCGCTGGAAGAGCTGGCGGAATTCCTCTCAAAGCAGTTTGCCGATAGCAGCATTACCTGTTCAAAAGAGATGGCGACCCACCTGGCGGAACTCGTCGCTTGCTATCCCTACTATGCCCAAAAATTTGCCCATCATGTTTACGATCTGGCCGGTTCCGAAGTTACCTGGGTTGAAATAAAAATGGCGATGAGAAGTTTGATCTTTTCCGAAGGGACAGCGTTCGAATACGCCATTCAGGGTCTGGCGCCCCAGCAGCGTCTGTTGCTTCGTGCCATAGCCAGGGAACCAGCAAAACAGATCATGGCGACAAAATTCATGCGCACGCACAACCTCGGATCGGTCAACGCGGTACGGAATTCGCTCAAGCAACTGGAACTGCTCGACTACATCGAAAAAGACCCGGAAGGCGTATGGCATGTGATTGACCCGGTATTTATCTGGTGGCTGAAGGGGAATGTCAGCGAGGAAGCAATTGACGGGAATTAAGTATTGTGTCCAGGAATTCTGCGTGCGTGAACTGCAACAGAGTGGGGTTGCGGTAGGAGGGTTGCTCAATATGAAAAGATCAGGAGTCTGTTTGGCAGTGAGGCGCGGAGAGAAGATTGTAATGCAGGATCAGATAATTATGAAGGTGGTATTTGGAGGCTAGCAAGCCAGCAAACAACGTCCCCCTTGCCCGTCGCTGAAGTAATTCCTGATAACCGGGTTCGACGTAGAAGCAACCATGGCTGCCTGCACCAGAGCGTAGCGCAATGCTGCTTTTCCCTGCTTGGAGATCACCGGTTTGGCTTTGTCGCTGCTCTTGCCACTTCGTTCGGCGCTTAAGTCCAGTCCTGCCAGGCGCACTACTTGTCTACGATTTTCAAACCGGAAAGGGTTGCCGATAGCGGCAAGAACCATGGCTGAAATGATCGGACCAAATCCGGGAATGGACAAAATCCTTTCATATTCAGGGAACTGCTTTGCGGCCTTTGCCATCAGCTGTTCATTCCCCTTGACCGTTTTCCGAACCGACTTCAGTTGACTGACAAGGCTCCTTGCTTCCCATCTGGCTGCGTCGTGCACCTGGCAACCGACAGACTTCCCGGCCACCTCCCAAAGCCCTCGCAGACGCTTTTCCTGTTCTATTCTGATCTTGCGCATTGAAATGAGCTTCAGGAAGGCGTCGAACTCCATCCCGGCAATTTCTCTCGGATCCAGGCAGTGTTCGGCAATTGACAAAATCATGTCGTCCGGTTGCCCTGTTTTGATGTATAGCTGTTCCAGTTCAGGAAAGAATTGGGCAAACACATTGTTTCTCAGCCGCATCTTCAGAGCGTGCTCTTCTTTCTTCAGCCTGATCCGAAAGGATATCAGACTCCGTAATTCACGCAGGTTCTCTTGCGGCAGCTCATAGAAGAGGCAGCGGCTCTGGCCAACCAGATCGGCAACATTGGCTGCATCCTTCTTGTCGTTCTTGTCCCACCGGCCATCCAGTAGAGCACGATTCTTTGCCACTGCCACATTGGAGACATAGACGACCTGTTCCTTTTGCCGCAGCAGATATTCAGCCAGGGGCTTGTGGTAGGAGGCTGTGGGCTCAAGACCGTATACAACTTTGTCAAGCCCATGTCGGTTTCGGAGATCTCCGGCTAAAGAACAGAGGTTCTCAAATCCTTTTATGCTGTTGTCAAAGACCAGATTCTTGTGTAGCGTTCTTCCATTGGGTGTGCCGAGAAATGCATGGTGTTTGTTTTTGGCAACATCAATGCCGACTAACAAGTATTATTCCGACCCCCGTATTGAAGCTTTCATTTGCCTGAAGAGTGCAAGCCTATCAGTTACATCTTCCATGTTGTCCTCCTGTTAAGTGGAATATTTAACTATTCAGTAACAGGCTGACTATAGAAATTCAAGACTGATAATTTATTTTTTATTTAAC
>JANNRW010000197.1:0-1733 GCA_031401815.1 Geobacteraceae bacterium | reverse complement strand
GTTTTACCAAATTCGCCAGTCAGAATGATACACAGATACGAAGAAAAGAAGCGGGCGCAGATGTTGCGATTTCTGTTAAGGCAAAAGAAATCATCCAAAGCGGGAAGATGGAACAAAATGTCAAGCTTAAACCGGGCGATTATATTATTGTCAAGGAGAGCATGTTTTGATGACTCTGGACGGTACACAAAAAAACTCGGAGAAATAGATGACATCCAACGAATTTGATTACAAGAGTTATCTCAAGCTTCTTAATCACAACAAAAAGCTATGCATAATTACAGCTCTTGTTGTCATGACGGTTGTTACTATTGTCTGTTATCTGCTGCCAAATAAGTATGAAGCCAAAAGTACCGTATTTATAGAGAAGAGCGTAATCTCTGAACTTTTGAAGGGGCTTACATTTACTCCATCGGCTGATGACAAAATAAAGGTACTGTCATATGCACTCAACAGCCGCACCCTTATAACAAAAGTGCTGGATGAGTTGGATCTAAAAAGAAACAGTGAAGAAGAGCTGGAAAAACAGATAAAAAAGATGCAGGAGAATACCCAGATAAAAATCAAGGACAGGGAGGGTCTTTTTGTAATTTCGTTTCAGGACAAGTCCCCCAAAGTTGCCCGCGACTACGTCAATGCGCTGGTACGGCGCTACATAGATGAAAACACCTCCAGCAAAAGGGAGGAGTCCTACGGAGCCACTAAATTTGTTTCCGAACAGTTAACCGCATTCAAGTCTAAACTGGATAAATCAGAGGAAGCTGCCAATGCGTTTAAAAGCGGGCCTGGCTCGGTAGCCAACATGGACCCTTCATTGTTGCTCAAGGATATTAATGAGTCTCAACAACGTCTGGACGATCTTAGAATAAGGCAAACCCAGCTGGAAACAGCCATGGCCGGCTTGAGCAAGGTCAGTACTGCCCAGTCTAATATGCCGGCAATGCAGAAAAGGCTCCAGGAGTTGCAGCTGCAATACACCGACAGCTATCCGGAAATAATCCGTTTAAAAGAAGACATTAGAGCCCTTGACGATCAGCTCAAGAGTGGTCAGGGAAAATCCAAACCTGTGGATTCCCCCGAATATGCAAGACTTGCTTCCGAACTGAGGGCACTTCGCCAGGCTGAGTCAAACCTCAGCAATAACATCTCCAGAAATCGCGGCCTGCTGCATACTATTCCTGCGGCAAAGGCCACACTTGACAGTCTGGAGCGGGAGAAAAACTCACAGAAAAACCTCTATGAAGCAATGCTGTCCCGCCAAGGCCAGTCTGAAGTTTCCAAACAGATGGAAGTTCAGGATAAATCAACCGTTTTCAGAGTTGTGGATCCGGCCATACTGCCGTTCAAGCCGGTCAGCCCGAATCGGGTGAAGCTCATTGTTATGGGAATACTGGCCGGTATCGGTGGCGGGATCGGTCTGGTGCTGCTGAAAGACCAGCTGGAAGGTACCGTCAAGAGCGTCGACATGGCCAAGCAATTCGGAATACCTGTTCTTGCCGTTATTCCCAGGATTGAAGACGCTCAGAAAACTGCTCTGCAAACAAGATCGGATCGCAGGCTTTACATTGCAACCGGTTGTTATTTTATGCTGATTCTTGGAGTTCTTGCAGCAGAAGCCTTGGATGATCTTCGAAGACGGCGCCGATCTCTATTGGGCGCGCTCGCGCGTGCTCGAATATCTGAACGCCGCCGCCAAGCGTTTGCCCGCGGGCGTCACGCCCACCTTGGGGCCC
>JANNRW010000196.1:0-4778 GCA_031401815.1 Geobacteraceae bacterium | reverse complement strand
GGGGTGGCCGACTTCGATCGGAATGCCCGGCTGAGATCAATCGGAATAGGTGGCCGACTTCCGTCGGAATAGGTGGCCGACTTCATCGGAATACGCAAATACAAGATAATCGGCGAACAGCTTCAGCATTTCAGCCCCTCTTTGACTCTTTGACTGCGCCAACTCTGAATTCAATCTCGTGCGTTACAATTCGTTCTGCCAGATCTATAATCTCGAAAACCTCTGGGTGGTTGACCGCATAATAGATTTTTACCCCCTCTTTCCTGCGCGAAAGGATCCCATGCGTCTGCATGTAGGCAAGGTGACGAGAGGTGTTGGATTGTTCCTCGTCAATTGCCGGAAAGATTTCACAGACGCAACGCTCACCGTCGCGCAGGAAGTCTATTATTTTTAATCGTGTTGGTTGGGAGAGAGATTTAAGTACATCTGCCAGATAATGGGTCGCTGAGCTCATTGGCACCTCCATTGATATATGACCATATAATCATACCTAAATCCTGCAATCTGAATTTATGAAGCAAAAAGCACCTGTAGTTAATCGATAATCGGCAAGAATATCGGCTTTATTTTGGGCTACTTGTCACAAGTTACCAGCTACGGGCTCATTTTTACCTCGTTCATGAAGATGTCGAGAGCTTATGTAGTGCCATCATGACGTACTACTCCACGGAGTTTGTTTCACTCTACAGGACTACGTTCTGATCGGTATGTTTTTGTCAGTCAAAGCAAAGTTCATGGGTCATCTGCTCCCAGGCATCCCACTGTTCCCGGTACAGGAACTTTTGAGGGACCTTGAGTGTTAGCTGCCTGCCTGATGACACAAGTTTACCGGCCAGTCGTATCAACCAGAGACGGATTGTTTTCACTTCCCACCGTTGTACGGCGGTACCGGTAAGGAGTCCCATCCACTTGAGGATGTTGTAGGCCAGAATGCCGCACTGAAACAGAGCCGAGTTGGCAAGGAATTCATTCGTCCGTATATAACCGGCTCCCATCTGACTCTTGCACTCTTCTATCCAGGTTTCACAGGTGGCTCGTTTTCCGTAGTGACGATGTGTTTCCATGGGACTCTTCTTCTCGGTGGTTACGTAGCAGAAGCTGTCGTAGATCGGAGTTTTGTACATATCATCAGTTACGCCGGTCTGATGCCGTACTGCTACAAAGAGCCTGGCTTTTGACCATGTTCCGCACTGATGGCTGAAAGTCGTCTCTTCCCATCCCGGATGTTTTGTTGAGGTGACCCAGTTCTGCTTTGCGAGTAGTTGATCCAGGTTTTTCAGTTTGACCTTGATCAGGTACCCGGCTTCAATTGATTCCAGGTAGTCAAGCAAGTCGCCGTCAAAGAAACCACTGTCGGCACGAAGAAGGTACTTTACGCCTTTGCGTAATCCGGACATAAGCTCTTTCATAAATTCAACGGCACCGTTACTGGTATAGGCACTGCCACAACGGTACCAACTATGCAGGACTTCCTTGGTTTCGGCACAGAAAGCCAGCAGAGGGTGATATGCCAGCTGGCCTTTCTTGTGAGGATTATACCCTTTCTGGGCTCCCTCCTGCCGACCATAGACACCCTGTACTGTTGAATCCATGTCAACAATCATGTCGGTCATGGCGCAGGCAAGTTTACGACCGCTACGCACCATGCGTTTCCAAACCTTGTCACGCAGCTTTGGGATCAATGATTCCAACTCCGGGATGTTACGTTCCCGGACTGACTTGATTATCCGACCAAGACTTGTTGCATGTGGTACTTTTTCCCAACCGGCACAGCGGGAGATTATCTCATCGCCGCATATTTTAGAAACATGCTCTAAAGCCTTTGCCCCGGCTATCTGAGCACAAACGGTCATCTGTACTACATTCGAGAAACTGTACTCTGCGTTGGCAGCACGCTCAGGAGTTGACACTATGTCGGTAATCATTTTTTCAAGCAAGAGCGCGTCCATGAATTTCAGAACCGGAACAAGACCTGCGTTTACTGTCATTCCTTTGGCGGTAGCCTCTACCTTGATTTCTGGTTTCTTTACCGATGTCTTTTGTGATATTGTTTGCATGAAAAAGGTGATACCCCCTGTTGGTTTGATTGGCGTCTAACTTCTAGGGAATATTACCTTTTTCTTCATTTATTCGCCACATATTTCAATAGATTGCAGGATTTAGGTCATATATAAATGGCTAGCATGTTTGTCAAGCAGATTTCTGGCGAGCGGGATCACTATTTTGCCTTGATGTATCCGCAAAAGCGGATATACTAACCTCGCGTCTACTCAGCGAGGTGAATCATGTCTAAACATCTATCACGCAAACTCTCTTTCCTCGACCGCTGGCTGACCCTCTGGATCTTTGCAGCCATGGCTCTGGGGGTCGGACTGGGGTATTTCGTTCCGGGCACGGAAGGATTCATCAACTCCTTTCAGATCGGCACCACCAATATCCCAATCGCCATCGGTCTTATCGTTATGATGTACCCCCCGTTTGCCAAGGTGAAGTACGAGGATATGCCCGAAGTATTCCGGAACAAAAAGATTATTGGACTTTCTCTTGTACAGAACTGGCTGATAGGGCCGGTGCTGATGTTCGTTCTGGCAGCCCTGCTGTTGCCTGACAAGCCGGAGTACATGGTGGGCTTGATCATGATAGGTTTGGCTCGTTGCATCGCCATGGTGATTGTCTGGAACGAACTGGCCAAGGGGAACACCGAATACGCTGCTGGTCTGGTGGCTTTCAACAGTATCTTTCAGGTGCTGTTCTACAGCGTCTACGCCTGGTTCTTCATTACCGTACTTCCTCCGATTGTGGGACTTAAAGGGGTGGTGGTGGATGTGAGCATCCGCCAGATCGCCGAGAGTGTCTTTATATATCTCGGCATCCCCTGTATTGCCGGAGCCCTGACCCGCCTGTTCGGTGTCAAGCTCATGGGCAAAGAGCGCTACCACCGTGAGTTCGTCCCCAAAATAAGCCCACTTACCCTGATCGCCCTGCTCTTCACCATCGTGGTCTTGTTTAGCCTCAAAGGGAACCTGATCGTCCAACTACCTATGGACGTCGTTCGTATCGCCATCCCTCTCGGCGTCTACTTTATTCTCATGTTCCTGGTTTCTTTCTGGATGGGGAGGAAGCTGGGGGCTGACTACAGCAAGACCACCACACTGGCTTTTACCGCTGCCAGCAACAACTTCGAACTTGCAATTGCCGTGGCTATCGCTGTCTTTGGCCTGAATTCCGGCGCTGCTTTTGCTGCGGTTATCGGCCCCTTGGTGGAAGTTCCGGTGATGATCGGCCTGGTGCATGTAGCTTTTTGGTTTCAGGAACACTGGTTTCCGAAATAGCGTTTATATAATTAGCGACAGTTTTTTTCCGATTACATTACATTCAGATTCCTGTCGATAAAATTCTGTCCATAAATCCCTTGCGCAAATCAGCTCCAACTGCATATACTCCCCAGAAATTATCAGCCTGTCTCCGAGTCGTCGCGTCTAAAAGGGAGAAATCCTCATGACGACCGACCTGCGGGTGATGCCGGAAACAGCATTGCCCTCCTTTTGAAAAGGGGAAGCGCTATCACGAACGGTCTCAAGTACCGTTTTGTTGCGGCTCCTTTCCCATGAAAAGCGAGCCGTTTTTTATTGGTCTTTCACCGGAGAACCATTATGAAAACCATACTGCGTTGTTTCAATCTGATCGTTATCGCTTCGCTGCTCCTTCTGAGCCTGCCGATGCAAAGTCCGGCGGCTGAGCCGTTCAGTAAAATCATCATCCTGGCAACCACCACTAGCACTCAGGATTCCGGCCTGCTGGATGAACTGCTGCCGGTTTTTGAGAAGCAAAGTGGCTACCGGGTGAAGACTATTTCGGTTGGCTCCGGGCAGGCCATGAAGCTGGGGGAAAAGGGGGAGGCTGACGTGCTGCTGGTTCACTCGCCCGAAGCAGAGAAGAAATTCATGGCTAATGGCTTTGGCGTTACGCGCCGTCTCGTCATGCACAATGATTACGTTATTGTCGGCCCGGCAGCTGACCCGGCACAAGTAAAGGCAGCGGCCAGTTCGGTTGATGCCTTGCAGCGGATTGCCAGAAACAGCGCGATTTTTGCGTCACGAGGTGATAATTCCGGCACCCACGCCAAGGAAAAGTCACTATGGAAGAGCGCCGTCCTGAATCCCGAAGGGCAGAAATGGTATCAGCAGACCGGCCTGGGTATGGGACAGGCGCTGAACGTGGCAGCGGAGAAGAAGGGGTATGCCCTGACAGACCGTGCTACCTACCTGACGCTACAGAAGCACCTTGGTCTGGTCGTCCTTCTGGAAGGGGACAGCAAGCTGCTTAACATCTACCATGTCATTGAACTAAACACCCGCATCTGGCACAAGGTCAATAAAGATGGAGGCAAGGCGTTCGCTGACTTCATGGTCTCCAATAAAGCACAGGACATCATCAGTATTTTCGGCACGGCAAAATATGGCGCACCGCTCTTCTTCCCGGATGCCGGTAAGAAACCTGAATCTCTGGGGCTGTGAACTAACGCATAGATCGGAAGGTAATATGATATAAATCAAAGAGATTCAGGAATTCCGTTGCGGCGGAATTTTCAACAGCGGCAATTATCTGTCTTGAGAAAAACTTTTGACGAACTGCCTGACCACTGGTAACTTCGCCTTACTTTTGCAGTTTGATATAAATTTGACTTTCAGGGTGCCGATCAGCAACTTCCGGTTTGGTCTTTGCATTTAGCCTCCCCTCCCTTGACGGGAGGGGATTGAGGGGTGGGTGAAGGTGCC
>JANNRW010000195.1:0-14264 GCA_031401815.1 Geobacteraceae bacterium | reverse complement strand
GTTCATGAAGTTGCTGGCTGGCATGTTGAGTTGTATGTTGACTCACGAGAGCTTTCAGCTCTCTTTAATACATTGGCCGCTCTTCCGGCTGTCAGCATTGATCATCTTGGACTATCCCGAGAAGGCTTCAGCACACTTCTGAAACTTGTTGAAGGTGGTGCCCATGTAAAGGCAACAGGTTTCGGAAGGGTTGACTTTGACGTGCGAACAGCTCTAAAAGCGCTCTATGCCGCAAATCCCGAGTCACTCATGTTCGGTACTGATCTCCCCTCAACACGAGCACCACGCCCTTACGAGGATGCTGATTTTGACCTTGTGATTGATGCACTGGGGGGAGAAAATGCGCAGAAGGTTTTTTATGATAATGGGGTGAAGTTCTACTCTTCAAAATAGTACCCCTTATCTCCTGCGGCGCGATCTGTGGCAATTTCCCGGCAACTTTATGAGGTTTCGTGATTATTTATCTGCTGGCATATGGATTAACCGGTATTGCCTCAGGCATGTTTGCCGGGCTGTTCGGGCTTGGCGGCGGAATCATAATCGTACCGATCCTGACCTTTCTCTTTACTGCGCAGCATCTGCCGGAAACGCACATTCTACACATGGCGCTTGGCACTTCGCTTGCCACAATCCTGTTCACCTCTCTTGCAAGTATGAGGGCGCACCATCAGCGTGGTGCAGTACTCTGGCCAATGGCGTTCAGAATAGCGCCCGGCATTCTGATCGGAGCATTTACAGGCTCCTGGCTGGCAGCGCAGATTTCAACCAGTTATCTGAAAATATTCTTTGTTGTATTCCTTTTTTACGTAGCATCCAGAATATTCATGCATGTCAAACCCACCATAAAAAAGACTTACTCTTCTGCCGGGATTTTTGGTGTAGGAACCTTGATTGGCGCTATCTCCAGCCTCGTAGGGATAGGCGGCGGAACCATGTCCGTACCATTTCTGCTTCGCTGCAACGCTACCATGCACAATGCAATAGGCACCTCATCTGCCATTGGCTTCCCGATCGCTCTGGCCGGTGCTGCCGGCTATGCTCTGAATGGCTGGAATGTTGATGGCTTGCCGAATTATTCACTCGGCTTCATCTATCTTCCGGCGCTCTTGTTTGTGTCACTGGCAAGTGTAACTACAGCCCCGCTTGGTGCCAAACTTGCCCACAAACTCCCGGTAGCCAGGTTGAAAATGATTTTTGCCGGGTTGCTGTACATTTTGGGGATCAAAATGCTGGCAGGTCTATTCTGATGCAACAGCCTCTGTTCATCCCCGTAATTGCCGTTTCCTGCCTACAACAGTGATGAGATCGTGATGCCTGAAAAATCCTCCGGCTTCACGGTCATGGAAGCCTTGATTTCAACTCCGAGCACTTTGCCGTCGCCCCGCTCGATCACAAGGTCAAGTTCGTGCCTTGATGTGTCGTTTAACAAGCATGTTCATCTCCTCCCTCATGGTTCGCTATGAAATTGCTAGAGAATGATTTATTCCGGAACTTGAGAAGGTGTGTCCGTACGGGGTGGCTGAATGAAAAATGCACACCCCGTCACAAAACCCCCCACTCAACCACTCAACCACTCAACCACTCAACGATTCAACCACTCAACAGGTTACTACTTGACAACCACCCCTGCAAAAGTATATACAAAGGCATCATGATCGAACCAACAAAACGCCAGCAACAGGTTCTCGACTTTATCAACGACTACTTAAGCCGCTTCGGCAATGCGCCGTCCCAGCGTGAGATAGCTGCAAGCCTCGGTATCAATGGCACTCTGGGGGTAATGAAGCATCTGAAGGCGCTGGAGAAAAAGGGGTGCATCGTCCGTCGTCAGGGTAGCGCCCGTGGCGTCATTCTGCCACCGCCAACCTCCTCTGCTGTCTCCCTTCCCATTGTCGGCACTGTCCGTGCCGGTTCCCCTCAACCCCCTCTGGAAGACATTGAAGGTTATTTTTCCATCGACCTGTCACAGCACAAGGGCGAAAACGGCTTTTTCCTCCGTGTCAAGGGTGATTCCATGATCGCAGCAGGCATCCATGAAGGGGATCTGGCACTCGTTCGCCCCCAGACAACAGCAGAAAAAGGAGATATTGTAGTTGCTCTGGTGGATGGCGAAGCAACCCTGAAGCGCTTCTTCCGAGAACGGGGCAAGATTCGCCTCCAGCCCGAACATCCAACAATGGAACCGATCATCATCACCCCCGGCAAGCAGGATATTGCCATTATCGGGAAAGTAACAGGGATATATCGGCAGTTAGGCTGAAGGCTGAAGGTTGAAGGCTGAAGGTAAAAATATACAAGCCGAAAACTTAAACCTGCCTCACGCGACGACGCGACGACGCGACGAATATGGTCTTTCAGAAGGTTTGAAAAAGTTCTTACTCAACAACTCAACGACTCAACGATTTAATAACTCAAACCGCCTTTTTCACTCCTTCACTCTTCACACTTCACCTTTTTTCAAATATCCAGCGGGCTCATCGGCTCTTTAATCGTCCGTACCGGAACGCATGAAAATCGGGCTGAAGACTGAAGGTAGAAGGCTGAAGGCTGAAGGCTGAAGGCTTCTAATCTTCTCTCAATGCCCTGATCAAGCAATTCAAGACCTTCTCTGCTTCGATTATTTTAGCTTCAATCTGAGAAAAATCCAGCTCTGTCACGAAACCTAATCGCACAGATAAACTCAGTTGATAATGCAACTCGCGCAAAGAGCCGAAAGCAATTGAAAGGAACCTCAGATAATCAGCCTGACTATCACGGGCGCAACCTTCTACTATATTTGAAGGGACAGAAACCGCTGCCCTTCGCATTTGGGATGTCAGCCCATAAAGCTCTTCCTTCGGAAATCCCGCCGTGATTCGATAAACCAGCAACGCCACATCGTCAGCCAATTCAAATGCCTTCAATTTTGTATGGTCTCTCATCGCTTACCCCTTCTGTCTGCTTTTCTTGGTTTTCCCTTCAGTCTTCAGCCTTCAGTCTAAACACCTATACAAAATGCCTGATTCTGGGTAGATGCCGCGACTTTACATTTGACTGCCAGAAATGTCAGATAAGCCTTTACATCTTCTGATGATAATTCCTGAGGTGGTTTGTTCTTCAGAAATCGTTGAAACTGCCTTGACCAGTTGGCATAAGTTTTAAGTGTTCGGCGAGAATAATGCCGTACCTTTATCTCGCCAGCCATAACCTCCAGCACGGCATCCCACTCCGGCGAAGAAGATTTCACCTGATACCCCGCGTCGCAGTATTGTGATTTTCGCTGCATATTCATTGGCTCTTCCGGTGTCGATGCCGGTGGAGTGCTAAGACCATCCTGATCGATAGATTCTGCAATTGATTCGCAATCACGTGCACCACCTTCGCTGAGCATTTCATAGTACAGAAACACCGCATGGATTGCCTGCTGTCGCTGCTGTTCAGACTGCTTTTTCATCTGTAGCTTTTTGCTAAACAGTTGCACCCGTTCAGACTTTGATTCCGGCAGCGGGTATTTTGCACAGTAATCGAGATAATACCGCAGCCACTTTTTGTAATCCGGATAGCAGGAAGGGGGAATATTTCTCTTCTTGAGAATTGATTCATATTGACTGAAAACAGTATTTGGCACCGATGTCATGATTGATCTCCTTTGAAGTGAAAGTAATTTAAATGCATTTTTAACGCATAGGTTGTCTCTTGACAACCATATCCACTTAATGCATTATTGTCAACAACGAACATCATTAAAAATATATTCTTTAACAGCCGCAAATGTGATATAACCCGGCTGAATCATGAGAGGAGAGAGGATATCATGATGAAAACGCGACTGATTCTCAAATCAGGACAAAAGGGGACTAAAAAGCTAACAGAAACTTACGGTGATTCACTCATCTGCATACGATTCCGCTATGACGATGTCACCCGACAACGGTTCAAGACCGTTGAGTTGATAATTGATAGAACCGACTGGACGCCGCCGCCACTGCGATTCGATGTTAACAGGTTGGTTCCTCTGCGGATTGAAGGTTATGAATTGGAGTTAAGGGCAAAAGCTAAAGCGGCAGGTGCGAAATGGAACCCCGAAAAACAGCTCTGGTTCATTAAGTATGGAAGTATTATGGGTACTGCACTGGAAAATAATCTACAGGTAGATGAAAAAGATAAGTAAGGATAAATTGTGAAAATCAAAAAGTTATCTACAGGCATATTAAAAGTTGTCATCTACAGATATATGCTTTCATCTACGGGTAGATGCTTTTATCTACAGGTAGATGACAGGCTCTAAACGATCAATAATAAGTTGAGCGCAAAGGAGGATTAATTGAAATACTTAACAGGATGGCTACTTTTTTTCATTTGTACATCTGCATTTGCCGGCGACTACTATGAACCGCGTATTAACACCTACGACCCCGTTACAGGCCTGTATTACAAGGCGGTGGAAGCACAACCGGGGAAGGGAGGTTTTCTCAGCAGCTCCTCAAGGAGTGCTGTTGTGAATATTGCCGTCTATGATCCTGCTAAAGAGACGTACACCCTTCTTTTCAAAGAACCAGTAAAAGAAGGAATTTCAGTTGTGCTTTTTGAAACAGGATTTAAAGACGGTAGCGTCAGATTTAACGGTGAAACTAATTCAAGTTTCATCCTAAATAACACCAATGTTACTAAAAGAGATCTAAGAGACAAACTATTGGTCGGAGTTACAAACAATGACTCAAAAACAACAGATCTATTTGTTTCAGACAAGAGAGGTAACAACCTAAAGAAGCTGGCTAATGTCCCTTTTGCGGCTGATTGGCACATTGACGTAAAGAACTCAAAACTGCGAGTTGTTCATCAGACTGGTAAAGGAATCCGAGTCGAAAAGTATACGTGGTGACGCTCAACCAGCGGCGCCTTGAGACGTTAGGTGAATAGATGAATATCAAAAGCATATATATTTTCTTGCTCACTGCCTTCCTTTTCGGAGGATGCAACGATACTGTCACCGACCACTACCCGTCACGTGCTCAAGCTGAGGCTGACAAACTATTTGAAAGAGGCTGGCTGCCAAGTTTTATTCCGACATCAGCAAAAGAAATTACGACATCAAATGATCTTGACACCAATATCTCGGAAGGTGAGTTTCGGTATGACCCGAAAGAAACAAATGAGTTTCTGAAGCATCTGACACCATATTCAAGGCAGAAACCGCCGTTTGATCGCTGGAAAGGCTACATCGCAGAACAGAAGAAGGCCGGTTATTATGCCTTTATATATGCCGCTGAAAAAACAATCTGGGTGTTTATGGTGAATAGTGATACAGGCCATGTCCGATATGTGATGTGGCTACAATAAAAAGCTGACACGTCGTTCCACGCCGAGCGTTTCGCGGCGTGTGAACTTGTCGCTGAGCAAATAAACCGGAATTGCTGGCTCTGCTTTCACTGCCGGAGAAGCAAGCTGGTGGAGCAAACCGGCTGACAAAATATAAAAAGGCATAAAAAGGCTACAAAAACCAATAAACATAAAAAACCTGTGAAGCCGCATATGACGCGGCATGACAGGTTATCTAACTTGAAGTGGCTTACGAAGAGAAAAGGGAAATTTCCCAACAAGACAGGTGGACACCGCCCCGCCCGAAAAGGCCGGGCGATGCGGGTCACCTGCCGAGCCGTTGAATCATAAAGAAGGAGAGGCAAGTGGAAAACAACAAGTTCTTCAAGTTTGTTTGGCGGTTCAACGGAATTGCAATGATGTTGGCTATCATCATTGCAATATTAATGATGTGTGGTAGCGCCCTTGAAGGATTGTGGCGGAAGAAGGAGCCAGCGATAACCAATGTAGCAAAGGACCCAGACGGACAAGAAAAGTGGAGATTGGGCCGTGCTCAAAAAATAAGAGAACGAATTCTCTTGATCCCGCTTGTGTCTGAGCGCGAGTACGTGAAAGTTGGCGTTGCAAGCATGAAATCCGGTTTGCACTCCTACAGTGATTCATACTCAGGAAGGAATCTGTTATTCGTTGATGGCGAAACCAACCAGTCTAAATGGCTTTTCCCAGCAAACAAACAGATGATTACAAACTACAAGTTACTGCCAGAGGACGAGGAATATAGAAATAAGAATGTTAACTGTATCGCGTATGAGGTAGTTACCGAAGATACAAATGACGACAAAAAGCTGACCAGCGAAGATTTAACATCAATTGCGTTGTCCAACTTTGATGGAAGTAATTACAAAGTTGTAATTGATAAGGTTGAAAATCTAATAGGTATTTCCCAAATCGGCAAAGACAGGATTAGCCTTATTTATCAGAAAAACAAGGTCGGTTATTCTGCAACCTACTCTATTCCAACGTTTACTCTCATAACGCAGAAGGAACTGCCAAAGACAGAATAGAGCTGAAACACCCGCCCCGAAACTGACATAGAAGATTCAACAAGCGGCAACAGCGGTCTCCGCTGACGCTCCGCCGCTGGTGCCTTGAGACGTTGAGCAAAAAGAAACTGAAATATGTATGAGACAAGTTGACGGAGCGATAATGACAAGTAATGATAATAATGAACTGGAACAGATTACAGCATCTTTTTCCTGGACACCGGAAGAATTCAAAGCGGCATATAAGGACTACTCTGCAGTCGGAACTAGGATTGTTTTTCGCAATATTTTTCGGGTATTGCTATTAATCGCATCATTGCTTATTGCCGTTTTGGTTAGCCTGCAAAAAGGATTTTCAGTCGATACTGGTGTGTATGGTATTTGCTTGCTTCTTATTGGAGGTGTTTCAATACTGTATAGCCCTTGGTATCAGACAAGGCAATTTATACGTTATCGTGCAGCGCTTTGTGACAAAACGGTGAAATGGGAAATTACTTCCACTGAGTTGGTCTACAGTTTGAGTGATGGCACCGGTGGAATGTCGCATTGGGATTCAATAACAAGTGCCCGTAAAGGGGCAAGCGGCATTCTCTTATTTATTACTCCTCAATTGTTTAACTGGTTTCCATATCATGCGTTCAAATCCTCTGATGACATTAACCGACTTGAAAGGCTTGTGACAATAAACGTTAAGAACTTTAGTAAGATGGAGTCAAATTTACCTCAAGTAGTATCTGGCTTTCTTATTGCCCCTTTCTTTGCCACGTTACCGTCGTTTTGTTATTCTCTCCAACATACTAACTCTTCATTTCTGCCAGTATTGATGCAAACAGCTATGTCTTCGCTTCCGATTTCCTACGCTGTAGCAGGATTATTAGGCATACCTTTATTCGTGCTCTTACGAAAGTTCTCATTATTCAACCTAACATCCACACTGATTAGTGGAATTATTCTGGGTCTCCTACCTATATTCTTATTAGCACCTAAATTTGCTCTTCATATGGCGGGAAGAGGGATGTCATTATATCTGTATGTTCTAGCAATGAATGGGCTTATTTCAGCTCTGGTATTTTGGATGATAGCAGGAACTAAGAGTTCGGCAACAAGCAGTATTAACAAGGAATAGCCCAACACGCGCCAAGACCATGACCGGGCAAACACCCGCCCGGCAGGTCAAGCGCAGCCCCGTTAGATGGAAAATATAAATGAAAAAAACAATGATCATAATTGGCGTTGTACTTGTCTATGTTTTTGGCATTTCCTACGCGCTGAAGTATCTGCCGCTTCATGATGCCCCTGAATGGCTGTTGTCACTTTTCCAAAGGAAGTCTCAAGGGTCTCTCTTATGGCTAAAGATCAGGCATTTGTTTGTGGTTGCACTCATCGGCGTATCTCTAGCAGGTTTCCTCCTACGTTATGACAGGAAAAACGTCCAAATTAATTCAATACTAGTTGGTTTGTTGTCGATTTTGTGGGGTGTAGTTTTTTCGTGGGCGGTCATCAGGACCGTTTACCTTGGCTGGATTGAGGTTACTGACTATCTGGTAGTTGGGCTATGGATTCCAGTAGTTACGGCCTTTCTAAGCAGAAGTAGCAGCTCGCAAGTAAAGCTATCTAACCAGCCACTTGAGCCGTCTCGCTGATGCTCTCGGCTCATTGGCTAAAACGTTGGGCGAGGTAAAAATGAACGATCAATTAACCGAGGAAGAGCGAATAGAAGAACTTACGATCACAAAACACCACAAAAATGCTACTGACTCTTTCGTTGAATTAAAGGAACCTGCTTCAAGCTGTGAAGAAAAGATAATAGGATCTTACAATGCGCATTTCATCAATGGTGGATCTTTTCGTTTTTTCACTTGCGGAGGGTTTGATCCGGCCATTCTTAGTTTTAACGAGGATAGCATTAAATTATCAATCGGAGATTCAGAACAAAAATCTAATCAACTTGGATTCAGAAAAGAGGAATCACAAGTTATATGGATTGGGACCTCAGGGCGTAGGAAAGATTTTTATACGTGGTTAAAGGTAAAAGATTCAAAAAAGGCGTGTTTAATTTCGATTTTTTCAAGTCAGCCCAACTTGCCATCTTCTTATGATGAGACCAAGCAATGTGCAAATGAATTTTACTCAAAAATGTCAGTTCTCGGTTTTAAAACTGAGATAGAAGCAAAGCGTCGTGGTTTGTTCATGTATATTTTTGGTAATTTGGCAATGTTCATTGCAATCATATTTACTGTCTCAACTCGTAACTGGTTTCCAGCAATAATGTTATCTTCTTTCTTCGTATACACTCTAGTCAAATGTAGATTCGAAATGAATGGGCCTGATTCAATGTAAGGGGAGAGAAAAAGGGATAACGCTCCATTTCCCTTTTTTAAGGATGTGGAATTTCCCAACCACGGAAATGCACCGGCCTGAAACCGCCGGTGATTTCCGGCTCCGTTAAATGAGATAATGATGAAAAATCTTAGTATCATAGTGCTTACCATCGTTTGCGTACTTCGTAGCGTCAGCATGTCTTTTGCGCAGGACATCAGCAAACTGCTGGAGTGTTCATCTCCTGCCTCTTTGGTTGAATACAAGAAATGGATCACAAACAACAAAATTCAGCCAGCAACAGTCAGTGCGAACTTAAATCGGCAGTTACCCAAACTCATTCTAGGAGAAAACCATGAATGCATCTTCGATCCGATTCTAGAATTCGGTGATAATAACACCATAGAGTATTTCTCGGACCGTGCATCCCACCCTTACAAAGATGATAGAGAAGGTTATGCTTCAGACCTTTACATATTGTTACGATCGCGTTCTAAAACCTTCTCCCGCATAAATGAGTTCCAAAGCACGCTCAAGTCACTTAAACGTACGGTATCGATCGAATACTTCCTTGAACAGCATCTTCAGAATCTTGAGTTTCGATCACAAATGGAGCTTATGAAGGGCATTGTTGAACAAAATATACTTCGAGGCCAGTATGCATATGAGATTCCGGTCTTGATGAAGACGATCTACAAAGAAAACCCTGTAGCGTATGACAAATACATCGCGGGTATGAAAGTGGTACCGGAAGAGTTCACTTGTTTTAAGAATGAGACTTGCCCATAGATGAGATTAGCATCTAACTAGGCCTCGGACCATGACCGCCCAAACTGCCGGGCGGCAGGTCAAGGCCGGAATCGTTGATCGCGACACGATGTCGCGTTTTCATATGTGTTTGATAATACTTCGGAAACTTCCGTCAAGCACCTGTAGTATCCCCTACAGCGTCCTAGGTGAGCATGCTGGTTACGCGCCGTGTAACTGGTGTGGAGCCTCACCGACAATGTACCGAATTGGGTTCAAATGGCGACAGGAGAACCCCTCTGGAAATTCCATCCGGTTAAGGGCTAGGGCAGGACAATATGGTGAGATTAAACGAATGGTCGAAGACGCGCCGTCAGATGGGCCACCACCCTACGGGAGTTAATAGGGGACATGCATGTTTCCCAGCGCTTACATGCGTGGCCAAGTTGCAAGTCGTCAACGTGCTTGCACGGGAATTGTAGAGCCACCGGCGTTCAGGCTGCACCTAAGTTGTCCGTTAAGATGAGAACGTAGAACGTGGAAACCCCGTATTTCCGCCTCAAAGCATCGGGGCAGGTGAAACCGCAAGGCACACTGTTGGGGATGCGGGTTGGAGAGGCTGGAAGAAGCGAAGGCCGTCCTGTAGCGGGACGGATACGGGTTGAAACATTACCCGGCTCGAAAGAGAGCTGACGTCCTATGCCGGTGCTCCATTACGTGGAAGTCAGGAGAATCTTTTTCAAGAGGGAAAGCAATGGACGGCAATCGCAAGATTAGCTGGTGCGCCCTCTGCCTTCGGGCTGAAGACTGCTGGTCAGTAACGTAAAGTCCGTTTGGTAATTCGAGCGGGCGGGTGACCCAACAAGGGTTACTTTTCGGAGTGCTTGAGCCGTATGAGGGGAAACTTTCATGTACGGTTCTAAGGGGGGTCGGGAGCCGCAAGGCTCCCCTCCTACCCGGTACAAAAGGAGGAATCTATGACGAATAATTTTAATCTAAAATTACTGGTAACGGCGATAGTTGCCGTTGCCTCTTTACTCCTTATCCAACCGCATCTAGCCATTGCTACATTTGGCGGTATCACGGAGGATACCAAGTTTGATCAAAATACTTATTACAAACTTACAGAAGAGAATTATTCTGCTCTTGAGATCAAGTACAACAACTACCTTGCCCTGTATGCGAAAGACAAAATTACTGCTGATGAGTTGCAAGTTAAGTTTTCATGCTTCAGCAAGATGCCCCGTATCGATTCACGGTTCGACAAATGGGTAAAGAGTTTTCCTCAATCGTATGCTGCTTTGCTGGCCCGTGGGATTCAACGTGTTTCTGCTGCATGGGAAAGCCGCGGGGACAATTACGCTAAGGACACGACAGATTCGCAGTTTAAGGCTTTCAAGGAACTCCTTAAAGAGGCAAAAGCAGATTTGGATAACTCTCTGAAACTGAATGCAAAGCCGATAGTAAGCTACAGCTATCTGATAAAAGTTGCTAAAGGATTAAACAATAAGCAGGAACATTCTTTGCTCAATTCTGCTTTAGAAATCGATTCAACGGCATATTTCCCACGATATGAGTATTTGGTGAGCATCACACCAAAATGGGGTGGCGATGAGAAGCAAATGGACAAATTTATATCCGAATGCAAAAAATCAAATATGAGTCGAGAGTTTAAAAGACGCATCGAAAGTAATTACTTCTGCCTCTTAGCCGAATCTGCCAGTTACGGGAAAGAGTACAGAGCAGCCAGCGACTATTACTATAAAGCTTATGATCTAAGCAATAATCCTGATGATTTGGATTGGGCAGTTCGGGCTGCAATGAACGGAAATCACTTCGACTTTTATCTTCTACTTGTGGATAAATTGATAAAATTCCACCCAGAGTACTCGGATGGTTATAATCTGCGCGGCTGGCTTTACGAGTCGCATTTCAAAGATTACAATAAAATGACGAAAGATTACCTGACAGCGTCAGATCTTGGCGATAGCTATGTGCAAAATCGTATAGGCTGGTTTTATATGACCGGCACTTATGTTCCGACTGATTTGAAAAAGGCAAAATTGCATCTAACTCGTGCAGCTAAGCAGAATAATAAAACTGCAATTGAAAATTTAGCCATTTTAGAGAATATGCAGAATAGAGCAGGTCAGATTGAATGATGAAGAGTCATTATTATATGGCAATAACCCTCCCCTTTATGCCGAGAAGAAGAGCCATGTTGTTCATATGTTTTCTTTTCTTTTCTTTTGCTCAAGGAACCATTGAGCATGTGTACGCAAGCGATAAAGATCTGAACGATTTTTCGTCAATCAATGGATTGATGCAGGATATGGCTGACAAGGCTTTCAAAAACATGAAGCCAGAGGACTTACCATACTTCAAGAATGATCCCAATGCGGATTGTTCTAAGTTTGTGAGAGCATCATTAAAGAAATTCGCAAAGCTTGAAATAATGTTTACTGAAATGGCTGAGGCCAAGAAAGCAAACAACATTAGCACTTGGGACAAAATAAAGGCCGCAAATGGATTAAGAATTTTACTTCAATATGCAGTGATTGACAGATCATTTGCTGCAAAGAGATGTGTTGACGGCTTTGAAGAAACTGCATTCCCCAAGCTTGACCGGATAGTTGATGAATACAATGCTATTGCCTCAGAGTCTGCTAAATAAGCGTGTAAGTCCAACCATCGGGTGGTGCGGTGAAGCCCGCACACCCTCAGCCCCGTTGGTTAGGGCACTAAACTAGAACCCATGAAATCAATTACAAAATATTTCATAATCGGCGTCATTACTCACATTGCTTATTGGGCTGTTGTAACTAATTTTGATTCAACTCCCTACGATTTCGCATGTGCAGAGAGTAGTTGCTGGTTGTTTATGTTATCTGAATTACCATTTTCAATGTTTTATGGCGGTTCAGCCGAGGCAATCACCAAAGGTTCCTTGTTTTTTGGGACGTTGTGGTGGGGCGTTCTTTTTTTGATGATGGGTTGTGGATGGACTGTTCTTATTCGCTGGGCTGCTCAATCAAATAAAAGCGAAAGTTTTTCAAAGCCTAAGGATATAATTCAAGCGAATAAAGTGCCGGTGAAAGGCTTTTTAACCTGCATTGACTGCGAAAAATCTTTTTATGCAGAAGATTGCACTGACATGATCTGTCCCGACTGCAAAGGTACTTTGAAGCCCTAACCATCGGGTGGTGCGGTGAAGCCCGCACACCCTCAGCCCCGTTGAACGAGGAAAAAATGAAACCCGAAAACACTAGGTGGCTCATTCCCTTTAAAGGACGCAATCATTCTGGAGCATACGACCATAATTTTTTATGGCAACAAGGATGTGTGTACGTGATGGACAATCATCGTGCTGCCTTGTGGTGCTGGCTCCAAGAGATAGATCTAAGATCTTCACACTCGATCTTTCACATCGATAGACATACCGATTGTCTCCAAAGTAGATTAGATGAGTGGCTTGCTCACCTGCCATCATCATGGACATTGTCAATTGAAGAGTACATGAGCCATTCGTATCAGGCTGACACACCATTAGGGAAAGTCGACACGCCTGTTTTCCGTTGGGACAATTTCTTGTCAATTTACTTCGCAGTGTTCGGCAAGCATACCGCCGAATGCTACTTTGCGACGCATGAGGGTGACGGAGACGAGCCAAATCACGCTCGTTTCATGAAGTCAGAAGTAGAATATCTTCCCGGCAATTTCGATCACTGGCTCAACGAGAACCATAAGCCATGGATCGTAGATATCGACCTTGACTATTTTTTCTATAAAGATGATGAAGGATGCAAAATCATGGTTTCTGATGAGTATCTCGACACTCTTTTTAAATGTCTTCGAAACAAGATTGACGCGGGAGTTGTGGCTGCTGTGACGATAGCACTAACACCATGCGAGGACTTTACTGGTGGATGGGAGGCGAGTGAAAAACTAGCAAAGCGTGTGCTCAAAACTATGGGACTCAATTTCTGCCTACCAATATTATAGCGAAAATACCACGTTCAACACCGGCGTGGACCCTGACGCGGCAAACACCGCCGCGCAGGTCACGCCGCGACACGCCGAACAAGAGGATAGATGATGGAACCATTAACCAAAATTGCAGAACTGCTAATCAAACTGCTTGAGGGCCGAAAACTTCGAAAAGACCGACACTTTGAAAAGGTGACAGCCGAACTGTACAAAATGGCAAAAGAAACTTTTGACAACTTCAATAACGTTTTCCTTGAAGCAAAATCTAACATTGAAATTGGAAAATCAGTTCGCGAAATATGTGATGAAGCCTTACGCGCTCGTCAGACCGGTAGAAGTCAGAGAGACCATATGAGAACCATCTTGGAAAGCCTTGATTTTTCAGAGTTCACGCAATTTGAATTTGCGATTTATGACCTACTACGCGGAGGAATGGACCACAGACTTCTAGGATACATAAATGGTATTAGAGCGTGCGACAGCTATATCCAAAGGGCCACTAATGATCCCCAAAAACACCAGAGAGAAATTGAATTCAAAAGAAATGCTCAGCTACAAGCGACACAACATGCTATCGATCACCTCCAGGAGAGCTGGGAAGCAATTAATGCATCATATAAAGTACATTTAAGAACTTATCTGGATAGATTGAAGTGGTTGCGCTTTCTGAGACATGTGTGTAAGCAATGAACCTCGCTATTTCAAAAGGAGAGTTCAATGCAACAACATCGTACACGTCACAGCGCAGCTTTTAAGGCCAAGGTCGCTTTGATGTTTTTTGATTTTTCTAATTGCAAAAATATTAAAAAACCAAAAATGATTTTGTCAGAATTAAAAAGACTGTGACTTACGTTTGAATACCAATTCTTA
>JANNRW010000194.1:0-2883 GCA_031401815.1 Geobacteraceae bacterium | reverse complement strand
TATGGATCGAAGCATGATGGTTGTGGATACCGGAAGCTCGATTGCCAATGCCGGCAGTCCGAATGCGCCGCCCCCGGCACCGGTTGCCGCCACGGCGAGTTTATGCCACCAGTTCGATGATGATCCATGATCATCCTTGTCCATGGTCATCAAAGCAATATCAAGGGCCTTCTCGATTGATTTGCGGGCGATCTCATTGACCGTCGCGGTCATGGACTCGGGCAGTTTCTTGAGCACCGCCTCGATGGGGGTACCGACAAAGTTGCTGACCTTGGCGGCAATCCCGGGGTTTTCCAGGAGTGCCTTTGCTCTCTGAAGATCACTGATTTCAGACGTAGTTAGTACCACCTACCCCTCCAGTCCAGATTGTCAAATTGCGCCATACTTCCGGTTAAAATCTTCGTCACTCATGATTAGGAGCAGGATTCCCTCAATGATGCCAAGAACTCCCGGAATAAATGTCCAGCATAGTAGCAGGTACAGGACGCCCATTCCCACACTTCCCAGATAGAACTTATGGAAACCGAAGCTGCCCAGGAAAAAGGCAAACAAAACGGCAGCCAGCTTACTTTTACCGTTTGGGGCGACTGCGCCCAGGTTCGAGAATGGGGAAGCCTGCCGTACTCCGCACTTGGGACAGATCTCGGCTTTTGTTTTAATAATTGCGCCACATTCTGAGCAGTATTTTTCGTCTATACCTTTTTGGATTGGTTCGGTCAAAGTGTTCTCCTGTCCTACGTAGATTAATCGGGTCATATTCAAATGCAACTAACATGCCAGTTGCCCACTGGCGAAACTGGGTGCCACGGTGACTGCGGACACGATAGCCGATGAACAGAATGGCTTCAAGCCGGTAGTGCCGCAAGCTGCGGGAAACCTCGCGGCTCCCCTCCCGGCAACTTGTAAGTAATCCTTACAGGTTGCCGGCTCGTTCAATTCTCCTTCGGCGAATATGGCTTTCAAGTGGAGTGTGACGTTCTGGGGGGTAGTCTGAAATAACTCGGCAATTTGTGCCTGGGTCAGCCACATTGTTTCATTTTCAAAGCGGCACTGAATGCGGGTACGCCCGTCTTCGGTCTGGTAGAGAATAAATTCTGACTGGGGTACGAGACAGCTCCTGACTGCAAAGTTGATCTCCATTTGTTGATTATTTTTGGTGTCCCTTTTTCTGAATTTTCCTATCTTATCCGCCCCGACAGGCCGCAAGCATGCTCTCCGATGTGTCTTATGGCCGGATCTCAACGACTGTGCCATTTGGCGCCAGCTTTTCAATCTCCTCTATTTCTTCGTCAGTAACGGCAATGCACCCTTTCGTCCAGTCAACATCTGTATGCATATCACCAACCCACGACAATCCGTTCTTGATGCCGTGAATCATGATGTCTCCGCCCGGTGAAACACCCAGTTCCTTTGCCCGCTTTTTGTCTTTCTCGTTTGGATAGGATATATGAAGCGACAGGTGATAACGGCTGTTCCTGTTTCGTGAATCAATGACGTAGGTTCCTTCCGGGGTTTTGTTATCTCCCTGCCTTTCCTTGGGGCCATTCGGGTTTCCCCCCAGGGCTATCTGGTAAGTCTTGAGCGCCTTGCCCTTTGAGAGCAGGATCAAGCGGCGCTCTTTCTTTTCAATCAGAATCTTGTCTAATGGGCCCTTCATGATTACAACACCCTCTTTTTTCAGTGTCAGGATTTCATTCTCTTTGCTCTTGAGCACTTGCTCAAGGACATCGATCCTTTTTTGCAGGTCACCGATCTCGGCTCCCCTGCCTTGCAGATCTTGCCGGAGCGCCTCTATCTGTGCCTGTTGCGTAGTTATCGTCCTGTCTTTGGATATGACATTGCCGATATTAAATACCATTAGTTCGCTGTCTTTTCTGTAGGCGCTCTCCGGGTAACCATTGATGAGCTTCTGAAAACAGTCCAGAGATTTCTGGTAATCCTTCTGCTCATTCCCCGGATAGGCATAAATGATACCCATCTCAAAGAGACCCCTGTCTTCCGCTGACGGATAGTTTTCGATAATATGCTGATATTTTCCAAGGGAGGCCTTGTAGTCCCCCTGGCTGAAATAGGTATTCGCTTCCTTAAAGGTTGCCGTGGCACGGGATGCCTCATTGAAGTGACCGCAACCACAGAACAGGAGTGACGCCAGTATGAGGCCGACTAGGAGTGCATGCAGATGTTTACCCATCATGCGGTGTCTTATGCTCATGGTTGAATTTGTGGCAGTTGCAGCTGTGCGTGACGTTTGCAGAACCATTCATCATCCTTTGACAAAAGCTTTTTATACATCGGACGGAGAGCCTGATGACTTCGTTTTGACAGATTGTCTGCCGAACTACCCCAGCAGCACAAACACAAGCAGGTGGCAGGAATGTGACCCCCTGCCACCTGCGTTCCCGGGCATTGACTGCAAGACCGTCTGCTTCGCATAAACCGGACCTACTTTTTCATGGAGTTGCGGAAAATGCTGTCTGCCTTCCTTGCCTTTTCATCGGCAATCATCGCTTTATCATCTGCGATCTTCGCCTTTTCATCTGCGATCCTTGCGCGTTCTTCGGCCATCTTGAGAGCATTTTCTGCCCGCGTTGCTGCTGCCTCTGCCTTTAACGTGGCAACATCAGCCGCTGCCTTGGCAGCCTGCGCATCCTGTGCTGCCTGGTCAGCTTTTGCACCAGTCATCATTTGCTGCGACTGAACTTTCTCAAGGTCGCCTGTTGTGGCACAACCACCCAAGGCAGCTGCAAGAACGAGCACCATTGATAACACCAACAGACTATTCTTCATTGTGTATCACCTCCTTTCTTTTTCAACTATCTATTCCTGGCAGGTTCGATCAGTCTGCCATCTATTTCCAGATCGATTTTCAAGCGCTTGACGGCG
>JANNRW010000193.1:0-9563 GCA_031401815.1 Geobacteraceae bacterium | reverse complement strand
CGCCGAAGCCGAGCTTCGTCTACGGCATCAAGCTGGACTGAGGCCTGGAGACAGGCGCGCAAGCGCCTTGAACTGCTAACGTTTTCGAAGTGTCGCCAAATGTGGTTGCGGGTGCGCCTTCGCGCGCTACACCGAACCTCATGCGGATCCGCGATGCATTCTTCACGCTTGCTGCCCTCCTCCCCGTCCTCGCCTACGGCTGCGCCGCTCCGACCTCGGATGACGACAGCGCCGACGGAGAAGAGGCGTTCACCAGCGCCTCCGCAAAGCTCCTCGATTTCGTGTTCGACGGAGAGGTCACGAGCGCCGGCGGCGATCCGCAGCAGACGATCAAAGATCAGATGCTCTTCACGATCGGTCAGCTCAACGGCAAGACCGGCGTGGGGCGCCTCGACAAGCTCGCCATCAGCAACGTACGCACCGAGCGTCAGGGCGACCAGCTGTGGAGCTGTTGTTGTCTGGTCTGGATAATGTCTCCCCCAGTGAAAGGTTGATCTGTGCCCCGGTAGGGATTGTTTCAGATACAGCGAGACCGGCACCTCCGGAGACTGTCGATGTTTCCACCCTGTTAACAGAGACAGAGTCATTTTTCGCGTTTATGGTCAAGACAGGTTTAGGGGTAAATTTATCTTCAGCAATCCTGAGGTCAAATTTCTGAATAATCCGGTCGCGATAGGCGTTCTTGAGTCCGATGTTGTTTTTAAGGGCAATATCAATAGCCGCAGCAAGTGAAAGCATTGACTCTTTGTCGCGAACCAGTTCTGCTGCGAAAGATGGTTTCGGGGAAAAAGTCAGCCCAGAGAATGCAAGCAAGAGTATAAATAACAGAGCACGATTTAGGCTCTGTTTTGTCGGTATCCAGTTATGGAGCATCTGCATCAATACCGTATCTCCTCAGCTTCTTTCTTAATCCTTCACGGCTAATACCAAGCCGCCGAGCCGTATCCGACCTGTTGCCATCCGTTTCAATCAAAATTGTCCTGATTGTCTCTATTTCGTTCGCTTTCAAGCGCTGCTCGTTATTAATATTACTTAGTTGAGCAGGGGAAAAGAATCTTCGCAACTCTTCTGAAAGATCATCCAATACAATCTGATCAGTACAAGACAATGCTACCGCTCGCTCAACCTCATTCTTTAATTGACGGATATTTCCAGGCCATGGATATTCCTGTAGTTGCTTGACCAGACCCGGAGAAAATCTGAGTGATGGCCGACCGGCTACAGTTGAGCTGTATTTAAGCAGTTCAACCAGTAACAGTGGTATATCGTCCCGACGATCTCGTAATGGAGGAGCTGTTATCTGTACGACATTCAGGCGATAATAGAGATCCTGGCGAAAAGTCCCCCTTGCGACTTCTTCCTTCAGGTTTCTGTTGGATGCTGACAACAGACGAATATCCACTGGTATGGCAACGCGTCCTCCCACTCTTTCAACGCTTCTCTCCTCCAGGACGCGAAGCACTTTTGCCTGGGCACTGAGTGGCATATCTCCGATCTCGTCGAGAAAAAGAGTGCCGCCTGATGCCTGTTCAAACTTTCCTACTCTTTTGTCAACACCGGTTGCAACCCCTTTTTCAATTCCAAAAAGCTCGGATTCCAGCATCCCTTCCGGAATTGCAGAGCAGTTGACCGCGACAAAGGGGCCTTCTCCACGACTGCTTCCGAAATGAAGGGATTGAGCAATCAACTCCTTGCCAGTGCCGGTTTCGCCGGTTATGAGAACATTGATAGATGTGTTGGCAATACGTTTGATCGTCTCCTTGACCTCCAGCATCGCAGAGCTTTTCCCCAGGATTCGATCCACAACAAAATTATTACGGATTGTCTTTTTTAGAGCCTGATTTTCACTGGAAAGTTGTCTTTGGGCATCAGCAAGATCAGCCTGGCTCTTTCGCAGGTTGTCAATGATCTGGGCTAGATGAAACTCTCTTGACTCAACTTTAACCATCATCATGCCAAAAGATTCAGCCAGTCTGCAAACATCTTCTGGATAGTTTCCTGATTTGGTAAGCTCAAACAGCTCACGATGGCGCTCATAGCACCCTTTAGCCATATCTTCGCTAATTACAATCAGTTTGTGCAACAGCTCTTTCATTGATGACCTTAAATGCAGGAATACAATCTTCGGAATGAGAGAAAAGATATCAAGAGTGAGGCATAAGTCAAGAATATATATTATGTTGTTAATTTAGCACCAATAATAAACACAACCTTTTTTACACACTGTTTCATAGCAAGATTTTCATAAAGAGTAATGAATTTCTTTGACGGTCTAACGTTCAGAGTGTTAAATTATTGGCCAAGAAATTAAGCAACTGATATTTTGAGTTTCATTGTGTATGAACTGAATAGAGGAGCAGGATCATGCTGACCAGATTCCTTTCAAAAGGTAACATCCGTTCACGAATCCTTAAGGCGCTGCTTGTAGTTGCCTCAGTTTCTCTGATAAGTTTTGCAATAGTTTCGCTTGACGGCATGAGGCGTCTGGGTGATTTCTCTGTCAAATCAAGCTCCGGATTAGGACAGGAGGCTCTCAGGATAAGCAAGTCGGCTCTGGAGACCTTGACCCTGGATGGTCTGCAACGTATTACTA
This sequence comes from Geobacteraceae bacterium, assembly GCA_031401815.1. Taxonomy (GTDB): domain Bacteria; phylum Desulfobacterota; class Desulfuromonadia; order Geobacterales; family DSM-12255; genus JANNRW01. The sequence goes on along the minus strand of JANNRW010000193.1, from coordinate 6,970 downwards.
TCGACCGTGCCAATCTTTGCAATAATGAGTTTAAGGAGATCGAGTCTACTGTCAATGTACTCGCCGAGATAGCCGGGAATCTCTGGAGCAATCCCGCAGTCTATTCCAGGAATCGTTCTTATTCTGCTTCCGAGCCACCTAAAGATAGCAAACTATTTTCAGTGTACCAGTATGCAAAGGGGGTAGATTTCAACCGGATCAAAAACGATCTGGAGATATCTTCATCCATGGACACATTCTTCAGGCCGTTCCTTGCCAATAATTCCAATATTTCTGATTTTAATCTTGCTACCCCTGATGGGTTGTTCCGCCGATTTCCATGGGGGCCGGTATCACCTGATTACGATGTACGCAAGAGAGACTGGTTCAAGCGCGCCATTCAGAGTGGCAGAGCTGGATGGAGCGATCCCTACATCGGAGTTATCGCCAAAAACCTCCGGATCAATTATTCGAGCCCGGTCTTCCGCAATAAACGACTGGTTTCAGTTGTTGCTATCAATGTGCCGCTCCAGACCATTAATGAGCGTATCATCAGCACACGGCTTAATAATATGGGAACAGCCCTCCTTGTGGATCGATACCGAAAGATAATCGCTCAGGAAGGGATGTCTACTGATAGCGAAAATTGGGCTGATCCGCAAAAGGTTGAACTGTTCAAGCTGGATAAGGAGGGCGCTTCAGAGAAAAAGTTGGAAGAAGATCTGCTGGCATCAAGAACAGGTACACAGCGGGGATTGTACAAAGGGAAGGATTCTTATATTGCATATGCTCCGGTGGAGGCTACCCGCTGGTCAGTTCTGTTTATAATGCCGGTCGAGGCGGTATACGCTCCTATAGTACCTACGGAAAATGCCATCATTAAGCAGGCTGAAACAGTCAAATCCCAGGTTATCGATAAGATACGGACATCTCTTCTCATTCTAAGTTGTGTTTTCTTTATTATCATCGGCGCAGTGTATCTTGTGGCACAACGTACTGCAAAGCTCGTGACCGAGCCAATTATTCTTCTTGATGAAGGGGCACGCATTATTGGCAATGGCAACCTGGATCACCATATAAATATACATTCAGGAGACGAGATAGAAGAGCTGGCAGACACTTTCAATAAAATGACTGCCGACTTAAGGGATTACATCACTAACCTGACTGAGGCTACTGCTGCCAGGGAGCGTATCCAGAGCGAATTAAAGGTGGCTACGGACATCCAGACAAGCCTCCTGCCGCGCATCTTTCCTGCGTTTCCGGCCAGGGAGGAGTTTGACATATTTGCCACTATGGATGCGGCCAAGGCGGTCGGCGGAGATTTTTACGACTTCTTTTTTATTGATAAAAGGAATCTCTGTTTTCTGATTGCAGATGTCTCTGACAAGGGGGTGCCGGCTGCACTCTATATGATGGTGGCAAAGACCCTGTTGAAATCTGAAGCGCAGAGATTAGGAGAGCCTGACAAGATTCTTTCGTATGTAAATAATGTTCTTGCCGATGACAATGAAAGTTGCATGTTTGTTACTGTCTTTTGCGCAATTCTTGATACCGTAACCGGAGTAGTGCGCTTTGCTAATGCCGGACATAATCCCCCACTCATAATCGAGTCAGAGGGTATAAGATATCTTAAGCCCAAAGCAGGTTTTGTTCTTGGGCCGATGCCTGATGTGACCTATGAAGCAGAGAGCATCGTCATGCAACCTGGTGACATTCTGTTCCTCTATACTGACGGTGTGACCGAGGCCAATAATCCCGAATCAGAATTGTATGGAGAATCACGGTTGCTGGATGATCTTCAAAGAGGTCCCAATAAAGATGTTGAAGATATTATCCACTTTATTCGAGCAGAAGTGGCGCAGCACGCCAATGGTGCTCCTCAATCCGACGATGTCACCTTGGTTGCCATAAAGTTCAGGGGAGCAGCAAATGCCTGATTTACCAAGACTGATGAGATTGGTTCTTTTGCTTTTGATTTTTGCTTCATACTCAACCTCTCCGGTTTGGGGTGCAGAGCGTGAAGTCAAACGTGTCGCCATGATTCTTTTCCGTGGCGAAACCCCTGCTGAAAAAGGGTTTCGCACCACACTCTCTTCCTCAAAAGATTTCGATATAAAAATTACTGTGTATGATGCAAACCAGGACAAGGAGAAGCTGAAAAGTATTATTGACGAACTTGATACATCTCAATTCGATCTTTTTTACACATTTGGCACCATGGCCTCTCAGATGACAATTGAAAAGATCAAGGACAAGCCGGTCATTTTCAATGTTGTAGCTCGCCCTGTTGAGGCGAAACTTGTCAATAGCTGGGAAAGTTCAGGCAATAATGCAACCGGAGCATCCAATCTGGTTTCAATGGAGAGCGCTTTCAGAACTCTGTCTCTTGTTATGAATATCAGGAAACTGGCTTTCATATATTACGAAAAAGACCCTGCTCCCAAGTTTCAAAAAGCAGAGATAGAAAGTGTGAGAAAAAAATTCGGTTTCAAGGTGATTGATGTTCCGGTGCGCGATCTGGAGGCTATACCTGCAGCACTCACAAAGATTATCAGCGAAAGGGTTGACGCGGTCATGTTCCCTTCAGACTCCTTTATAAAGGCTAATGCAAACAAAATTATGACGGTTCTGAATAAGCACCGTATACCATCAGTGGTAATAATTCCTGAAATGGTAAAAGAGAATGGGGCACTTATTTCGCTTGGCCCTGATTATCAAAAGCTTGGAGAGCTGGCAGGAATAAGCGCTATTGATGTGCTAAAAGGGAAGAAGCCGACGGACATACCTACCAAGCGGGTGCAGAATCTGAGTATAAGTGTAAACCTGAAAACCGCAGACAAGCTGGGGATAAATCTGCCTATACAGCTTCTTTCTCTTTCTACAATCATTTACTAAGGGATTATTGTTATGCCTGAATTTATTTCATCACTGGTTACACCTCTTGAGATTCACATGATGTTGCGTGGTTTCATCCCCACTGTAATAATTATTTTCATAGGCATAGTCATAGGTCGATGGGACTCTTCCAGGCACCAGTTGACACTGATGAAGCTGACACACTACATTTTCCTGCCATGCCTTGCTTTTTCCGCACTCCACAAGCATGCTTTTGATCCCGCCGAGATCTTCCGAATCGCTCTTGCTGTGTTTATTACCATAACTGTCATGACGCTGGTCTCAGTTACTGTATTGAAGGAGAAGCTTCAGGGCGGATCGAGAAATATCCTTGCTACTGTTTACATGAGCAGTGGTACGCTGTTCCCGCCACTTGCATTTGTGCTCTTTGGGAATGAGGGCCTTGCAAAGGCGATCTATTTCCATCTTTTCGTTATTCTTGCATATCATACTGCCGGTCTCTGGATGGTGGAGGGGAAGGCAGACCTGAAAAGTTTTTTTAAAACACCCTTTATATATCTGATGCTTCTCGGAATTGGAGCAAAGCTTTTCCCCTTTTCCTTGCCTGAAGGGATCGAGGAGTTTGCCTGGCTATCCGAAAAAGGGATCGATCTTACGGCTATGGGGGGGCTCCCGCTCCTTCTGATCAGTTTCGGATATCCTCTGGGGCTGTTACAGCGATCTGACGCAAGAGGTGGCTTAAGTGGCGGGCTGCTCCGGGTAATCGCAGGGCCTTTGATTGCGCTTTTGGTTGTTTACCTTTACCGAAAGACCGGGCTGATAAGCATGGAGAGAGGGTACGATGCATTGGAGTATCTGGATCATCGTACCACTGAAGCGATACTGGTTCTGGGGGCTGCCATGCCCACTTCAAGTCTTGCAATGCGACTGTCAGGGGATCGGGTCAATGCTGGCAGAGCAGAGACCGGGACTCTTCTCGTCAGCGCGGCTGTTGCCATAATTTCGGTGCCGACAGTGCTATTGCTGATATTGATGTTTATCTTTTCAGATTGAGGGCTGCTAGATCATGAACATAATGTCAAATGAAATGCTTATTATCATACGAGCAGTGCTCCCCTCCTTCACAATAGCGCTTCTTGGTTTCATGCTCGGCAAGCTAGATAATAACCGGGAGATGAATCAGAAAACCATCTCTAACATGGTTTATTATTTCTTCACACCGTGCCTGGTTTTTTCATCCCTCCATAAAAGAAGCTTCGATTTTCAGGAATTTGCTGTAATTGGCGGGGCAGCTTTTATTCTTATTGGCATAATGACGCCTCTGGCTCTCTACTTCAAGAAACGGGCAGGTGTGCGCGAAAATGGCTATCTCCTGCCGATTATTTTCATGAACACCGGGAATATTTCTCTACCGATTGCACTATTGATGTTCGGAAACGAAGGTTTGGCAAAGGCCATCCTGTTTCACCTGATGAACATAATGGTGCTTTACTCCTTTGGAGTCTTTCTGGTCAGCGGCAAGACAGATCTGTTACAGTTTTTCAAGATACCTGCGCTCTGGGCGGCAATCCTGGGAGTTATTGCGGCAACCTGTAATCCGGCTCTTCCTGGCTTCGTATGTGATGCCTATGCTGTTGTGAACAAGGGGATTGATGTTCTTGCACTGGGTGCTATCCCTCTGCTCATTATCAACCTTGGTTACTCAATGAGTGATACAAAACTCTCTACCCTCAAAGACGGCTTGACAGGAGCTTCTCTGCGCCTGCTCGGGGGGCCGCTGATGGCTTTTGCTCTTGTCTACGGGTATCGTCTCATTGGCTGGACACCTGTGATTCAAGGGATGGATCCTCTCACTGCTCTTGGATATCGTACATCCGAGGCCATCATTATACTCAATGCTGCCATGCCGGGTCCGGTGATGGCATATCTTCTGAACGTGAAATTTGATAACTGTCCACAGAAAGCTGCCTCCATGCTGGCAGTTGGAACCTTGGGGGGGATAGTCACCATCCCGCTGATATTAAGTCTGATTTCGCGCTACATTATGGGATAGACCAGCTTTGGCAAACATAAACAAAAAGGCAGCCTCGAAAGAGGCTGCCTTTTTGTTTATGCAAGTATTGGATATAAAACTACGACTAAAGCAATTTAAGCATTCATGTTCAGGTAAGCTGCTTCATTACCCTGCGACGAAAAGGTAGCAATGCCGCCAGACCTGACCCAAGAAGCAGTATTGTTCCCGGCTCCGGAACCGGAGGGTAAATCTGAACATCATCATACCCCTTAATATCATTAATATTGGGATAGACACTGCCAGAGCCGGTATACCAGTTGACAAAGGTCAGACCTGGATCGCCAGGGGCTGAAAAGTTCAATGTTGCCAAAGTCATATTTATCAAACCGCTTTGAAGAGTGTACAGATCGGCTTGTGAAATTGAGTATGGCTGCATATAGAAATCAATCAAACCTGGGGTAAGTAAATCATAATAAGCAAGGGTCTGCCCGGCTCCGGTATAGTCTAGTGGGGTGCCAGGCGCAGCAATAACCTCAGTGGTGCCTAAATAGGAATTAAACGAGACACTGACAGGAGTATTGGAGCTGTATGTAACATCAAGGTCAAAAGCGGTAACAATTCGGCTTATGTCAGTAACATTGACATCGTACAGGATAACGTCCCAGCTATTTACGCCATTTGCCGTTGTTCCGATTGAAAGCGCAGAGGCAGATGGAGCTTGCATAAAGGCAAGGAAAGCAGCCGCTATTGAGTAATAAATTAATTTATTCATGATTTTGAAACCTCCAGTCGGCTACCCGCTTGCCTTTCAGACTGCCTAGAGTGCGCAGCCAGGTTTAGTGCAGAGCAGTTTACATCCATTTGAATCATTAATTGTGATGATCCGGTCTCTATTGTAATCACGCGGGTCACCAAGTTGAACAGAAAGTCCTCGGGCTACCAGAATCAGAGTAATGTCAGAAGAATTGATCTTGGTATCTCCATTAACATCACAAAGAGCAACGCCCAGGTAGTGATCCAGATTGGAAGCAGATACGATGTTGTTCAACGGATCTTTTCCGGTTACTGTGCCGTTGTTCTCATATTGTCCTGCAATAACAGTTCCAGTTTTAGTGCATGTGGCAGTTGCGCCTGGTGCCAGTGAACCTATAGTGCATATAGCTCCAACAATATTATCAGTTACAGCTACGTCGGTCAATGTAACATTGCCGGTGTTGACCACAGCATAACTCCAGGTTACAGTGCTGCCGATTGTAATCTTTGGCCCTGTTATGACATCGTTATTAGTCCCATTTGTTCTCACTGTTATCCCGATGCTGGCTACGTAAAAGGTCGTGGAGTCACTTGCTGAATCCGGAGCTGCATTTGCGCCCTGGCCTGTAGTAGTTGCAATGTTTGATGTTACAGTTACGCTGCCGCTGGCCGGGGCTGTATAGGATAAAGTGATGTTTTCGCTCTGGCCGCTTGTAAGAGAACCAGAGAGTCCGGTAATAGTTACTGCTCCTGTTCCGCTGTTGTAGGAGCAGGTTGCTCCGGTACAGCTTACGCCGCTTAATCCGGATAGAAGGGTTACAGAGTAGGTAACTCCTGCAGCTGTATCGGGGCCGTTGTTGCTGAAGGTGATCGGTACGTTTACCGTGCTCCCGGCATTGGCAGTAGCAGGAGCGATTACTGTTGTGGTTACGTCAGCGACTCCGGCCATGTTGGTCGTGCCGCTGGCGTTGTTATTGGAGTAATTTGATTCAGTCGTGGTTGTGGCAATGGTTGAATTCACTGTTACGCTGCCTGAAGCAGGTGCGGTATAGGAGATGATGATACTTTCAGTCTGACCACTACTGAGAGAGGCAGGAAGTCCTGTTATGGTAACCACACCGCTGCCACTGTCGTAAGAGCATGTGGCTCCGGTGCAGCTGAAACCGCTCAAGCCGGTAGTAAGGGTGACAGTGTAGGTGACACCAGTGGCTGGTGCTGCTCCGTTGTTGGTGAAGGTGACCGGAACATTTACAGTGCTGCCACCATTGGCTGTCGGAGGTGCAGCGACTGTCGTAGTTACGTCAGCTGTAGTGTCTGAAGTAATTGTTGTACTGTCGCTGGCAGTATCAGGGGCAGAATTTGTCA
>JANNRW010000192.1:0-8114 GCA_031401815.1 Geobacteraceae bacterium | reverse complement strand
CAAGCAGGGGCAGCGCGGACCGCAACTGGATGTGCTGCGGCCGGGCACCTATTACATCAACCCCTTCATGTTCAGCGTGGAAATCGATGATGTCGCCGTCATCGAGCGCGGCCAGGTCGGGGTGATCGTTTCCAACGTGGGTGAGGATCCTACGGAGGAGATGAAGAAACGCCTGGGATCGTCCCAGACCGGGGCGTCCGCGGAAGAGGGCAAGGAGAAGTACGTCGTTCCCAAGGGTTTCCGCGGTATTCAGGAGGAGGTCGCCGGACCGGGTCGCTATTACCTCAACCGCCGGGCCTTCATGGCCTATGTCATCGACACCACCAATATCACCATCGACTGGGACGATCAGGAAGATACCCGTTTCGATCAGTTGACGGTCATCTCCAAGGACGGTTTCCCGATTCAGGTGGCCGTCAAGGTCGTTATCCGCGTCCGTCCGGATCAGGCCCCCTACATGGTGGCCAAGGTCGGTTCGATCGACAATCTGATCCAGCATGTCATCCACCCGATGATTGATTCATCCTTCCGTAACCAGGCCTCGACCGCCTCGGCCATGAACTTTCTGCAGAGCCGCTCGGAAGAACAGGCCAAAGCCGAAAGCCGGGCCCGGGTCGATCTGGAAAAGTACCATGTGGAGTGCGTCTCGGTCCTTATCTGCCAGATCAAGCTGCCTGAAGACCTGATGCAGACCCAGACCAAAAGGATTATCGCCGAACAGCAGCAGGAGATGTACAAGATGGAGCAGAAGTCTCAGGAGCAGCGCACCGAGATGGAGAAGACCAAGGCGACCGCCGATCAGCAGCCTGAGTTGGTCCGCTCGGAAATCGCCGTGAAGGTGGCCACCCAGAAAAAGACCGAGATGATTACCCTGGCCGAGGGCAACGCCGAATCCAAGGCGTTGGAGGGCATTGGCGAGGGCAAGCGCTTGAAAGCTATCGGCGACGGCGAGGCCTCCAAGATCGCCGCCATCGGTGAGGCCACCGCCCAGGCCTACAGCAAGCAGCAGGAGGCCATCGGTGAAGAGGCCATCAAGCAGATCAAGATCGTGGAGCTGATCGCGGCCGCCATCCAGAACGGCAACATCAAGATCGTCCCGGATGTGCTGGTGACCGGTGGCGGGACAGCTGGGGATGGGTTGATGGGGCAGTTGTCGAGGCTCCTGCCGGGGGTGGATTTGAGTGGGTTGATGAAGAAGTCCGGAGCCACGGCTGAAAAACAGTAAAAACCCGTCTCACGCAACGCCGCTACGACGCAACGAGAAGCGAAAACCTTTAAATAGTTGACAGGAAAAAATCCTGAATAAGCCTGTAATAAACATGTTACAGCCATAGACGTTTCTTGATTTTGGTTTTAGTATTTCGTTGCGTCGTCGCGTCGTTGCGTGAAACTAATTCCTTTGATTTTGGTTCTTGTATTTTGAATTCCGCCGCGGGAGTAATATTCCCAAAACTGGAGTAACAGTGACTGAAAATGAAATTGCGGCCAAAGTTATGGATTCTTCCTTTCACATTCACCGGGAATTAGGTCCTGGTCTATTGGAAAGTGTCTATGAGGTCATACTAGCTAAGCAGTTGTCCGACATGGGGTTAAGTGTTGAACGGCAGGTTGCTGTTCCAATTCTTTTTCAGGGAGTTGTTTTTGATGAGGGCTTTCGGGCCGATTTGTTTGTGGAAAAAAAGTTGATCATAGAATTGAAATCAGTTGAACGCCTGCAGCCGGTTCATTCAAAACAGTTACTCACCTACCTGCGTTTGACGGGTTGTCGTCTGGGTTTGTTGATAAATTTCGGTGAAAACCTGCTGAAAGATGGTTTTAAACGCGTAGTTAACGGTCTGGTGATTTTTTGAGTTATCTTGCTGTGCCGCTGCGTTTAGTGAGTTGGTGACAAATTGCACCAGCTGAAACTGGAAGCGTTAGCCGTGAACAAATAATATTATTGATGTTGCCAGTACCAAAGCCAAACCGGTTTCACGCACCAAAAGTAGGCGCTTCTAAGCGACGACGCGACGACGCAACGAGAAGCAAAAAAGCTGGGAACAGCAAAATCACTTAAGCATCAACGCGACTTAACACCGTAACTGAATTGTTTTAAAGCCTTTCGTTGCGTCGTAGCGTCGTTGCGTGACCAATTGATTTTATGATTTCCACAGATATGCAACTCAAGGATCCAGTCAAGATATGTTTGAACTGACAGAACAACAGAAGATTGATCGGATACTCCGCACGAATTTGAGGGAGCTCTGCGCCTCCGCACGCAGTGATGCGGCTCTTTTTGCCGTCTTAACGGTGGTGCTGACGCCGTTGGCGGTGGCTGTCTTGATTCTGCTCCTTCTTTTTGCGTTCGCTTTTGTCGATCTACCGGTGGTTGACCACCTCGGCTACAGGCTGTCGTTTGTCACCGGGGCCAATCTCTGTCTGGCGTTCATGGCCGCTTCGTATTTCCTGCGGCCGAAGGAGCAGTACCAGCGAGGACGACGACACAACCTGGCTGCTGGTGGCCTTCGGCCTGTTCTGCGCCATCCTCGCCCTGTCCTATGCAACTCCGCTTGTCCAGGCCCATCCGGGATGGTTCTGGCCACTCTACCTGTTGCTGGCCCTGGCCATGCTGGGGCCTATCGGCCATGTCTACGAGCCCAAGGATGATTATTACCTGGGCTGGACAGCCGGTCCGCTGCGGATGGATGACCCTTTCACCATTCAGGACGACATTGACCGGGCCCATATCGGTCTTGGCTTTGCGGTATCCATGTCTCACCTGATTCTGGATTCCTATGGGGCAATTTTCGGTAGCAGGTGGCTCTGGCGTGGTCTGCCGGAATCGGAGCTGACTGCCTCGGTGGCGTTGCTGCAGGGTCTGGCCACACGGGATACCTCCGGAGTGATGTCGCGCGTGCGGGCCTTGGCCAAGGGCTCTGTCGTGGATATTGTGCGGGCTCTGGTGAAACTGGATTTGGTTGTGATTGATAAAGGCCATCCGCGTCTCAGTATGAAAGGAAGAGAGTTTCTTGATATGAAGGCATGGCAGTAACACAGTGTCCCGGTTGGTGCCGGGGGTGGATTTGGGTGGGTTGTTAAGGAAGTTGGGAGCTACGCCGGAGGTTAAGGTGTAGAATTGTTTGGCTAAGTTGTCCAATTTAGGCCGAGGCACATATGAATATCATTAAAGCATCCTTTGAGGATTACGACATTCGAAGGATTTACGATGAGCCGTCGGAGACGTGGTATTTCTCTGTCGTGGATATCATCCGGGCGCTATTGCAACAGCCTGATTTTCAAGCTGCCAGAAACTACTGGAAGGTTCTGAAGAATAGGCTTAACAAAGAAGGAAGTGAAACGGTTACAAAATGTAACCGGTTGAAGCTACTTGCCGAAGATGGGAAAATGCGGCTGACCGATGTTGCCAATCCTGAGGTCCTGTTGCGCCTGATCCAGTCGGTGCCAAGCTCCAAGGCCGAGCCGATCAAACTCTGGCTGGCCAGGGTCGGTTACGAGCGAATGCAGGACATGGCTGATCCTGCGCGATCTCTGGATCGTGCCCGGGAGTACTGGCAGCAGCACGGTAGAAGCGAAAAATGGATCCAGCAGCGGATGACCGGACAGGAAACCCGCAACAAGCTGACTGACTACTGGAAAGAACACGAGATCAGAAAAGATTCGGAGTTTGCCGTTTTGACCGATATCATTCACCGGGAGTGGACCGGGCTGAAGGTGAAGGAGCACAAGTCTCTCAAAGGGTTGAAGAATCAGAACCTGCGTGATCACATGAGCGAGGCGGAGTTGATCTTTACGGCATTGGCAGAGTTTTCCACCCGTCAGATCGCCGAGACGTTGAAGGCCAACGGTATGCAGGAAAACAAGGTGGCTGGAAAGAAAGGCGGCGGTATTGCTCGTAAGGCTCGGCTGGATCTTGAAGACAAGACCGGAAAACGCGTTGTTACCGGTGAAAGTCTTCTGCCGCCGGGGAGTGGAAAGCTGAATGGGGGATAGGTACCTGATTAACTAAAAAACCGGAGAGTGTCCCTGTTTTCCTAAGAGTTACTTAAAAAGTTTTATAGTGGAGGAAATGTCATGTTTATTAGAGTCATATTGCTTGTTTTTCTATTTGTCGCTACTGCCCAAGCCTCTGAACTCACCGATAAGGTGAGCGATCTGCTACTGAAAAATAAATATGACGAAGCGAAAGAGACTGTCATGTCTCACTATCAAGATAGCAATCTCAGTATAAATTACGGGGACCTCATTGCTGCTGTGACAAATGTTTCTCGATTTTACAGGAACTACGACAAATGGAAAGAGATGTTCGTGAATAACTCTAGCAACCAGGAATTGCTGGACTTTTACAAAGAAAACCTCGTCAAAGACTTTGACTTGCTCAACGCAAAACCACTGCCATTCAAACATAAAGTTGTTGCAGCACTGAATGATAAGATGAAATCTGCTCAGCTTAATGCGAAGAATTATGCAAATGCTTTGAACAAGGAAAGGAACAAGGAAAAGCAAGTAGTAGCTCGCGAAGAAGCAAGGTTAAAAGCTCTAGAGGCAGCTGAGGAGGCTAGAACGGCTCAAGCGGCTGTAGCCGCAGAGGCAAAAAAGAAAATCTTTGAAAGCATAAAAGGTGTTCCGAAGGCATGCTCTGATTTGCCCGAAATGATGCAAGCAGCGGAGCAGGGGGACACTCAGTATTTCCATAGTTGGAAAATATCTGATTTCAACAAGGCTAATTCTCTCCAGCAACGGTGTGAAGATGGGCGAAGTGATGTATTTAACAAAGTGAGAAACAACGCCGTAAACCAGCTAAATAAACTGATAGCAGAAAGAAAGCAGGCAGAGGATTCCTGCCATTCGAAAAAACAGTACCTCTTGTATCAGGCTCAGGAAAATATTATCGATAGTTTCGAGCAATTAGCGGGCTGGGAAGCGAACAGGTCCAAAGAGCGACGGATATCGAAAGAATCAGGTGTTAGGAACCTTTCCGAGGAGTACAACAATGGCGCGTGGATTGTCCAAATAAGGGAGACAATCAAGGAAGAATGGACAGCATATAAGAAGTTTGGAGGAAAAGCTTCCACTCCCAAAGGGGTGAAACATACTGCAAAGAACCCCTGCGCAACCATAGAGGCTGAAACGGAGTCCGCGAAGCAGGAAATATAATATACATCCAGTTTCAACCGTAGTCGATCAGGTAGAGAATAAGGGTTTAACTCTCCAGTTTTCATTTGTCTTACCAAGTACAAAGGCCAGATGTCCCAACCAAACGAGAGGACCGTTTAACCCGGTCACCCGCAGCCCCGTGAGGTTCCAAACCATGCCAAAACCTAACGAGCACGACATCTACTCGCTTATAGGATTTGCTCTTACTTACGTCCAATCTGTCGAGCAGAACATCAAGTTCTGCACAACGTTTGTACTGCAAGGAGATGCCGAGCTGACGTGGAAAAGACTCCAAGGTCTTGAGGTTCAAGAGCGAAAGAAAGCTCTCGGTTACTTCATTGTGAGGGTCAAAGAGCGAGCAAAGTTGTTTCCAGCCTTCGAAGAGCTACTCAGCTCCTTTCTGCAAAATCGTAATGATTTCATCCATAACCAACACAAAATTCTTGGGTGGGATCTGAGCACAGCGGATGGCGTCACAGTTGCACGCAACTTCCTTGTATCTTTACTTCGCCAAGCTCACACAGTGAACGAAATATTTGCTTCACTCGTGACGAGGTGGCAAGAGCAAGCCGAAATATATGCTCCAGCCACGCCAGACCAAAGTGCATATTTTGAAGATATCGAGAATCAATATGGCGCATTCATCGACACCATCTTTGCCAGCAAAGAAACCTAAATCTTCGCTCGAGACGGGCGCGCAATAAAGCTATGCCGCTAGCACCCAGCAGTCATCGTAATAAGGACAAATAGAGACAGATATGGACTGGATGATAATAGCTAATAACATCCTATAGGAGTACGCATGAATTACGCAACCGAGATAAATGACTTCATTAAAGAGATGCGTTGTGAATCGTGCAAAACCAACCAACTGCCTATCTACAAAATCGACAGTATCAACAATGAATCAATAAATTGTTGTTGCGAACCTTTTTCTGTAATCCTCCAAAACAGAATAAATCAGATGGCTGCCGTCGTGCGAAAAGTTGCTGAACTAAATTATCAAGTTTTACAAGCTAAAGACGTCGTACGTGATTGGATGGATGCAAATGCAAGTCTGTCACGTAGTGCTGCCGAGGAACGAGCCAAGAATAAATCCATGGGCCGTGGCTTACTAGCTGGACTGCTGGGGTCTACGTACCGCACAGTCATGCGATCAGCTGCGGCAAACTCGAACGCTGCCAATTCTGCGGATGTGGCGGCGAAACGCGCAATGAATGCTGAAGGTAAACGCAGAGCGCAAGAGAATGTGAGGCGCCTTCAAGCCGAACTTTCATCCTCGAAACAGGAGCTTAGGATGCTAAAGGGAACACGAAGGGTTGCGTCATTGACACGAGACAAAAGTGAAACTTGAAAATAAATACGTGGTTCCAACCAAAAGGAAGGACCCGTGAACCCGGTCACCCCTCAGGCCCGTTGAGGTATCTATGATTATTGACACACATTCAAATAGCTACTGCGAAGTTTGGATAAATGGCACCTGGAAAGTAATGCAAGTACAAGTTGCGCGTACTCGTCCTGCACTTGTCGTACGTTGCCTTGAGTGCCATGGCCCGATAGTCCTAATGCAAGCAGGTCGTAATAACACAACTCGGGCACATGCCGAGCATAGGCCGGGCCATTCAGGTTGCTCACTTGGGCATTACTTCGACGGAACACGCAAACCACACCCACAACAAGTCGAAGCGCCATACAACGCTACGGATGAATTGCCCGAGAACGAGGTCGTCATTGAGGACGATGAGTCAGCCTTTCCAGAAGGAAAGGAGAAATTCAAGCAACATCGGTATCTTGAACGTGACGGCCAAATTTCTAGGCGGGCAAAAGCGCAACGACTTGCTAAGACGGGAAAGCTTGAGTGTGAGGTTTGCCGGCTAGATTTCGTTGCTCGTTATGGTGAAATTGGCCGTGGATTCATTGAAGCCCACCACAGAACCCCCGTCGCACAACTCGCTGGAACAAAAAAGACAAAGATCGAAGAGTTGGCGCTTGTTTGTTCAAACTGCCATCGAATGTTGCACCGAGGTGACTCGCTTCTAACGATTGAGCAACTCAAGGAAACGTGTCTCGCAAACAATACCTAACTTCGGCAGAATGAATAACTGGAGTCGTCCATGTTCAATTACATACTGGAGCAACAGATAAAGCCGGACCGGAATAAATTTGATCAAGATCCTTTCGGTTACAGCGCGTTAGCTTGGCACAAATGGGGATTGATCCAAGAATTGTCTGGCTTCCATGTTGATCTTGACCAACCTCCAAAAAGCAAAGACCTAAAGTCACCTGTGTTGTGGCTATCTCATGCACGTGCAATGTCGGAGGCTGGCTTAGCAGTATTGATGAATAAGCCTGAATTCGATCAGATGCCTGAACTGATAAAAGGTGTCTGTGATTCTCAATACTGCGCTACGGGATTGATGTTAGTTGGCTACAGTCTGGAGATATGTTTGAAGGCGATGTTGATTATGAAATTAGGAATAACCAAGTTTTCTGAAGAAGAGAGAAAGCATCACCATCACAAATTAGAGGAACTCGCTGAGTTTGTGCCAGACTTGAGTCCTAAGGACAAAGCCATTCTACAAGTATTGACACATTTCGTGGTTTGGGCAGGTCGTTATCCTGACCCAGGTTCAAGTCGGCAGGACAAAGCTGAGGAGATTTTTAAGCTCTCAGAAAATTTTCAAATAAGCGCACATGACCTTTTTCTTCTAGCATCGCGTGTTATGGGACACGCAAAAGAAGTTGCGGGAGTATAACTTCACTGGAAGAAAGATCCAACCAAAACGGGAGGACCGGTGAACCCGGTAACACGCTGGCCAGTTCGGAAAAAAATAATGACAAATCCATTTCATCATAAAATTAATTTTACGGAGCGCTTCAAGAGGCGGCATCCCTTGCGTTTCCACATGTCGATGATTCTCATGGCGACTGTCTGCTCCGGATTTCTGGCGACACGGGTC
>JANNRW010000191.1:0-2135 GCA_031401815.1 Geobacteraceae bacterium | reverse complement strand
AATCATTGAGATTATTTGAAATCACCGTACAACCTGAAAGGTGAACACAAATGAAGCTGATATTTTATCTAAGTCTCTGTATTGATTATCTCAGTGCCTCTGTGTCTCTGTGTTAAATGCTTTTTCTAGGATAATATTTCTGAAGCCGCATCACACGAATTCGGTCATAACCTCGGGCTTTCCCATGATGGCACCTCGACCACCGGCTATTACACCGGCCTTGGCTCTGGCAATGTCTCATGGGACCCCATCATGGGAGTCGGCTACTATACCCAGGTTACCCAGTGGAGCAAGGGTGAGTATCCGGGCGCTAACAACCCGCAGGACGACGTTACAATAATTGCCGGAAAACTTACCAATCGATCTGACGATCATGGAAATACCATGGCTGCTGCCACCCTGCTCGCGGTTGAACCTGACGGAACTGTATGGTCCAGCAATCCCGAGGGTGATTCGGACAACATCTATCCGCAGAACAAAGGGATAATCGAAAAAGCTGCCGATGTTGACTTCTTCGCCTTTGACCATGCGGGGGGTGCTGTCAGCTTTACCGTAACACCGGCCTGGACAGCCTTTTCGGCAAGCAACCGGGGAGCTGATCTGGATATTGAGGCGACACTCTATGATTCGCTCGGATTTGTCGTAGCCATCTCAGATCCGGTTACAGACACTCAGGCAAGTATATCCATAATGCTCGGACCAGGCCGTTACTACCTTGCTATCACAGGGGCTGGCAACACAGTGACCCCCTACACTGATTATGGCAGCCTCGGTCAGTATTTCATCAATGGTGCAGTTGCAAGGGCAGCGATCCAGGCCGACTTCACATATTCCACAATCGCCTTGCAGGCAAGCTTTATGGATGCTTCAACAGATAATGGCGGAACGATTACCTCCTGGTCATGGAACTTTGGCGACAATAGTTCATCTACGGCACAAAACCCGTCTCATGCCTATGCCGACGGAGGCAGTTACACAGTGACGCTAAGAGTTACCGACTCTGCGGGCAGGAGCGCCGATACCTCCAGAATAATAACGGTTATTAAACTTAATACACCTCCCACTGCCAGTTTCACCTTCAGCAGATCAAATTCGACGGTAACCTTCTCTAATAATTCCACAGACAGCGATGGATTTATCACCTCCTTTTCATGGAACTTTGGCGACGGCAGCTTATCGACAACACAGAATCCATCTCACCCACATGCTGTCGGCGGCACTTATACCGTCACCCTTTTAGTGACTGATAACAGCGGCGCCACGAGCAGCGTTTCTAAATCAGTCACTATCTCTTCTACTCCCAAGGCGCCGTCCAATCTGACTGCCACGGTTGTCTTAAGCGGGTCGAGAACAAGGATAAAGACTGTGAACCTGAAATGGCTTGACAATTCATCAAACGAAACCGGCTTTTCCATACAGCGCTGCACGGAAACAGTGATAGGAACAGTAAGAACCTGTCAGTTTTCTGATATCAATTCGGTGGGAGCTAACGTAACGACGTACAGGGAAACCCCTGGTAGCGGAACGTACAAGTATCGCGTCAGAGCACGCAACTCGCTCGGTAGTTCCGCCTATAGCAATGAGGTCCGGTTGTAAGAACTTAATCAGGTAGAATAGACGAATTATACGACGACAGGGTTCTCGGCAGTGGTGATTTTGTCGGGGGACTACGTCAGAGACGGGAACTTGAAATGAAGTTTTCGCGAGTAATTTAAATCAAGGAAATTGTTGCTTCTGTCTGCCGTCACTATGAGGTTGATCCCCAGGAGTTGCTTTGCAACAGCCGAACTGCAAGGATTGCTGAAGTGCGGAGCATCATCTGCTACCTTGCCGTCCGCCAGGCAGGACATAGCGGCGTTGAAGTCGGCAAGCAGCTGAATCTGCAACGTGCAGGAGCCAGCATCGCCGCCGGCAGAGGGGAAGAAAAGGTGAAGGTCGCTCCGGAGCTGCTTACGTTAATTGGCAAATAAGCAACGTTATATAAGAGGGTGTTCAGGCATATCAAGACAGAATATTTTCCTGGCATCTTTAATCCCGTCAGATACAACTACGCCGCATTTCTGCGGCGGCACTAGCAGGCAGGGGCAAAGCAAACATGACTATTTGCTCTACCCCTGCCATTAGAATGAATATAA
>JANNRW010000190.1:0-17393 GCA_031401815.1 Geobacteraceae bacterium | reverse complement strand
AAAGGGGACTATAAAAACAATCATGTGATAGGCTGACTACACATTTCAGAGCGCCGGGCCTGGTGGAATGGTCGTGAAAAACAGGTGGCGGAATGGTCGTGAAAAATCACATGGATGCGGCCTGCGGCTCGGGAGAAGGTACTTATGAGGTTGCGGAGATGCTGTTGCAACTAGGATTCCGGGGATCTGGCTCTGCTGTGGAAGGGAGCACTCTGGAGCCTCTTGAGCTGCTTGCTGCTGCACATGGGTGGTTCCCGCACGACCGGGCGCGTTCGACTCTTTTCAGGAAGAGATTCAGCTCTTTGGTTGCAGCGGGGGGTGATTCAATGATCCGTTTTTATCAGGAAGATCTCTGCTGTCCGCCTGATGATTCAAGAAGATATGATCTGATCCTCTGTAACGGGCTTTTGGGTGGGCCGCTGCTACATGAGAAAAAGAGCCTTGCAGCAGCGATTGATCGGCTCGCAATAAGGCTGAATCCGGGCGGGGTACTCCTGGCTTCTGATCATTTCCATCAGGGTTGGCATAAAAAGACGCCGCCAGCAGTTATTACCGGGCTGCTGGCGGCGTCAGGACTGAAAGTTATAGATGTTGGCGAAGGGGTCGGCGGGGTCAGAATCTGATGAGAAGCCCGCCCCAGGAGAGCCCACCGCCAAAGCCCATTACAAGGACAAGACTGCCTGGTTTGATGGTGCCGTTTTTCAGGTTCTCATCCATGACCAGACCAACTGAGGCAGCAGCAGTGTTGCCGAAGCGATCCAGATTTAAGAGGAATCGCTCTCTCCCTATGCCGGTTTTTTTGGTGATATGGTCGATTATCCTGAGGTTTGCCTGATGAGGGATGATGAAGTCAAGGTCAGCTGGTGTTATACCGGCCTTGGCAGTTAACTCTTCAATGATTTTAGGGATGATGTCTGTGGCAAAGACAAATACTTTCTTCCCTTCCATGAAAAAGGTGTTTTCCCTGTTGACTATAGTCTCGGCAGTTACCGGCTTGCGCGAACCTGATGATGGCACCTGAATCAGATCCCAGCCCCTGCCGTCTGTTTTGACAAGCGTCTCGAGAAGCCCTGTGCGCTTTTCTGTAGCACGCAGAATCACTGCTCCGGCGCCGTCGCCAAAGAGCGGACAGGATCCCTTGTCGTCAAAATTAAGGATTTTCGAGTAGGTATCAGCGCCGATCACCATGACTGTGCGGCATTTTCCGGACTTGATGTAGCTGTCGGCAGTATCCAGGCCAAATACCAGGCTGCTACAGACGGAATTCATGTCAAAGGCAAAGGCATTCAGTGCGCCGATATTTTTCTGAACCATGCAGGCTGTGGCAGGGAGAATCATGTCAGGAGTTGAGGTTGCGACAATTATGCAGTCGAGCTCTGTCGCATCCATCCCGGCTGCTTCAAGGGCGTTTTGTGCTGCATCAGTCGCCAGATCCGAAGTTGACTGGTTTTCGGTTACAAAGCGGCGTTCGCGGATTCCGGTTCTTGAGAGTATCCAGTTGTCAGCATCTTCGACAAGATAACTGAAGAAATCATTGGGAATAACTCTTCCGGCAACCCCTGCTCCTGTTGCAATAATCTCTGAATACAGCATATTATTTCCACCTGTTATTTAAAATAGAACAATGGTTGTCGAAGCTCTTTTTTATCGCACATAAAAGAATGTAAGTCAAATTAAACATTTGCAATAAGATTGCGACTACTGTTCGGCAGATTTTGAGATGAGTGCATCAATAACTGCTGCTCCCCAGAGAGCGGCGAACCCGGCAAGAAGCCAGCTTATTTCCGGGGAGCTCCGGCGAATGGTTTCAAGCGTCTGCATAGCCTCTGTTACTCCGGTCATTCTGGCAGTCAGAAGGAAGCTCCCCATTTTCTTCATCACCACGAAAAGTGTTGCAAGTAATAAAATGTTCACAAGAACAAGAAAGATGGCTCCTTTAATCTTCTGCCCCTTGTAGAGCTGCCCCATTCCGGGGAGTATGAAGGCGGAGAGGAGAACTGCCTTGATCGTTTTTTGCATGACATGATCCTTTAGCGAATGGTTGTAATTTGATAAAAATCAGGTAATAATGCCAGAGTCATGGAAGATAGAGCTATTCATAAGAGACGGGAAATATTAATCCCGCTGCTTAAAGATGCAGAGAGCAGCGTCAGGAGTGCGGCTGCGGCTGCGCTGGAACAACTGGAACGTCTTCAGGGTGTTGATGCACTCCTGGAACAGCTGAAAAAAGGGAATCTCGCTGACAAGGTCAGGGCGATTTATGCTCTTGGCGAAACAGGGGGGGAGAAGGTAATCAAGCCGCTTCTTTACTGTGCATCAAGACCTGAGGTAGAGCTCAAAGGGGCGGCAATAGATGTACTCGGCAATCTTGCTGTCCCTTCAACCCTGCCGGTGTTGCTCAGCAGGCTGAATGATGAAAACTCAGGGATTCAGGCAAGGGCGATACGTGCAGCAGGTAACTTTCAGGATTCTTCTCTGGTAGAGGTGCTGCTCCCTTTTCTTGATTCAGGCGACGGACTTACCGATGTGGAAGCGCTATTGGCATTAAGCCGGATCGGCGATGAAGCCCTTGAAGAGAAATTTGCCAGGCTGACAGGCTCTCCTGTTGCCGTCACCCGCGAAGCTGCTGCCAAGGCTCTGGGCAGCCTCAAGGTTTCCTGAAGTACTCACCTACCTCAATCCCTCTGGAAAGAGGATCAATCACTGCAACAATACTCCCGCGCTCTTTCTTCTCTCCCAGCTTTTCAGTAACCGGTTTTTCAATGTTGTTGCCGGTCGAATCATAGATGACTCTTATCTGGGGGTGTTCAGGATCGCCAAGGTTAGCCTTCCAGACAAGTGCAATTTCATTGGTGTCAAGTCTTACCAGGGTTCCGGGCGGATATTTCCCCATAAGGGTTGAGAAACTGTTCATCAGCTCCGGATTCAGGGACTCTCCTGCAAGACCTTTCATAAGGTTGATCGCAACTGCCGGGGGCATTGGCTGCTGATAAACCCTCAGAGTAGTGCAGGCATCAAAGCAGTCGGCAATGGCAATTATTTCGCCAAGTCTGTTCTGCTCCATCCCTTGTGCCCACTCCGGATAACCTTTCCGATTGAATCTGAGATGATGTCCAAGCACAGCTTCGGAAACGCGAGGGGAGAGTCCGGTCATTTTTTCGATGATTTTTACACCATCTTCCGGATGTTTCTTGATTTCGTTGAATTCGATAACAGTCAGTTTGCCGGGCTTGTTTATAATGGTTTTGGATACCATGGTTTTGCCGATATCATGAAGAAACCCGGCAATACCGGCCTCTTCAATGCTCTGACGGTCATATTTGAGATAAGCGGCCAGCGACATGGCAATGACACCTACATTGACACTGTGATTAAAGGTATAGTTGTCATAATCCTTGATCATGGCAAGGCAGCTGACAATAACCGGATCCTGTACGGCTATGTCTGTAAACTGCCTTGTCGCGGCAAGAAGTCGCTCACTGGATGGTATGCGATGTTTTTCAATATCGCTGAATGCGGTTCGAATTGACTCAAGAGCCAGCTGGTAGGCGTTGCCGGCTTCCTGTAGCAGCCTCTCGCCGGTATCTTCCGATGAAATCAGAAGTATGCTGGTAATGCCGACTTCTTCGAGCTGTTTGATGATTTCCTGTGTAGAGAGAGTTTTGTCTGCAAGCAGGTTTGCAAGTTTCAGAATATCATTTGCCGCTATACCCTGCATGATGATTACTGCATCTATCTTGCGGGAGGCTAGAAGATTTGCCAGCTCCTCAACAGATGGCGGAGCTGTGACAAAGAGATGTCCTTCGACAAAGAGTATTTCGTCAGCAAGTCCCATTCTTATTGAACTGCTGCCATAGCGTAACTGTTCGAGAATAAGATTGTGAAGATCGTGCAGAGGCCTTGTAATGGCAGGATTACCTGGCGGGTAGAGCGTTGAATTTCTGATAAGGCCGGATAAAATGGTCGCCAGACGCTGGGCGTCTTGCTGGGTAATTTTGGGTGAAGGGCTGTTATTGGTCATTTTGCAAGTCTTTCAAGGTTATCGGCAGCATCGCTGCAAGCGACCCCCAATGGGGTACCAGCTTCAGCAAATCTTTTCAGGAGAGGGATGGCGCTTTCATCTCCCATCTGACCTAAAGCCGTGGCAGCAGAGATTTTTATCTCCTGCCACCTGCCCGGAGCCAGCCAGCGTCGACTGGAGAGGATGTCGAGCAGTACGCTGGTTGCCTGCCGGTCACCAATCCTTCCGAGCGACATTATAGCCTGTTTTTTGACGGAAATCTCTTTAAGAAATGTGTCTGATGCAGAAACAATGTCGAGAAGCGGTGCAACGGCTGCCCGTGAACGAATCGCCCCCAGTGAATAGATGGCCTGTCTGACGACATCATTGTCCTGATCTTTCAATAGTTCGATAAGGGTTTTGTCAGCAGCTTGCGGGCTGATTTTAAGCAATGACTTGATTACTTCCTTGCGGACTTTTGGCTCAGGGTGTCTGGCGGTGATCTGTAGAGCATTTAAAGAGTCCGGAGCAGCGATTTCTCCAAGTATCGTGACCATGTTTCTTACAACGTACCATCTTTCGTCTTTTAACATGGTAATAATGGCCGGGACGCCGTTCTTGCCGGTTCTGGTAAGCGCACCGGCAATGATTTTTCTGATATGAAGTGATTCTGCTATACAGAGCCGCTGAATAAGAGGGTATGCAAGTTTTTTCCCGATAGCTGCGCATAGCCTGTCAAGCAGATCTTCATTTCCGGTTACTCTCTGTTCGAGCTGATCAAGCAGAAAAGTGGTCATTGTCCCATCAGTAATCTGTTCCAGCGCATACCGGACATACTCTTTCTGCGGATCAGGCCGTGCTTCTGAAGAGAGCTCACCCAAAAGAATTTTCAGTGCATTCAGCAAGGGGGAAAAAGATTCCCTGCGTTTAAGTTTTTCTGCAGCGTCGAGCACGGCTCTGACCAGTTGCATGTACGGCTGCTCTTCTGTTTCAATTACAAGCTTTGACAAAAGAGCGCCTATCCCTTCAGGGTCATCAATAACCGGGGCATCCGGAGATCCTGCGGCCTGTGACATCTCTTCTTCAGGTGAGAGAGTCGCACTCTCCTCGTCGGGCTTCTCCTCTTTTTTCTGCTGCAGGTTATGCAGGACGGCCAGATCAACTTCATTTGCGCCTAAAGTGGTAATCCCTGCCCGCATCATTGCGGCTTCGATCCCTCCACCTTCATGGATGAGATTTGCTTCGTTTGCAATCAGGGTAAGAAATGCCTGCAGATCATTTTCAGTCAGCTCCGGGAGAATAATCAGTTTTTGCAATTTACGGGTGAGCATTTCACGGGCAAGAGACTTTGCTGTGATCGAGCTGCTTCTTAGAGCCGTTCTGTTCCCGACTGTGCAAGCTTCCCTGTTCCAGAGGAGCAGGATCTCCTGTTCCTGTAGCAAAAGTTTAAGCTGTTTGCAGGCAGCAGCAATGCATTCATTGCGCTGTGGATGTTCAGCCGGATAAAAGGTGATTGCTTTCAAGGCTTTGGCGAGAGAAACGAGGACGCTTTCAAGTGCAGCGTCAGTATCCTGAAGCCTTGTAACCGGGGGGAGGCTGTTCTCCTGCTCAGACATGCGTGCTCCCGAAAATGGGTAATTAGCTCATATCGTAGCGAAATTGAATAAATTTGCAAGTAATAAGCTGCCGGTTTTGCTGGAAAACTGTCAGGTTGACACTCTGGCCTTTAGGGGATTAAGATTGCAAAAACAGATGGGGGTGGCAATTAATTTGAAAAACAGGGTGCTTTTTGCGTGCCAGAAATGTGGTTACCAGTCAGCTAAATGGCTTGGCAAGTGTCCGGACTGTGGCTCATGGAACAGTATTGCCGAGGAGTTGGCGATCCATGCCGGTGTTTCTCCTGCTGCCGGAGATCCGCAAAAGCCGGTTCGTATCTCGGAGATCTCCAGAGATATCGAGCAGAGGGTCTCCTGCGGCATATCAGAGCTGGATCGGGTTCTTGGCGGCGGGCTTGTCGCAGGTTCCGTGGTGCTGATAGGGGGGGATCCAGGCATCGGCAAGTCAACTCTTCTTTTGCAGGCATCGGCACATCTTTCAAAAAGTGGAAATTCTGTACTGTATGTCTCTGCTGAAGAGTCTGCGCAGCAGATCAGGTTAAGGTCTTTAAGGATGGGGATTCATGCCGAGGAGCTCTACCTGCTGGCAGAGACGAATATCGAGAGGATTACGGCTCATATAAAGCATCTCAAGCCCAAAGCAGTAATAATTGACTCCATACAGACTGTCCATACTGCTGCAATCGAGTCAGCCCCAGGGAGTGTCAGCCAGGTTCGCGAATCAGCAGGACGGCTAATGCTCCTTGCCAAAGGGAGCGGGATTCCGGTTTTTCTTGTAGGGCATGTAACAAAGGACGGCTCTCTAGCCGGCCCCCGGGTTCTTGAGCATCTGGTTGATACAGTACTGTATTTTGAGGGGGATTCAGGCCATGCTTTCAGAATCTTGCGCGCAGTAAAAAACAGGTTCGGATCAACAAATGAAATAGGTGTTTTTGAAATGAACGACAAGGGGCTCTGTGAAGTGCTCAATCCATCGGAGCTCTTTCTTGCAGAGCGCCCCATGGGGGTTCCTGGCTCGGTTGTAATAGCTGCACTTGAAGGTAGCAGACCTCTGCTCGTTGAACTTCAGGCATTGGTCACTTCAACCTCCTTCGGCACCCCCAGGAGGACTACAATAGGTATTGATCATAACCGCCTTGCACTGCTTGTGGCAGTGCTGGAGAAGAAAGTAGGGCTTCATCTCTCGGGGCAGGATATATTTCTGAATGTCGCTGGCGGCGTTCGCCTCAACGAACCTTCCGCCGATCTTGGCATTGTTACTGTTGTTGCTTCCAGCCATCTTGATAAAACAGTAGATCCCCAAACCATCTTTCTGGGAGAGGTGGGACTTTCCGGAGAGGTTCGAGGGATCAGCCAGCCCGAAATCAGAGTAAGGGAAGCTGCGAAGCTTGGGTTTACCAGGTGCATTCTCCCTGCCGGAAATCTGAAGCAGGTGAAGGTCAAGGGGGTAGAGATGGTCGGAGTCAAAACTGTTGAGGAGGCGCTGGAAAAAGCTTTTTAAAGGGTCGGAAGGTTGGAGGGCTGGAAGGTCGGAGGGTCGGAGGGTCGGAGGGTCGGAAGGTCGGAGGGTCGGAAGGTCGGAAGGTCGGAGGGTCGGAAGGTCGGAGGTTTTGGGGTCGGAGTCGCGTAAGTCTAACATTGCGTTTTGTCTAAAGAAATTAAAAATAGCTTTACTTGCTGCCGGAAATATTTTTTAATACATGCTTAATCTCCAGGAGGCGCATTAATTATGGCTATGGATCAGGAAAAGCTTGAATATTTCAGACAGGTACTCCATGAAGAGATGATGACCCTGCTGGGCGAGGCAGGCAAGACAGTGTCTGAAATGACAGCCGAGAATGTCAACTTTCCGGATCCTACAGATCGCGCCACCCAGGAGTCGGATCGAAGTTTTGAACTCAGAATCCGTGATCGCGAGCGTAAATTGATAAACAAGATTCGCGAAGCTCTTGAGAGAATTGATGAAGGAGAGTTCGGTATCTGTGAGCTTTGTGGCGAGGGGATCAGTGAGGGTCGTCTGAAAGCAAGGCCGGTAACCACGCTCTGCATAGACTGCAAGATAGAAGAAGAGCGCAGGGAAAAAATCCCCTGAAAGGATCTCCCCTGGCATACTGTTTCTTCCCCCCATGTTCCGGATTAATAATATCTTGTACGCTGTCAGAGAGACCAGCAATTTCATTTCAACAAGCCATCGCTACACGCGAAACCCTCAAAACCACTATTTCCCAAACGACTATTTTCATATTTTAGCATAAACATGCTCCGGAAACTTTATGTCACAGCTTGCTGAAATCATTATTCAGGGTGAAGAGTGGCTGGTAAAAAGAGTTGTTTGCCATGCCGAGCAGCGCGGCTACGCCAGATATACTCCTGTCATTGAATCTGTCTGGAAGAGTTCGATTGCAGGCTTGTCAGATGGCTTGCTGAGAGCGCTTGAGAGCTCTGACGAGATTCCTGAACTATCCCCCGGACTTGATTTCGCCAGAGACACAATTGCCTCTTTTGGAATAAACGAGGCTAAAAAACATAGAGACAGGGGGGTTTCCCTGGAGATGTTTCTGGGGATGATGAAATATTTCCGGCAGAGTTATCATGATCTTCTCGATGAATCTATGCATGACCCTCTTTTTTTGCGAAGATCGCACATTTATATAGAGCGCTATTTTGACAGGATTGAACTTGGCTTCATTGCAGAGTGGGAGCAGGCAGCAGAGGCTATTAACGCGCATCATGAACAGCTTCTTCTTGCAAGAAATGCAGATCTGGAGGCATCAAACAGCCGTCTACAGAGGGAGATTGCCGAAAGAGTAAGGGCAGACAAGGTTATCAAGCAGCTGAACACCGGTCTTGAGAAGCGGGTGGCAGAACGTACCTTGCAGCTTGAGCGGCTTGCAGAGCAGAACAATTACAAGCTGAAAGAGCTGGCTTTGTTGAATAGTCTCAGCAGAGTAAACCTTTCACATGTGCGCCTTGACAATTACATGCATCTTGTTCTGTCTCTGCTGATTTCAGAACCGCCCTGTTTTTTTGATCGAGCCATGCTCTTTCTTGTAAATGAGAGATCTGAAAGTTTGCAGGGGATGCTTGGCATGTCCAGGGATTTCCCTGCAAGAGGCTCTCTGGACAGATTATCTGATTCACAATGGATTATCAGTGATGAAGAGATGGCAATCCAGATGGATACTTCATTTAGCCGAAAGATCCGTTCCTGTCGTATGGAGTTGGCTGCAACGAGCAGAATTCATTCCAAAAAGGTTTTCAGGGTCAAATCCTCAGCGGGTGAAAAGCATCTTTATCGTGAAGTCATAGAACTTTTCGGGATGACGTCGTTTGCAGTAATACCGCTCATGGGGAACGGGCGCATCTTTGGTCAGGTAATTGTTGACAATCCGCTGACTGGTCGAGAGATAAGAAGTCGCGATCTGAAATTCCTGCAACTTTTTGCCAACCATGCGGGGGTGGCTATTGAGAACCTGATGCTTTATACCAGCCTGGAAGATGCCAACAGGAGGCTGCACGAGGCACAGGAACAGCTTATCCATGGCGAACGTCTGGCAACTATCGGGGAGATGGCTGCGAGCATTGCTCACGAACTGAAAGGGCCAATGGTATCGATTGGCGGTTTTGCTCGCAGGCTTGCCAAAAAAATCCCTGCCGGCTCTACAGAGGCAGGTTATGTTTCAACCATTATTGAGGAAGAGCTGCGTCTTGAAAAGATGCTCACTGATGTTCTTTCATTTTCCAGAAAAACCACTATCTGCTACGAGAGATTCGCTATCAACGCCATAGTTGACAGTGCTTTGGCAGTTGTCATTCACGCTTTAAACAAGAGTAATATCCGTGTAGTGAAATCATACCCCGGCAAGCCGATCTTTCTATATGGAGACCCCCACCAGTTGAAACAGGTGCTTCTGAATCTTTTTTATAATGCCCATGATGCAATGAAGGGGGGGGGAGAGCTACTGATAACAGTATCTGCGAGCCGGGTCGGAGGGGGTAAGGGTGTTTCCGTAAAGGTATCGGATACCGGAGACGGGCTCTCCCCCTCTGCAATCAACAGTATTTTCAACCCTTTCTTTACAACAAAAAAAAGCGGCACAGGACTCGGATTGTCAATATCAAGCAGGATTGTATCCAATCACGGCGGCAAACTCAGGGCAGGTAACAATCCTGAAGGAGGAGCCATGTTTGTGGTGCTCCTCCCCTGTAGGGACTGATTATTGCTTTAATGCAACAGAAAATCGGGGCTGTAGCTCAGTTGGGAGAGCGATGCGTTCGCAACGCATAGGCCGTCGGTTCGATCCCGATCAGCTCCACCAGAATAGATAATAAGGGCTTACGCTGTACTGCGGAGCCCTTATTCGTTAGCGGAGATCGTAGTGACGGATCAGCAGCTTTGGACAGCCGCAGTGGCGTCCATAAAAAAAGAGTTTGATCTGCTTCCTCCCCAGCTAAAGTTGCGTATCGGCGAATTGACTGCCGAGATACGAAACCTTAAAGCCGGATATCAGGAGCTGGCGGCGACTGCCGATGCAGAGGCTGAGTGCGCCGCATGTCTTGGGGGGTGCTGCGGACATGGCAAACATCACTTTACAGTGGTTGATCTGCTCGGTTATCTTACTGCCGGAGCCGATCTTTTCGTCCCCTTGTTCAACAGCCATCTCTGCCCCTATCATAATGGTTCAGGTTGCATGATGGCTCCTGATTTGCGTCCGTTCAACTGCATCATATTTCTTTGTGAAGATCTGGAGTCAGCTCTCGGCTTCGAGGCACTGGAGCAGCTTGCAAGGATTGAAAAAGAGCTGCGCAGGCTTTATTACTGCATTGAGGCGCTTCTTGGCAACAGGTTCGAGAACGGTCTTTTGATAACATTTGAGCGCTCCCTGAAATCAGGTGGTGTTTTCTTCAATTACAAGTGAGGAAATTATGGCAACTATAAATGATCTTGTGCTGGTTCATGTTGACAATCGTCCCGGATTCTATGCCCGGATTGATGATATTGTTCCGGATGTTAAGAGGGGCTGGTGGCAGGTCAAACTGCTGGTACTTACCTTTCCTCTCCAGGTATACACCTGGATTCTGGACGAGAGTCAGATAGATGGTGCCCCTTACACCATGGGGGGGACACCCATCAGGCTTGAAAAGATTGAGTCACCGGTTGTGCGTAAGGAAGAACCAGGGATGGGTAAGGCTTCAACTGGCGATACAGGTCAGATTGAAGGTGACCCCCGTCCAAAAGTCGTCTCGCTCATGTCAAGGAAGAAAGGAAAATAACCTATCAAAAGCATTTGCCACAGAGACACAGAGACACTGAGATAAGCATTACAAAGAGTTAGACTTTAAAAGCAGTTCAACTCTTTTTCACCTTTCAGGTTTTGCCTTTGGATAAAAAAACCCAGCAACTTCCGGTTTGGTCTTTGCATTTAGCCTCCCCTCCCTTGACGGGAGGGGATTGAGGGGTGGGTGAATGTGCCGTCATCGTAAAGCATGGCAAATTACCCCACCCCCAAACCCCCTCCCGCAAGGGGAGGGGGGACTTATAAGGCAACTGCAAATACCAAACCGGACACTACTGAAAAAAACCCAGTGATTTCCTCTGTGTCTCCGTGCCTCTGTGGCGCAAATGCCGTTTTTGCGATAACTAAAGCTGACAAAGGAGGCCCCATGAAAGAGTATTTTGAATTTGCCAGACATGGTGCAAACTATCGCCGGGAGATTCTGGCAGGCATAACTACCTTTCTGACCATGGCGTATATAATTGTCGTCAACCCCGCAATTCTGGAGGCTGCCGGTATCCCTAAGGGGGCGTCCATGACGGCCACAATCCTTTCAGCCGCTTTCGGCACTCTGATCATGGGGGTTTACGCAAAGCGCCCCTTTGCCATTGCCCCTTATATGGGGGAGAACGCCTTTATCGCCTTTACTGTCGTGAAGGTGCTGGGCTTCCCCTGGCAGACGGCACTGGGCGCTATCTTTATCTCGGGAGTTCTGTTCACCCTTTTGACTGTTTTTAAAATAAGGAGCTGGCTGGCAGAAGCTATTCCATTGAATCTGAAATACAGCTTTGCCGTCGGTATCGGGCTGTTTATCACTTTCATAGGGCTTAACGAAACCGGCATTGTTGCCCTTGGCGTTCCGGGCGCTCCGGTATGCATGGGCAAGATTGCCACCCCACCTGTCCTCCTCGCCATCATCGGGTTTATGATCATCTCGTGGCTTATGGTGAAAAAAGTGCGGGGGGCAATCATCATCGGAGTCCTGACAACTACCCTTTTGTCGTGTCTTGTCGGCATTACCCCTGCGCCGCAGCAGATCTTCAGCCTGCCGCCTGATATCAGCCCGATACTGGGTCAGCTTGATATTGCCGGTGCTTTAACGCTTAAGGCTTTACCTGTGGTGCTCATTGTTTTCATAATGGCTTTTGTCGATACAGTCGGAACCCTTATCGGACTATCTGCCAGAGCCGGACTGCTTGATGAACAGGGGAATCTGCCTGAAATCGAAAAACCGATGCTGGCCGATGCCCTGGCCAATCTCTTTGCCCCACTGCTCGGCACCACAACCACCGGCGCCTATATAGAGTCTGCCGCAGGTATAGAAGAAGGGGGGAAGACCGGTTTCACCTCGCTGGTGGTGGCGATCTGCTTTCTGCTCTCGCTCTTTTTTGCACCGCTCTTCACAATTATCCCTTCACACGCCTATGGTACTGCTCTCATTGTTATCGGCATCTTCATGGTCAGCCCGGTGACGAAGCTAGATTTCAGTGACTATACCGAGCTGATACCTTCTTTCCTTACCATCGTCCTTATCAGTTTTACTTACAATATTGGTGTTGGCATGACAGCAGGGCTGATCGTCTATCCTGTTCTAAAGACAATTACCGGACGGATTCGCGAGGTTCCAGATGCCATGTGGTTTCTGGGCGGGGTTTCACTTTTGTTTTACATCTTTTATCCAGGCAGATAAGAGGATGGAGCAGGAGATCAGAATTTTATCTCCTGACCTTCGTAGGCAATCCCGATTTTCAGTTTCCGGATATTCTGTATATTCCGGTATCTTGTGCTTTTTTTGAGGATTTCAGCCATCTGCCTGTCCGTGAAGAACGGATCATGATGGAAGAGCAGAAGATGTTTGACCCTGGCGGCAGAAGCCAGATCAATCCCGACAATGGCAGAGCTGTGACCCCATTCGAATTTGGTGCTGTATGCATCTGCAAAGGCGTACATTGCATCAAATATCAGCAGATCTGCACCCTTGAAAAAATCAACCTTGCCACTGATGTTTTCGCTGTTTAACTGCTTGTATTCTGAGTCAGTGGCATAAACAATACTTTTCCCCCGGTTGTTTCCGATCCTGATATTCATGCAGCCATTTGGATGACATGCCTCCGAGAAGGTGACAGAAAGGTCGCCAAGTCTGATGGTGTCGCTGATGGCGATATTGTGAAACTTGACCTGGTTTTTGACAGTTTCAAAATCAACCGGAAAGGAGGGGGAGGTGAACAGACCTCTGATGCTTGCCTCCAGGTCAGGTAGAAAATAGTAAAAGTGGAGAGTCCTCCCCGGAATATAAACCGGAGTGAAGAACGGGAGCCCGATTATATGATCCCAATGGAGGTGGGAGAGGAAGATATGGTACTCTTTGACCGGTCTGGAGAGAAGATAGTTGCCAAGTTCCTTTACCCCGGTTCCGCAGTCAAGGATAATGATGGTATCCTCCTGTTCAATTGAGGCGCAGGAAGAGTTGCCGCCACAGATATGGCTCAGATGAAACGGCAGTTTTTCTATGAAGCTGTCAACCTCCCGGACATTCCCGACCCCTGCCTTGACAGATCTGCATAGAAGATCCCTGACTTTCTCCTGATACTCCTTTTGGGTGATAGGTGCGGGGATCGAACCGCGAACACCCCAGAATTTCAGTTTCATGGATACAGGCTCCTTTCTCAGGAAGAGATGGACTTCATGCTAAAGTAATAAAACAGTTTAACCTATTGGCCAACCTTTTTCATATCCTTGCGGAAAAAATTTCTCTTTTGTTCTGTTGAAGTAGCCGAACTGGACTTTCGGAAACTCTCTCCTGATTCTCTCCAGGAGCCGGTACATCCCGATCCCTCTCCCTGTCACCTGCATCTGCCGGTTGTAGTAGTCCGGATCAATGGAGAGATTGCGCAGCTGAATCATGTCAACCCCGGTCTCACCGAGAAACCGCATCAGTGCCTCCACTTCTGCCTGGCTGTCGGTTACGCCCGGAGATACAAGATAGTTTATCATAGTGAAAAGCCCGCGCTCCCTGGCAATCCTGACCGACTGGATCACGTCAGCGAAGCGATAATTTACCGGTCTGTAATAGCGGTTGTATAGCTCCTCCTGTACCGAGTTCAGGGAAAACCGCATGGAGTCCATGCCGGCATCGCAAAGAAGCGCCACCCGGTCGGGAAATGAGCCGTTTGAGTTGAAGTTGATCGTGCCATGGCTCGTAGCGGCTTTCAGTCGGCGCGTTGCTTCTGCAACAGTCTCTGCCTGCATGATCGGATCACCTTCACACCCCTGCCCGTACGAGACTATCGGTTCGGAAGCTTCCAGAAGATGAGGGAGCATCAGCTCAACTATCTCTTCCGGAGTAGGGACAAAACCGATCCGTTCATGGTTAGAAGGACAGCAGTCAGATGGTTGCAGGCTTATGCATCCAAGGCAGCGTGAGTTGCAGGAAGGAGAGGTCGGGATTGGCGCTTCCCAGCGGCGATAAAAGAGATTTTTCGCTGCAAAGCAGTGATAGTCGATAGCGCAGCGGGCGAGCTGTTCAATCAGACGGTTATCTGGAAACTCCTTCAGGAGCTTTCGCACAAGCGGATCGAGCAGGCGGTCATCGTAATTTTTCGGGAGCCAGTTTTCATTACTATCCACCCTTGTTGCTGCCACTACGAACTGTTCCGCAGATTCATCCCACCCAACAGCCGTGTATGACCAGAGTGGAAGATGGACTCTTTTGGCTCCGTAAGCACAGGCTGGCAGAAGTGTTCGCATATAGCCCGGAGCCATGAATGCAGAGACCGCCTGCACCGGCTGCTCACGCCGCCCCTCCCGCACTGTTGCTACTGTTATGAATTTTTTCAGTTTGGAATCCCAGGCAATGGGGGGGGTGTTAGGGATGGTGAAGAGGCGACTGTCCTCAGGGAGCGGAATCAGCTCGACCGACTCGGGGAGAACCGCCTCGTTGCCACTCATCCCTGCCATGTCGAGATAGGGGTGATCGAAGATGTTCCCTTTGGCATCGGCGTAGAGGAGTTTGGGTGCTGGGATGGTGTTACTTCGCCTGGACATCGGTTTTATG
Organism: Geobacteraceae bacterium; assembly: GCA_031401815.1. Classification (GTDB taxonomy): domain Bacteria; phylum Desulfobacterota; class Desulfuromonadia; order Geobacterales; family DSM-12255; genus JANNRW01. Next base: position 2,447 of record JANNRW010000190.1, on the reverse strand, counting down.
CTCCGGCATCGGTTTTTTCAGCTACGCAGTTACTGTAGATTATTCTTAAGCAATCTTTGCGTAAAGATAGCCAAATGCAGATCAGAAAGCAAGGATCAGGTGTCAGTAGGCTGACAGTAAATTTCACTTTACATTTTCTGCCAAGTCTAGCTAGAATAAACTATAAAAAATATTTGAAGGGATAGATTATGCAGACAGTAAATATGTTTCAGGCCAAAACATCACTCTCAAAGCTGGTAGAAGCAGTTGAAAGCGGCAAGGAAAAGGAGATTGTAATTTCCCGTCATGGCATGTCCGTTGCCAGACTTACCAGCATAGTCCGTAAGCCGGTACAGCAAAGGATCGGAGTCGCCAGGGGTCGTTTTGTTGTGCCGGATGATATCGATTCTTCCAATGAGCTGATTTCCCGTTTGTTTGCCGGAGAGACGATATGAGACTGCTGCTTGATACCCATATAGCATTATGGGCAATAACGGACAGCCCCGCTCTTTCAAAAGAGGCTCGCAGATATATCCTGGCACCGAATAACGAGATCTATGTAAGTGCTGCCTCGATCTGGGAAATAGCTGTCAAGCATGGCTTGGGGCGAGGCAATATGCCTGTTTCAGGTAGCGAGGCAGCCGAGTTCTTCACCCAGGCAGGTTACATGACACTGGACATCAGCTGCCAGCATGCCATTTATGTCGAAAATCTCCCCCCACTTCATGCAGATCCCTTTGATCGGATGCTTGTAGCGCAGGCTTTGTCAGAACCTATGCGACTGTTGACTCACGACAAGGTAATTGCCTCCTACAGTGATACGGTAATTCTGGTCTGATCCAGCCCCAAGGCAGAGCCGATCAAGTCTAAACCGATCTCATGCAACGCCGCGACGAAGTGCAGAAACAAAAAGCTTATGGGGTATACAGAAAGCGGTTTTCGGTTCTAAGGTTCTCGTCGCGTCATTGCGTCGTCGCGTGAACAAATTGATTGTAATGGTTTAATTATGTCGCGGCATTGCCCGAAAAGCGCGGGTGGATCTTGAGTAGAATACCGGCAGGAGCGTGGTGACCGGGGATAATTTTCTGCCGCCAGGGAGAAAAGAAGGTTTCGGATAATTGAAGTGGTGGGATTTTCGGAAGGGGGATATGGGAGCGTACCGCATTTCTTCCCATGGTTTTCCCTTAATAGAAAAATAACAAGCAGCATCCCCCCAGGGGTTCCCGCCCTCGGCGGGTCTTGCCGATGGTTGGAGCCGCGTTTTTTAAATCCTTTACTTTTATAACATGTGTGGTATATTTGAACCATGCTTTTCCGGCTTTCATATTACAATGAAACTGTTGAGGCTGAGCTTGATGCTTGGCCTGTTGGCTTGCGTGCTCGATTTCGAGCATTGTCACTGCGTATGGAAGAATATGGTCCCAACTTGGGAATGCCGCATACACGTGCGCTTGGCAATGGTCTTTTTGAAATCCGCGCCAAGGCTGAAGAAGGAATTGGAAGAGTGTTTTTCTGCACCATGGTCGGACGAAAGATCATAATTCTCCACAGTTTCATAAAAAAGACGGATAAGACACCAAAACGGGAACTCGATATAGCGCTCACTCGGCAGAAGGAGGTAATTAGTAATGAGCTATAAACCAGTTGCGTATGACCCCAAGAAAAAATTAAATAAAGAACTTCAAGACCCCAATTTCAAGAAAGCCTGGGACGCCTTGGATGACGAATTTGCAGCTTTGGATGCTCTGCTTTCGGCACGTCGACAGGCAGGGATGACTCAGGAACAAGTGGCGGCCAAAATGGGAGTTTCTCAGCCCTCATTAGCAAGAGTAGAAGCGACACTCGGTTCTCACCGTCATTCTCCGTCTCTTGAGATGCTCCGTAAGTACGCTGCTGCTGTTAACTGCAAGCTGGAGATTAAGCTGACACCTCAGCATTCGTGATTGTAGTTTGTCCGTTTGTCGCCGAGTGTTGAACTTATAAGTGAATGTATTTTATCAGCGCCATCGAGAAAGGCAGAAAGATGGAAAACACAAAAAGATACACACCACTTCGTGTGTATCCTTTTGCCATTAGTACAGCTTTTTCACCATAGACTGGTTTAAATCGATAAAATCCCTCAGCATAAGCTTCTGAAGCTATTGCTTTTTTCGCTCTTCTTTTCATCTCTTTCATGCAGAAAACCCCGCCTATTGGCAGCACTTCACAGCTTATGATGTCGAAATTTAATTGCATGGTTTCATTGCCTTTTTTCAGCGGTGCCGGAATTGACCGGCTTGGCCGGTCTTATTTCGTGGTTGGGATCGCATCTTCAAAATATTCCACTTTGTCGCGGTAGAGATGCCGGTTACCCGGCACCCCCCGCACAGATCCCTGCGGGCGGCTTTCCCGCACAGGGCTCCTGCCTCAGGTATTGACGCGCAGGCGCTCTGTTGGATAAGGGTGGTAGATTCGCGGCAGTGGCAGCC
>JANNRW010000189.1:0-11507 GCA_031401815.1 Geobacteraceae bacterium | reverse complement strand
TCTGAAAAAGCGCTTGACTTAATCTTTGTCATTCCCGAGGTAGTTATCGGGAATCCAGCATCTAAAAACCTTAAATCTGGATCCCCGATAGAGACATTCGGGGATGACAATCTATAAAGCGCCTTTTTAGAACTAGTCAGGCAAAGACTTTGTTTTTGACTTTCTCCGTGCCTTCGTGCCTCCGTGTGAGTTGCCTTGATTTGTTTTTGATCTGAGCAGTTACCAGTTTTTTTAGATTGAAAACCGCTCGCCCTCACGCCCGCTCCAGCCCTGCAAATCTTACCAGCAGCTTCTTGGGGCCACCTGAGTTGAACCAGACTATCACCTTCTGTTCATCCCCCTGACCTTCAATCTTGCGGATCGTTCCAATGCCGAACTTGGCATGGCGTACCTTCATCCCGAGGCTGATCCCATACTCAGGCTCATCGTCCGGCACCACCTCGACCTCATTTCCTTCAGATAAGCCTTTGGCAAATACTGCTGCCAGATTATGCGCAGAAGGCTGCTGATAACGGGTCTCCGGATACCTGGCTGAACCGGCATGGCTCTGAAAACCGAATGCAGATTGCTCATCTTCCCTGTCCAGCTGCTCTGGCGGAATGTCATTGATAAAGCGGGATGGCTGGTTATACTGATCCTGCCCGAAGATCCGGCGGCGGCGGGCATTGGTCAGAAAGAGCCTTTCACGTGCCCTGGTCATCCCGACGTAACAGAGCCGCCTCTCCTCCTCCATCTGCTCCGGATCCTCAAGAGAGCGGACATGGGGAAAGAGCTTCTCTTCCATGCCGATCATGAACACCAGCTGAAATTCAAGCCCTTTGGCAGCATGCAGGGTCATCAGGGTGGCAGAGTCCCGTCCTGCGGCACTTCGCTCCAGATCCGAGACCAGCGCCACCTGCTCCAGAAACGCTGACAGCCCCCCTTCGATACTGCTTTTTGAAAACTCCTCCATGGCAACGAGCAGCTCCTGCAGGTTTGCAAGCCGGTCAGCCGCCTCAACGGTTCGCTCCTCCTTCAGCTTTGCCAGATAGCCGCTCTCATTCATCAGCCTTGAGGCCAGTTCAGCCAGGGGGAGTTCAAGAGCAAGTCGGCGCATCCCCTCCATGAAGCCGACAAAAGCGGCAATCTTGCCACGTGCCCCGCTTGCCAGGGTTCTGCTCTCAACAGCCCGACCCAGCGCATCATAAAAGATCACCCCCTGCTCAGTTGCAATTTCACCGACCCGGTCGATTGTGGCATGGCCTATCCCTCTTGCCGGAAGGTTGATGATCCGTTTGACAGCAATCTCGTCAGCCGGATTTTCAAGCACTTTCAGATAGGCAAGAATATCCTTGACCTCCATCCGTTCGTAAAATCGCATGCCGCCAACCATATGATACGGCACCCCTTCTGCTACCAGTGCATCTTCAATCGAGCGGGACTGCGCATTGGTTCTGTAGAAAACAGCAACATCTTTGAGGCTTTCGCCCCGCTGCTGCCAACGACCAAACTCGCGGCAGACAAAACGCGCCTCGGCTCGCTCATCCTCAAGCTTTCTGTAAACAATCTTTTCTCCGGCCGGATTTTCAGTCCAGAGAGTTTTTACCTTACGGCCACGGTTTCTGGCAACAACGGCGCCCGCAGCGGCCAGAATCGTACTTGTCGAGCGATAATTCTGCTCCAGCTTGACCACGACCACGCCTGGAAAGTCACGTTCAAAGTCGAGAATATTCCGGATATCCGCCCCCCGCCAGCGATAGATTGACTGATCGTCATCGCCAACCACGCAGAGGTTTCGCCGTTCGCCAGCCAGGAGACTGACAAGGCGGTACTGTACCGGGTTAGTATCCTGATATTCGTCCACCAGCAGCCACTGCCACTTTTCACGATAGTAGTCGAGAACTTCCGGGAACTCCTCGAAAAGCTGGACTGTGTAGAGAAGAAGATCACCGAAATCAAGAGCGTTGCACTTTTTGAGTCGCTTCTGGTAGGCGCTGTAAACCCGCACCAGCCGCTCTGCCATCTGGTCACCGGTCGCCAGATCTTCAGGGAAACGGCCAGCATTCTTGCATTCATCAATTGCTGCGGCAAATGCCTTTACCGGATACTTTTTATCGTCAATATTCTGTTCGACTAGAACATCCTTCAGGAGACGCTCGCTCTCCTTGTCATCGTAAATTGTAAAGTTGCCGCCAAAGCCTATCTTCCCTATTTCACGTCGAAGAATCCGGACACAGGTTGCATGAAAAGTGGCAATCTGCGGAGTCTCGACACCACCCAGAAGCTTTTCCACCCGCTCGCGCATCTCACCTGCGGCCTTGTTGGTAAAAGTTACTGCCAGGATCTGCCAGGGTCGAACCCCCCGCTCCCTGATCAGCCAGGCAATCCGGTGAACTATGACGCGAGTCTTGCCGGAACCAGCTCCTGCAAGAACCAGCAAAGGCCCTTCACCATGCTGCACAGCCTGCTGTTGTGGTTGATTGAGATGCTTCAGAATATTCATCAGCTTCCTGTCCGGAAAATTTTAATTTTAAAGCCTTGAATCAGTAGTGTCCGGTTAGGTCTTTGCATTAGCCTCCCCTCCCCTGGCGGGAGGGGATTGAGGGGTGGGGGAAGTCACTGTGAGCAATGAAGCCTGATAACCTCTTACACTCCCTCAGTTTTTTCGATTTCTTCGTTGTTCCAAAGCAGTGTTATTTCTCAATTGAACGGCATATTTTTAATGGGAATGGCACAGTTCCATGCCAGCTTCCCCCACCCCCTAACCCCCTCCCGCAAGGGGCGGGGGGACTTTTAAGGCAACTGCTAAATCCAAACTAGACACTATTGGCCTTGAAAGTTTTACCAGATTGTTGCCTGTTTTTCCAGAAGCTTCGGATCACAGATCTGCCGAAACTACCCAGGTCGGCGGGCAATGGTAAAGACAGAGGTTCCAAACGGAATTGAAATACTCTTCAGAAGGCGATTCTCGCAGTTGGCAAGAAAGAGAAGGGTGCTGTTCAGCAGTATGTGGGGTGAACCAAGATCCGAAACCACGGTATCTGTCTCCTTGGCACTGCTTGCAAGCCGCCTGGCAAGCCGGCACAAGGCGAACGGCAAGAAGAGAATGCCGAGCCGGTAAGTCGCTTTTTCGACTACAAAACCGTTGGCCTCAAGCATTTTGACAACCTCACTCCGGTTGTAACGCTTCCTGGTATGTACGGCAATGTCATGACAACTTCTGAGAAATTCATGAGCTACAAGATTAAGGATAAGCACCCCTCCGGGCTTGAGTGCATTGAAAAACTTCCCGACTACCTGGCTGTCATCGCTGATTGCCTGATGATAGAGGAGATCAATTGCAGTTATGACATCATAGTACGAGTTACGCATTTTTATGGAGTTGAGATCAGCCTTGAACAGTCCGGAAATCCCTCTTTCCGCGCAAAAAGAGAGAGCCGTGTCCGAGATGTCACAACCTGCAACCTGGCCGAATCTCTGCAAAAGCTGACAGAGCCTCCCTGTGCCGCAACCTGCATCAAGGATTTTCAGCGGTATGCCCGCTCTTTTTTCCAGAGCTACAAAAGCGGTGATGAGATTATGAAGAGAGACGTACCACCAGTGATACTCTTCCACTTCGTACATCTTGAGGTATTCGCGCTCATTCATGATTTTCTGCTTTTGCAGAAAAAATCCCTGATTGCTGCCACCACTCTCTCCAGATCCTGTAATGGCAAAGCGCCATACATCGGAAGGGAGAGAATTTCACCCGCCAGAGCTTCTGTTACCGGCAGGCTCCCGGCAGCATACCCCAGAAAGGAGTAACCACGCATCAGATGAACCGGCGTCGGATAGTTGATCCGCGTCTCGATGCCGCAAGCAGCAAGATGCTCTTTGAGAGTGTCACGAAAAGCGGTGCGAATGGTATACAGGTAGTATTGATGGCTCCGGTCAGGGCGGGTTCCGGGGAGGGAAATATCGCCGACCCCTTCAAGACCGGCAGCATAAGCTCTGGCTCTCTCCCGGCGGAGGCGCACCTCCTCTTCAAGACCCTGCATCCTGAAGTCAAGGAGCGCTGCCTGGAGTTCGTCAAGACGGGAATTGTACCCCTCCTCTTCTGAATAGTAACCCTCTTCCATACCATAGAACCTGAGACGCCGAAGCCTGCTGGCCAGATTTTCACACGAAGTCACGATCATTCCGGCATCACCGAAAGCGCCGAGAATCTTGGTTGGATAGAACGAGAATGCGCCAATCTCGCCAAAACTGCCGACCTTTTGACCCTGATAAACTGCTCCGGCTCCCTGCGCACAATCCTCAACCACTGCCAGACCCCGCTCTTTGGCAAGTTTCAGCAGCGGGTTCATATCTACAGCCTGTCCACCAAGATGCACCGGCAGGATGCAGCGGGTTCTGCTCGTAAGGACTTCGGCAATCTTCGCAACATCCACCAAAAATGTATCTTCCTCTACATCAACAAAAACCGGAGTGGCACCGGCAGCCCTTATCGCTGCTACAGTAGGCACAGCTGTATTTGCCACTGTGACCACCTCATCCCCTCTGCCGATATCAAGCGCTTTTAGTGCCAGAAAAAGCGCATCAGTACATGAATTGACCCCCACGCCAAAGCCTGCTCCGCAGAACGCCGCAAAATTCTGTTCAAACGATTCGACCCGGCTGCCGAGAATAAGACGACCGGATGAAAAGACCTCGTCAACTATGGAAAGGATTCTCTCCCTCTGGCGCAAGTAATCAGGAAGATACTCCCAATACCTGACAGGCTTCATTTCATGAGCATCACTATCTGTCATTACGGCACCCTTTTTCCATTTCGTCTGCAAGGTTGGCAAGCTCCATTGTCTGCTTGTGAAACTGATGAAAATCTCCACCCTGCAAAATAGTGGAGCAGACCTTTTCTATCATCAACTGAAAATGATCAGCAGCAGGGACAGATATTTCACTACGCTGGTTACCCTGTAAAATCTCTATCCTGCTCAGATGATCGGCAGGGGTTGTATAAGCTCTCTCAAGCCTGATTTTGCCAGAATCACCCATGATTTCATAATATGATTCATACTGTTGGCCAAAAGCGAGGGAAAAGGAGAAGAACTCCCCTTGACCGGTTACGGCAGTGCCGTGCATCGCCAGATTGAGGCTCTCTTGCCAGAGAGAATTACCCCGAAAGCATGAAGGTAATGTCTCAAGAAAGTAGAGCGCTGTTCCGAGCGGATAGCGCGCCAGATCATTAAATGCACCCCCCCCTTGTAACGGATCGAGCCGGAAATCACCCCTTTTGGGGAGCGGAAAACAGAAGCTGCTCCGCAAGGCGACAATCTTTCCGATCTTCCCGCTTTTAATCAGCTCTTTTACTTTTGCATGCTGGGGGTGATGCAGAAACATCAGGTTTTCATAAAGGAGCCGCCCGCTCTCTCCTGCAACTGCCAGCATCCTCTTTGCCGAAGCAGCGGAAAGTGCAAGCGGTTTTTCACAGATGACGTGCTTGCCGCTCTCCAGCGCCCGTATCGACCACTCTTCATGAAGGTGATTGGGGAGAGAGAGATAGATCAGATCAACGGATGGCGCTCTCAGCATCTCATCAGCAGTCATCACCTGACATAAAGCCCCTTTTGCAAATTCGGCGGCTTTTGCCGGATCCCTCCCTGCAACCGCAGTCAGCAAGGCAGATCTGCATCTGGCAAGAGCCGGGATGAATTTGCGAAGCGCAATGTCCGAGCAGCCGAGAACCCCTACCCGTACCCTGTTGCCGAATGATGCTGCTGTTTCATCCTCACCCCTGTTCAGGGACGATTTCATAAACCACCACCCCCATGCTTCTCGGGTTGACAAAAAGCATGTATGGCCGAAGCCCTTTCACCCTGACCGCAGGGTTGTCATGGAAAAAACATCCGGGTGGTTGGCCTTGATACATCAGCGGCTCAAAAAGCTCAACCCCGAGCATGGGTCGATTACCATAAAGCGTCCCGTCGGCAATGAAAAACCGGACGCTGTTTTTTCTGGCCAGCTCTATAATCTCCTCATATGGGGTACCTGCAGGAATGCTGATCCACTCCCTTTGAGCATAAAAAGCAATTCTCGCCCAGCGGGTCATGATCTTTCCGGGGGGGAGCGCATCTTTCAACAAGAGCCCTATATTTTTCTCATCCCGCCGGTAGTTGTCAGATGCTGGCTGGTAATTTTCATCTGAAACCGGTTCGCGAATCTGGGGCATAAAGAGAAGCAGGGCATAAATTGCAGCAGCAATGACTGTTGCCGGGAATCGGGCAAGCCGCTCCTGCCATACGAGACTGCCTGCCGGAATCAGCCTCTCACTGAAAAACCCGTAGAGACGATCAAAGCCAGCGGCTGCCCAGAGAAATAGGATTGGCAGGTAAGCTTCTGTATACCCTGAAGAGATATAGTAAAAGACTATTATAACAGCGAGCGGAGCCATGCTTGAAAGGAGAAAAAACCTGGCCATATTTTTTTTGGAGCTGAATCCGCCGGAAAAAAATCCTGCAATAAGAAGAAACCAACCCCAGAAAGGGAGTACTGTTTCCCAGCTCTTCTTCAGATTGTCCATGGAGTTTTTCAGAACAAAGTCAGGGTACTCCCGTAGTATGTCAAGATACCCCTTTGGATCATAACCTGGCACATGAATGAGATCAGGTTTTTTAAGGTAGTAACTCAAAGCATCATTTAAAGCGCTGTCTGTCTTGGCGGAGAGCTGCCACTCACCTGTCGCGGCATGAATCAGCAGCATGTTCAGACCGAACAGGAGCATAAATCCACCGGCATAAGCAGCAAGAGGAGACCACTTCTTTTTAAATTCCCGTAATTGAAATAACAAAAGGGGGAGCGGCAAAACCAGAAAGAGCAGAACCCCTTCCGGGCGGGTAAAGAAAGTTGCCCCAAGACAGAGACCTGCAAGAGATCCGTTTAAAATGGACGGCTTCCTGAAAAGCTGCCAGACAAGCAGAATTCCGAACAGTTGAAAGGTAGTGTATGTGGCTTGCGTGATTACCTGACAGGAAGAGCTGATTAATACAGGTGAGACTATGACGATAAGGGAGGCAGCAAAAGCGACTCTGCGGGAGAATAGCTCCTTTCCCAACAGAAAGAGCGGCAGAGGGAGCAGGCTGCCGAAAAAGAGTGAAACATATTGTCCCGCACTCTCCATATCGGTTATCAGCCAGCCTGCGACAGCAATCAGAACCGGGTAGAGCCCTGAAACAGCGACACCGCTCCAGTCACCCCGATGGAGATCACGGGCAGTTTCAACATAAGTAGTACCGTCAGTCGGGATTACATCGAAAAATTGGAGGGAGTATACTCTTACAGCTGCGGCTGCTACTACCAGAAGCACCATCGGCAGAAGATCGCCTTTCAGCAGACTGTTCAACTGAAGCCTTGCTGATCCCCTGGCAGTTGACAGCTTCCCGAACATATTCACTTCTCACTCCCGAGGCAGAGCAGGCAAGAGAGGATACTTCTGGCGCAGGAGTTCACCCTTTCTCCCATCCCCAGCAGAAAATTGAGATGAACTGCGGATATCCAGCGAAATTCCGGTGGCAGGGGGAGTTCGCTCCCTTTCGGAAGGAGCAGAATCCTGTGCAGATGAGATTCCTTGTAAAAGCGGGCACCCTCTTCACTCTGAAAGTTTTCAAATAGCAGAGGGAACCGGTCATTATCGTTAAACTCGTCAAAAAGAAACGGCTTGGGGAGCTTTTTGTTGCCAAGGTAATTTCCCGGAGTGAACTGAACAGTAGGCGCGATCTGGACTATCCCCTGATTGCCGACCTCTGCCTTTGCCTGCATCAGAAAAAAACGCTCTCCCTCTTCCTCTCTCACAAGAAGTCCGATTACCCCCTGTCCCGGATTATCAAGTACAGGCTGGCTCCAGCTGTTTACTTCACGTACGGGAGAAGTTGCCCTGACCCCTATCACCCTGAAAAAACGACCTTCATTATGTGAAAATGAACCGTCCCGATCCATCCCCCACTCCATCAATTCATTTAGATTTTTGCGCTTTATGAGTATATGGTTCGAGGCTTTGACATCATCCAACCATTGAAGTGCATCATCAACAGTCCTGACAAACCTCTCCGGATGCTGAGTTACATTTTTCTTTGAAGAAGAGGCTTTACTTGCCCCTTCAGCTGCGATCATAACTGCTGAAAGAACACTTCTGGTAGTTGCGTGCAGAAGATTATCCCGTTTCAAAAGCCCTGAGATCTGGGCAAGAGTGAGCCAGATAAAGCCTTCAGGAAGGTCAACAGAGGTATAATGCTCAGTTTTGACCAGCATGTTCCTGTTTGATTTATGCAGAAATCTTCCACCATCTTCACTCTGTAACCTCGCAAACAGCAGCTTGCCTTGCGCCGGCGCAAGGAAATGCTCCAGAAACATCGGTCGTGCCCCCCCATGAGCACAGGTATAGTTACTGTATGTAGCCTGGACAGTTGGCGAGAGCTGAACCGAATTGAGGTTCCCAGGCTCTTCCTTTGCCTGGAGACAGAAATGCAGGACACCGCGTATCCTCTTTACCAGTATCCCGAGTATACCGATCTCAGGCTGATCAATAAGTGGCTGATCCCATTCAAGTTCCCCTGAAGGGGTTCGATGGCGTACCTGAACACCTGTTATGGAGAAAAAACGTCCGTTATTGTGGCTGATATTGCCGGTATCAGGCTCAATGAACCACCCTTGTGTCTCCAGGAGAGAAACCGTGTCAACCTCCAACTTTGGTCTGGCAAGCTGTGCAGCAAGCCATGAATTAACCTTGCGCCACGAATTCAGGGAGATTTTACTCCCGAGTGATTTCGCAAAATCCGTTACCTCTTCCGCTGTGAAGCAGAAGATTCCTGGCGACAACAGTGAGGGTTGTTTATGTTTCGCAGATCCGGCCAAGCTCTTCCTTGTCACTCGCTCTTCTCCCCTTTGATACAGCCATGACGACTGCTTTTTTACGGGCTGCAAATTTTTCGCGGATCACGAACTGCGGATCAGCATTAAGCGACAGATAAATTCTCCCGACATATTCACCAACTACACTTATGGCCAGCATCTGGAATCCCCTGAAAAAGGCAGTAACCGCTGTCAGGGTTTGAAGATCGGTAAGTTCATCAAAAGCAGGCGACAAAAAATCGAGGAAAACAGACCCCCCCATATAAAGCCCGTAAATGGCGAGCAGAAGACCTATGACACCAAGTATGCGCAAAGGTATTAGAGAACAGCTGATCACCATATTCCCCCAGAGTGAGATCAGCTTCTTCAATGTGTATCCTGAAGAGCCATGCCTCCTTGCGTCATGACGCACGACTATTTTGCCTATATTGTCGGTCGTTCGGAGAATAATGGCGTCTATATACGGATCCGGGCCATGGTATTTGATGATTTCGCGCACCATGAAACTGTTCATAGCCTTGAAGCTGGAGAGATAAAGGTCAGCCGGTTTGCGCAGAATCAGGTTTGCCATCTTGTCATTGGCAAGGCTCCCGAGATTACGAAAAAAACTGTCGCGCTTGACAGGGTACTGGGTATAAACCACATCGTACCCCTTTTCCATTTCAGCGAGGAGCCGGGCTATCTCTTCCGGCGGATTCTGGAAATCGTCATCCATGATTACGCAATACTCGCCTGTGGCATGGTTCAACCCGGCCATGACAGCACAATGCTCGCCAAAATTCCGCGCAAGCCGCATGTAGATGATTCTGTCAGGCTGTTCCACCTGTAGCCTGCGACAGACAAGATGGCTGCTGTCCCGGCTGTTGTCATTCACCAGAATAATTTCAAGATCATATTCAGTGGAATAAAGGTCAATCAGGGTATTGCAGAGCGACTCTATGGTCTTTTCTGCATTATACACAGGGATGACAATTGAAACTCTCATAATGCCTCCTGGAACTTCATGACTTGCGACCGAATCGGGCTATAACTCAACTCTGACGATTTCAGGCGATATGAAGAAAGTTTTAAAAATTCAGGAGTATGACGGGGGGGCACGAGAGAGTTTGTGAGTAACAGAGGCGACAGTATATCGGCAATTGAGTTCAGGCAGGGGGTGCAATGATGACCATGAAGGATAGTCAATCTGACAGGAATCGTTGAGAGCTATTGCAGACGATACCTGCTTTATGATCTGCTTGCATGTTTCTATCTGGTTCTTGATGATTGCTCGCGGACGTGGTTTGGGTTTGCCGGCAGAAGATATGCCGGCTCCCGAAGGGAATCTTATACCAAGAGAGGTCAGGCTGACAGCCAGAACAACTATAAGGAGCAGATGAAAGTTTTTATTGATCCGTTTATATGGCAAGCGGCAACCTTTTAACAGTATGAACTGGCATCAGTTGTTAAATTATATTTATTCTTTCTTTCTTACAAGCATAAATTCCATCTCTCCAAACTCTCTTGTCATTTTTCAGGAAAAGGTGTATCCAATTGCTTCTATCTGAATCCGTGACAATTGTCGCGCGAATGAAGCGACTCTGCCCGTACACCAGCGGCAGTCGGAGCCAGTGGTGCGGCAACTGTTAGGGATTCACATTCTATTACAAGGAGGGTTTATGGGCATACTATCCAACACAGTCAGCATCTGCCACTTTCAGATTACAGGCGATTATCCGGAAGGAGGCCTTTTTGACTGGATTGCCGGCTGCCTTGACAAGCAGGCGTTTCGAAGTATTGAAGAGGGGGCAGAAGAGCTTTCCATCGGCTGGGTACGTACCGATGATTATCAAAATACAGATTTTATGGCAGCGTAACCTTTTCGACGCGATCACTACGTCAGCTTCACTCTGCGCAAGGATCAGCGACGGATCCCTTCGCCTCTCCTGAAAGCATATCAGCAACTTGCCGAACAGCAGTTTCTGGCTGCAAATCCAGGGTTTTTCCGTGTCCCAAAGCAGAAACGCGAAGATATCAGGGATGCTGTACGGCTGAAGCTACTGGTGCGTACACTCCCTTCACCCGCCATGTATGATGTTGTCTGGGATACGAGAAACGGCCTGGTTACTTTTGCTTCCCTCAGCTCGAAAACCATTGAGCTCTTTGAAAGCGAGTTTAAAAAGAGTTTTCCTGGTCTGCGCCTTCTCATGATCCACCCTTTTGCCAGAGCCTCAAAAGTCATCCCGGCCAGTTTTGAGGAGCTTCTTGCAAAGAGAAATCTGGCGGTTACCGAATCTGTTCTGGATCTCATAAGAGCCAACCAGTGGCTTGGAAAGGATTTTTTACTCTGGCTTCTTTTCCAGACCCTTAAAGGCTCAAGTGAATATCATATCTCCTGTCCTGGCCCCGCAGGGGGTGGTGAGCCGTTCACAGCCTTTATGAATGACCGGCTGATGCTGCAATCTGTCGGTGAAACAGGCACACAAAAGATAACAGTCTCCGGTGCTCAGGATGATTTTCGTGAAGTGCTGGCTGCCCTGCGCCAGGGGAAGAGTATTACAGAAGCGCAAAGAGGTTTATTGAATGGCAAAATAATTTCTGAAACCCGATTGATTACCTCTGTTACCGGTGTAGTTAATCCATATTCTGATTTTGCTCTCTTTCTT
>JANNRW010000188.1:0-3006 GCA_031401815.1 Geobacteraceae bacterium | reverse complement strand
AAAGGATGGTGGTGAGGACTGATCAGATCAACTATAGTTTCAATTGCGGTATTAAACAGTTCTGCCATCCAAACCATACCAATCGTTAAAAAAATGATCGCCCAATATTGATTGGAAATTGAAAAGTAAAGACCCAAAAACATGACGATAAGGGTTACTGCCGCATGAATCGAGGCATTCTTTTGTGTCCGTAGCATATAAATTAAGCCATCAATTGCAAAGCCAAAGGAGGCGAGACTTGATTTTAAGAATGAAATCATCAATCCTCGGGAAGTCTCTTGATTTCAACACCCAAATGGTTCAGAAAACGGGCTTGGATCGCCCACATTTCCATTTTCGTTTCAGGTGTCGTATGATCATAACCTAATAGATGCAGCATTCCATGTATCACCAATAGCTGCATTTCGTTTTCAACCGGATGGCCGGCGATCTGAGCTTGTTGGGTCGCTGTTGGCAAAGAAATAATTATGTCGCCAAGATAAATGTTGCCTGTATCTGGGTCTACTTCGTCCGAAGGAAATGAAAGTACATCTGTTGGAGCAGCTATACCAAGAAACTGCTGGTTCAAAGCTAATAATTGTTCATCATTTTCGATCGCTATGGTGATGTCAACCTCTTTAGTTTGGGATAACTCCTCTAAAGCAAACTGAGCGGTATTTTCCAGAAGGTTGGCAGGTAATGTTCTATCCAGACTCTCGTTCAGGTGTAAATAAATCATAGGACCCTTTTATTAATTTTTATTTTGACTCGTTTCTTTGACTGGATATGTCACTGGAACGGTTGGCACTTGTGGATTACTACGCAATTCTGGATAAGCGATTCTGGCATGATATGTATTTCTCATGGTATTTACAAATGATTCTGTTACCAGGTGTAGATCACGAAGGGTCAAAGCGGTTTCATCGAGCTGACCTTCGCTTCGTAGATAATCTACCACTTTCTTGACCAAACCACGCAACTCATCTTCGCCCTTTGGCAAATCAGCACGGGCTTTGGCCTCACAGCCATCCGCGAGCATTAATAAAACGGTTTCACGAGAGCGCGGTCGCGGACCAGGGTAGCGGAACATTTCCTGGTTGACCAGGTCATGGTTATTGCCAACTTGTTCAAGCGCTTTGACATATTGATAACGAGTCAATAGTGTGCCATGATGTTCTCGTATAAAATCTTGAATTCGAGATGGTATTCTATATTTACGGGCTAATTCAATCCCGTCAGTAACATGATGAATAATAGTCCCCGCGCTAATTGAAGGTTCGAGATCGTCATGCGTATCTAGTTTTCCAGGAACCTGGTTTTCTACAAAAAATAAGGGGTTGGCTGATTTTCCGACATCGTGATAAAGACAACCAACTCTGACAAGTAATGAATCAGCATTAATGGCTTCGGCGGCTTGCTCAGCCAGGTTAGCTACTTGCAAGCTGTGCTGATAGGTTCCAGGGGCATTGCGTAATAAATTTTGTAATAAGGGATGATCGGGCCGGGATAAATCAAGCAGTTGTAAAGCAGTCGTCATGCCCATCAACTGTGCAAAAACAAACTGGAATAACAGGGTTAAGCTGGCTGCTGCAAGACCATTTACAAAGCACGAGCCGATTAATGTGGTGATACCAATGGCATCGGTTATCGAATCAACCAAACGATAGCCAAGGATAACCGCACTACCAGAAACCCCAATCGAGAGACCTGCCCAAAAGAAATTGATAATCCGGCGTCCTTTTCCCAGAATCAGGATACCGCAAAGACTCGTAAGAATATAAAACAGAGTTAAATCCAGGCTATTTGGCATGCCATAGCCGGCTAGAATACCCAGAAAGATGGAAAATACCAGACCAATTTCCATCGCGAATAAACTACCGATTGTCAACCCAAAAGCAGATAAAGGAAACAAATAAGGAAGTATTGTACGATTTGGAATGATGAATCTGGCACTATACAAGATGAACAAAAAATAAACAGCAATGACAACCAAATGGGCATTACTGCTTAGAGCGGAAAGTTTTCGGCGATAAATGTATAAACCAGTTAATATTCCAATTAATCCCGCGATCGCCACTGAAGCCACGATGTTCTGACCATCACCTTGATTTTGGATTAATCCAAAAGTTTGTAAGGTCTCAAGTGCAGCTGAGGATATGATTTGACCGCGGCGAACAATAATCTCTCCGGCTGCAAAATTTCGAATAATGGGTTGTATTGCTTTAACAGCGTCCCGACGGACGGCGGTTGTTTGATCCTGACTGAAAAGTGAATTCGGTACGATAAATGGAATGGATAATTCGGTGATTAAGACTGCCTGGTCCTGTGAAATAGAAAAAGAGATCAGGGTGGGCACATTTCGCTGAGCTTCCCACACCTGACCTTCACGAATACTGTTTCTCATGACCTGTTCGAGCACGCTCAGAGTTTCTTGTTGGATGGTTTGCCAGCGGACATCACTGAGAGAAAGCAGTTTATCGCTAATTTCTGGCCGTAATGGAATATCAACCATCGCAGCCAGATCGTTTTGCCGCTGAGCCTGGGATCCAAAGGCATCCGATCTGACATTGGTTATATAGGTTAATGCGACCCTGAGTTTCTCGATTTGGCGGCGGGTTATTGCTGGATCAATAGCCAGGAACACTGGTTGAACTGCATTTTCTGCGTCTTTCCTAGATTGGTCCGTGAGAACATCACTCGTATAGCTGAGCGCATAAGGAGCCTGAATGTCTTGCGGCGCGACATCCCCGGGCTTTAATGGAAATGACGATTGACGAAGGGAAAATGGAAAAACCAATGATCCCAATGCCACAATCGTTGTCGCGGCTAACAACAGCAGCCGGAAGATGCGGTTCCGAAAATCGGAACGATACCAGGTAGGTTTCTTTGCGAATAACATCCTTATTTTTGTAACAACTCCCTTACCACTTTACTCACCTGATCACCGGCAGCTCTACCTTGAAGCTTCGCTAGCATTGCTTTGATGACTTTGCCCATATCGGCAGTATTGACCGCATTCAACTCTTT
>JANNRW010000187.1:0-2192 GCA_031401815.1 Geobacteraceae bacterium | reverse complement strand
GTCGATGCGACCTGCCCGTTTGTAAAAAAAGCGCAAAACCAGGTGCGGATGCTTTCTGAAGAAGGGTACGACATGGTCATTGTCGGTGAGAAAGATCATCCGGAAGTTGAAGGGATCATCTCCTATGCTTCCGGAAAAGTTTTTGTCGTGGCTTCAGTTGATGATGCCCTGAATCTGCCGGACATGAAGAAAACCGGCTTGGTCGCGCAGACGACCCAATCATTTCATACTCTTGAAGCCGTGGTTGATGTATGTCTTGCCAAGACTCAGGAACTCCGGGTCTTTAATACTATCTGCGATGCCACATCCGTCCGTCAGGATGAGGCAAAAGTCATTGCCGGCGATGTCGGCTGTATGCTGGTGATTGGCGGTTTTAACAGCGCGAACACGAGACGTCTGGCTGAAGTATGCAGGGAATTACAAAAGAATACCCATCATGTCGAGACGGTTGGCCAACTCTCTCCGGAGTGGTTTAGCGGCGTCGAGTCCGTAGGAGTTACTGCCGGGGCCTCAACGCCGAAATGGCTGATAGATGAGGTTTTGAAGGGGATAAAAGCTCATTGTACGGACAAAAAGTGTTGAACTTTCAATAAATAGTTGGTACGTTGTCAAAATTGTGAAGATGAATAGCCAGGGGGTAGGAATAGATGACCGGAGATGGAAAACTGCAGAAGAGCAATGACGCGCCGATAAAGCGCTTCAAAGATATTGAAGATGAGCATGAAACCGGTAGTGTTGAATTCGCAGAACTCTTCCAGGGCAGTCTGAACCAGCCTAAAGCTGGTGAAGTTGTTAAGGGGACTGTGGTACAGATTACCCAGGAATTTGTAATGGTTGATGTGGGTTACAAATCTGAAGGTTGTGTTCATGTTGAAGAGTTTATGGATGAAGATGGTGTAGTAACCGTTCAGCCAGGCGACAGGGTTTATGTTCTTTTCCAGAAAGGTGAAACTGCCAAAGGGCATCTGATCCTTTCCAAGCGTAAGGCCGAGCAGCTCGTAGGCTGGGAAAGAGTAGCAGAAGCCGGTGGTGAAGGTGGTACCATTGAGGGCAAGATTGTTGGCAAGGTAAAGGGGGGGCTTACTGTTGATATCGGTCTCCCGGCTTTTCTTCCAGCTTCTCAGGTAGATATTCGCCCAGGTGGAAATCTTGACCGTTATGTCGGTCAGACAACCACTTTTCGTATTCTGAAGCTCAACCGCAAACGTGGTAATGTTGTCCTTTCCCGGCGTGTAATCCTTGAAGAGGATCGTGGCCAGGTTCGTGATGAGACGCTTGCCTCAATAGAAGAAGGGCAGGTTCGGGATGGCATTGTCAAGAATTTGACCGATTACGGCGCATTCGTTGATGTCGGCGGTGTTGACGGTCTTCTCCATGTGACTGACATGTCATGGGGCAAGCTCAATCACCCCTCTGAACTGATAAAGGTCGGAGACAGTATCAAGGTAAAGGTGCTCAAGTACGACAGCGCTAAAGGGAAGATCTCTCTCGGGATGAAGCAGACAATCCCGGATCCATGGCTTGAAGTCGAGTCCCAATTCTCGGTAGGCGAAAAAGTTACCGGTCGAGTGGTCAGTCTTATGGAGTATGGGGCTTTTATTGCTCTTTCTGACGGAGTAGAAGGGCTCATTCATGTTTCTGAAATGTCCTGGACAAAAAGGGTACGGCATCCGTCCGAGATCTTAACGGCAGGAGATTCTGTTGAAACCCTGATACTCGGGATAGATATTCCAAATCGCCGTATCTCCCTTGGGCTCAAACAGACCCAGCCAAATCCATGGCTCTGCCTTGAAGAGCGTTATCCGGTCGGCACTAAACTTGAGGGACAGATCAAGAATATTACCGATTTTGGAGCCTTCATCGGTGTAGAAGATGGTATTGACGGACTGGTTCACGTATCTGACATATCCTGGACCAAGCGTATCAAGCACCCTGGCGAGGTTTTCACTAAAGGGCAGACAATTCAAGCAGTTGTGCTAAATATAGACCCTGCGAATGAAAGGCTTTCTCTTGGGGTAAAGCAGCTCAATCCCGATCCGTGGACGATTGTCCCTGAAAAATATAAATCAGGTACACGTGTTATTGGAAAAGTTACTTCAGTGACTGACTTTGGCGTGTTTATGGAGATTGAAGACGGCATAGAGGGTCTATATTTAGCACAACTGCTTGAATTGTCTGCCCTTTAGTGAAAA
>JANNRW010000186.1:0-5174 GCA_031401815.1 Geobacteraceae bacterium | reverse complement strand
AGGGCCGCAGGAGGACACCGTTCCATGAGTCAAAACACAGGTAAGATTTCGCAGGTCATCGGCGCCGTTATCGACGTTGAATTTGAGCCCGGCAAATTGCCGGAGATCTACCACGCACTGCGCGTGACAAATCCGGCCATTGACGACCGTGAATTCAATCTGGTTCTGGAAGTAGCCCAGCATCTCGGTGAGAACTCTGTACGTACCATCGCCATGGACTCCACCGATGGTCTCAAGCGCGGTCAGGTTGTTATCGATACCGGCAAGCAGATCTGTGCACCGGTTGGCACTAAGACTCTCGGTCGTATCATGAACGTTATTGGTGAGCCGATTGACAAAATGGGCCCGATCGGCAATGAGAAAGAGTATGCCATTCACCGCGAAGCTCCACCATTTGAAGACCAGTCCACCAAGATAGAAGCGTTCACAACCGGCATCAAGGTTGTTGACCTGCTGGCACCCTATGCCCGTGGCGGCAAGATCGGCCTGTTCGGCGGTGCCGGCGTTGGCAAGACTGTTCTGATTATGGAACTAATCAACAACATCGCCAAGCAACATGGTGGTTATTCGGTTTTCGCCGGTGTTGGTGAGCGTACCCGTGAAGGAAACGACCTCTGGATGGAGATGAAAGAGTCCGGCGTTCTCGACAAAGCCGCTCTCGTATACGGCCAGATGAACGAGCCTCCTGGAGCCCGTGCCCGCGTTGCTCTGACAGCACTCTCCGTCGCCGAGTACTTCCGTGACGAAGAAGGTCAGGACGTTCTGCTCTTTATCGACAACATCTTCCGTTTTACCCAGGCCGGTTCAGAGGTTTCGGCTCTTCTCGGCCGTATCCCTTCCGCCGTTGGTTATCAGCCTACGCTGGCTACCGAGATGGGGGAATTGCAGGAGCGCATTACCTCAACAAAGAAGGGTTCGATCACTTCAGTTCAAGCGATCTACGTACCTGCCGATGACTTGACTGACCCCGCACCTGCTACCGCTTTTGCCCACTTGGATGCAACTACGGTTCTTTCCCGTCAGATCGCCGAGCTCGGTATCTATCCGGCTGTTGACCCGCTTGACTCCACATCACGTATTCTTGATCCGCAGGTTATCGGCGAAGAACATTACGCCATTGCCCGTTCCGTTCAGTACGTGCTGCAGAAGTACAAGGATCTTCAGGATATCATCGCTATTCTCGGTATGGACGAACTCTCAGAGGAAGACAAACTGGTTGTTGCACGCGCCCGTAAGATCCAGCGCTTCCTGTCCCAGCCGTTCTTCGTTGCTGAAGCCTTTACCGGTTCACCCGGCAAGTATGTCGAACTCAAGGATACCATCAAAGGCTTCCAGGAAATCGTTGCCGGCAAGCACGACAGTATGCCTGAGCAGGCTTTTTACATGGTCGGTACGATTGAAGAAGCCATCGAAAAAGCTGCCAAGCTGGCTGCAGTATAATTAACCTTACGGGATTTCTCCCTTGCAAGGAATGATATATGGCTGAAAAGATGAAGCTTGAAATAGTTACCCCTTATAGCAAGGTTCTTGATATGGAAGTGGAAGAGGTTACTGCCACCGGTAAGCTTGGTGAATTCGGTGTGCTTCCTGGTCATGCACCATTCCTGACGTCACTTCGTATCGGTGAACTGTGCTACAAGAATAATGGTGTTTCCTCGTGCCTGGCACTCAATTGGGGCTACTTCGAGATCAAGGACGATAAGATTATCGTTCTGGTCGAGACGGCCGAGGCATCTGACGAGATTGATATCGAGCGCGCTAAGGCAGCTCTTGGCAGAGCTGAAGAGGCTCTTAAAAAGTTGACGGCTGAGGACAAACAGCACAAGGTCTACGAAGCTGCTCTTGAACGTGCCATTATCCGTATGCAGGTTGCTGGCAAGGCTGTAAGGAAGTAACGCTCAGTTAAATACGAACAATATCAGAGCGGCAGTGATGCCGCTCTTTTTTTTAAGTAGGGCATGTCATTGCGACATATACACAATATGTTTGATCTGACTCATGCTGAATTATGAATAGGATTCACGTGTATGAATAATCCAGCAAATATAGTTGATACTATTAAAAACGGATTTTTTTCACACCATGCATGGCTCTTTGTTGTGTTAGTTTATTCGAGCTCCTTACTGTTGCTCTTGTCCCCACTTCTGTTTAACAGTGTCGACCCTAAATGGGATGCACTCGATTTTTTCTTCCCTGCTTTTTCCTATCTGTCCGATTCCATACGTGAAGGTCGTCTTCCTCTCTGGGATCCATTTACAAACTGCGGTTATCCTTACCATGCTGACCCCTCAAATTTCACCCTCAACCCGTTGGCACTCTTGTTTGGTGCAATTTTTGACAGTCCCTCGCGCGGACTGAACTGGTTTTGGGTCTGTAACTGGTGGTGGGGCGGTCTCGGCATGATCTGGTTAGCGCGGCATTTCAGAGCTGCTCCGTCGGGGGCTTTTGTCTCGGCAATTTCATATGTTCTGTCCGGATTCTTTCTTGCCCATGCAGAACATATCTCATTCATTGTTGTTGCCGCCTGGGTGCCTTGGATAGTGGTGTGTGCTGAACGCGCGGTTATCCGTTCAAGTGTTGCGTACGCTCTTTTTGCAGGTGCCGCACTTGGGTTTTGCTCGTACGGCGGTTATCCCGGACTTATTCTTTTTACCTGTTTTGCTCTGGCATTATGGTTACTGTTACGTTTTATTCCTCAGAGTAGCTGTGATGAACTAGGTTCCCGTCCATTGTCTGATCGTGCATTGTGGGTCGTGATTACTTTGGCTCTTATTGCGACTATTTTTATTCTGATCTGGTCTCCATTGCTTAACGCATTTATCTCTGAAGGTCATGGGTATACCGAACGAGTCAATCAATTAACCGTTGAACGGGCTACCACTCGGGAACCATTCACGTTTTATGCGGCCATCTCTCTATTTTTTCCCTATGTAACATTTACCGGGAGACAGTGGATGGAGACGGATATCTCGATGAGTAACGCCTATATGGGAATGTTGACAATTCCATTGGCCCTGTTTTGGATGTACAAAGCCGGTGCTCGTCGCTCTTGGTGGCTGTTGTTTTTCGTTCTCTTCATGTTTGTCGTTTCACTTGGTGGAAAATACGGGTTGCGTACGCTTATCTACTATCTGTATCCGCCGACTCGTTACATGCAGTATAACGCGCCATTCAGGCTCTTCTGGATTTTTCCTCTTTGTCTGGCAGCCGGGCTTGGCCTGACCTATATTATTGACCATCTCGAACAACGAAAAATAATGTTCAGGGTGCTGTTGTCCTGGTTTATTGCCGCGTGTGCTGTCGCCGCGGTTTTTTGTACACTTTCGATACGGCATGCGACTCCCTATACGCATGACTTGTACCGTCTGTTTGCCCCTGGAGTGACAATTTTACTGCTGGGTTGCGCATTTATGTGGTACTTGATTGGCAATAAAACGGTGAGAGCCACTAGAAGCGCACCTCTGATATTTGCACTAATCATGCTGATTGACATGTCGGTTCATTTATACAACAATTCCGGGACCGTCTGGGATCCGTTACAAACCACAAAAAATATTGAATTGTATCAGCAGCATTCGACGTTCACTCAGGGCAATCCACCTGCAAGAATCGTAGGTAGACCGTTTGGCTATTTGAACGCACAACAGATTCTGAAGGTGCCGCTTACGCAAGGCTACCTGACGATGCTGTCAGACAGTTTCGATAATGTTCTCTGCCAAAGCCGATTTGCCGAGGTCTTAAGCAGTCCTCATCGATTCTGGTTGTCGCCAGGAGTCGAGACCAGCCCGTCAAAAGAATTCACGTTGGCGAGGCTTGTCACCGTTGGTTCAGGCGTTCCTGTTCCTGTTATTTTAGAACAGCCATCGGATGGATTCGGTGCCGGACCGGTTGTTCCAGGGTCATATGGAGCTGCGAATGTCAAAACGTTTGCTCCCGAAAAGATTGAGATTGAAGTTGTAGTGCCCGGCACACATGGCGCTTTTCTCGCCAGCACCGAACGGTTTACCCCCGGTTGGAAGGTTCTTGTTGACGGTGTTCCGCAGCGCGTACACAAGACTAATCTTTTCTTTAGAGGGGTATACGTGCCTTCAGGTCAGCATTCGGTCGAGTGGCGCTACGAGCCCGACTCTTGGTGGCTGCTGGTATCATTAAGCTATCTGACACTCATGGGCGCTGTCACTGTTGGAAGTATACTTTTGTTACGAAACGGAAGGCTGCATAAGGAAAGCGTTCTGCCGGGATAGATTGGGCAATGGCCCGGAAAAAATTTGATCTGTCAGCAATGTGTTTGGGCTGGGGAGATTGTGGTATGCCGTTGATCAGTATCGTATCGCCATGTTTCAATGAAGAGGATAATGTTGCCGAGGTGTACCGGCAGGTTAAGGCTGTTTTTTATGGATTGCCAGGGTATACGTACGAACATATCTTCATTGACAATGCCTCCACCGATAAAACCGTCTCGATTTTGAAAGAACTGGCTCAGGCGGATGAAAATCTCAAAATTATAGTCAATATACGAAATTTTGGCCATATCAGATCCCCATACTACGGCCTGCTTCAGGCCTATGGCGATGCGGTTATTCTGCTGGTTTCCGACCTGCAGGATCCCCCGGAAATGATCAAGGATTTTATTGAGAAATGGGAGGCGGGGTATAAGGTCGTTCTTGGTGTTAAGACGCAGAGCAAAGAAACCCCCGCCATGTTTTTCATTCGTAAAATGTACTATGGATTTATTGGGCGCTTATCAGAGATTGAGCTTACCAAGAATAACACCGGTTTTGGACTATATGATAAGCGGGTTATTGACATACTTCGTGAAGTCAAAGAGCCATACCCCTACTTTCGGGGGCTTGTTTCTGAAATTGGTTTTGAAAGCGCAAAAATCGAATACACTCAACCGGCTCGTGAGCGTGGTATCACGAAAAACAACTTTTATACCCTGTATGATATTGCCATGCTCGGCATTACCAATCATTCCAAAGTTCCGTTACGACTGGCGACAATGCTTGGATTTCTCATGTCCGCAGTGAGCCTGTTCATTGCCTTTGGTTACTTTGTAGCCAAGTTGTTGTTCTGGAACTGGTTTTCTATCGGCGTGGCGCCTCTCGTTATCGGGTTGTTTTTTTTCTCGTCGGTTCAGCTGTTATTTATCGGAATTATCGGTGAATACATAG
>JANNRW010000185.1:0-1589 GCA_031401815.1 Geobacteraceae bacterium | reverse complement strand
GCTCGTCTTCGGCTCCTCAACGTACTATCTGTACGCCTCGTCACCTCAATCTCGCCGCCTTGATTTCATCTTGATTTGAAATTGGAATAAGGTGTTCAATCAGTTCTGCGGCGCCCCTTTCATGACAGCTTCAAGCTTTGTAAGGTTGAAATCGACCGAATGAAAGGCCTGCAGGGAAGGTTCTGTCCCATCCGATGCCAAATGGGTTGGAAAAAGGCTCAACTGAAATTTTCTGCTGCTGACATTAACCAGACGGACAATTGCCAACAGAAAATCATCCTCATTCACCAACTCGCTGTGATGCTCTGCAACAATGTTTCTGTAAATATCCGGAATGTTCCATGCATCCATGACCCGGCATCCGAATTCAACGTGCAGTTCCGCAAACACCTCTTGAACATTTCCTCTATAAAATGTCAATCCCAGTCTGCCATCGTTTTGAACCCGCTCCATCGCCTTGATCAAATACAGTTTTCCTATGTCATGAAGCAAGCCGGCCATATAGGCGTGATCCGCCAATTGTGGATGTCCGGTTGTTGCGGCAATGGAACGACATCCAAGGGCACTGGCATAGGAGTGCTGCCAAAGATACTGCATGACTTCATTTATCATAAGATCGTCGGAAGAATGCAGGGAGGAATGTGACGCCGCAATCGCAAGGTTTGCAATTTGCTGACTCCCCAGGCGGATTGCAGCAGTATCGATAGTCTCGCACTTTGAAAGACCTGTGTATGAGGGGGAATTGGCCATTTTCAGGACATGCAGTGAGAGTGCTTCATCCATTTTGATGGTTTTAATCACATCGAAATAGTTGATCTCGTTTTCGGCAAGCTGATGCAGGAGCTCAAGTGCAATTGCATTGAAAACGGGCAGATCAATCGGCTGTTCTGCCAGAATTTCGGCTATTTGGTTGTACATATGCGAAGTACCTCCGTCTGTGGAAAGTTGAGGTCAATTGAATGTTTAAAATATACCAGAGATTTTTACATTGTCTTGCTCTAATGATTGTTCTTTATAATTTTATTATCATGAACGCTATCCGATCACCATTATCAAACGATTGATTAAACGCAAAAAAGCCGGCATGTTGCCGGCTTTTTTGCGGGTAAATATGTGGTATTAGCTATTTTTTAACGAAATCCGGTCTGGCGAAGCTGTATTCGAAATGCATGTGATCGGTATAAGTGCCGTTCAGTATGGCAACCACGTCTTCGGTAAAGACCAGTTCCTCATCGGTGGGTATAACATAGACCTTGACCGGGGAATCATCGGTGGTGATCAGGGTCTCGCGCTTGCGGGTCATGGCACCCTTGTTGCGCTCCTTGTCCAGGTGGATACCGATATGCTCCAGCCCTTCGATGGCCTTCTCGCGAATCAAGGCACCCATCTCGCCGACGCCGGCGGTAAACACAACACAGTCGAGTTTGCCGACGGCCGCCATGAAGGCTCCAATATACTTCTTCAGACGATAGGCCTCGATATCCAGCGATAACTGGCAGCGTCGGTCCCCGGCATTGGCGTGTTCAATTACATCACGACGGTCGGTGAAACGACCGGTGACGCCCATGACACCGCTCTTTTTGTTGAGA
>JANNRW010000184.1:0-15505 GCA_031401815.1 Geobacteraceae bacterium | reverse complement strand
ATTAAGCTCAAACATGGCAAATTACCCCACCCCCTGACCCCCTCCCGCAAGGGGAGGGGGGACTTTTAGGCAACTGAAAAGACCTAAACGAACAACGCTGCTTTTATAGCTTTACTCTCTGTAATGCGTGTCTCTGTGTCTCTGTGGCAAATGCTTCTCAATTTTCCGGCAGTTCTACGGTTTTCAGGAAAATCCTGAAAACTGACCCTTTCCCCTTGGTACTTTCAAGTTGAACAAACCCTTTATGTGCTCTTATGATACCGAGCGCTGCCGACATTCCGAGACCACGCCCTGTAAACTTTGTGCTGTAGAACGGTTCAAAAATTCTGCCCTGGGTTTCATTGTCCATGCCGTTGCCGTTGTCAGTTACCTCAATGCATGCATACTTGCCAGCCGGTATGATCTTTCCGAAATAGTCCTTCTCTTCTCCCTTCTTCTTGCTCTCCCTGTTCTCCAGATTTATGGCGATCTCCCCCTCTGCTTCCTCTATGGCCTCCCAGGCATTCATGGTCAGATGCATTATGATATGCCTTATCTGGCCGGAATCCCCCTCAATAAGCGAACTGGTTGCGGAAAATCGAGAATTGAGGACGATATTGTGGGGAATGGTGGTTCTCAGCATTTTGACCATGTCATCCACCAGATCCGTCAAGTCGAACAGGGTAATGACAAATTGAGCTTTCCCGGCGTAGGCCAGCATCTGCCGGACAAGTTCAGCAGCTCGTTCCGCAGATTTTTCTATCTGGGGGAGACTCTGGTCAACCATTTCAGGTCTAAGCTTTACAAGCCCGCAATGCCCGATGATCACCGCAAGAATATTGTTGAAGTCATGGGCGATACCACCGGCCAGAACGCCGAGGCTCTCCAGCTTCTGTGACAGATGAAGCTGGCGTTCGAGCTCGCGCTTCTCCTCCTCGGCATGCTTGCGATCAGTGATGTCGCGATTGGAGGCACGACGACCGATAAAGGTTTCTCCATCAAATATCGGACGGCAGTGATGTTGTACCCAGCGGAGTTCGCCGGAGCGGGTAATAATCTGGTACTCAAGAAGTTCTGCACTGGTTTCAGGGGTCGGCAGTCGCAGGCGATGATCTGCAAAAGAGTGTTTGTAGTCAGGATGCATTATCTGAATAAACAGCTTCGGATCATTCATGAATTCATCCTGCGAGTAACCGGTTATTTCAAGGCAGGAGGGGGATACATATATCATCTTGCCATCAGGCCCAAGCCAGTACTCCCAGTCCTGCGTCCAGTCGCAGATGGTGCGAAACTTCCGCTCGCTCGCAAGGATTATCTCTTCATCAAGAAAGCGTCTGCGCGAGGAGAAGAGAATGCCTGTGCTGCCGAGGATCCAGAGGAATAAATAGCCGCCGAATATTTTGATGTCAGTTTCATGCTGTATCTCGAAGGCTTTGGCAAGGGGTATGGAAATGGCAATTGCGCCACGAATATCCCCCTCGCGATACCCCTGTTCGGAGTGACATTTGAGGCATGATTTTTCAGTGACAAGCGTTGAAATAAATCGCAAATACGGTTTTCCCGAGATAGAAGTTACCTCTGAGTGCTCCCTGTACTCCTTACGCTCGAAAGCTTCAAGGCTCCTTTTCACCCATTCATCAGGGCTGTTGACCGGATTGAGCGGATTCAGACTTACAAGTTTGCTTATTATAGGATCAGGGGAAGAGGAGAAAATTGATTCGAACACCATTCTGGTCATATATGCGGGATTGACTAATGTTAGCTGGCGGTTGTCACTGGTGGTTATGTCACGACCGGGATTCTTGAGATACGGGTTAGGGGTCACTTTGTCAACCGGGACATATAGCCCCCCCATTTTTGCCGCCCAGCTCCGGTAATGCAAAACAAGATCAAAGTAATCCCTGGCAGCGCTCCTGGCCTCCTTGAGGGTGTCTTTATGGTGGACAGTTATGGTTATCCCAAGTAGCAATCCGTTGATAGCTGTCCATAAAGCGATAAGGAAAATGCCGTTTCTTTTCAGAAGTGATTTACAGGCCGGAGTTGACATGGGAGCCCCCTTCAAAACCAGGTTGAAAGAGCAGGTGACATCATGTTCAGTGTTGTTCTCTCCAGACAGAGAAGCTGATGTTTCTGTCGAGGAGTTCCCAGAGGCGGTCGGCAGAGGGGAGAGAGAGCGCACCGCTGTTTTTGCGGATTACCTTTTCATTATAATGTCGTTTTGTCCTGAAATTGTCCAGCGATACTATTTTTTCCGTTTTCATGGCATTCCTCCTGATGGACAGGCTCTTTACTTGAGCTCTCTTGCATCTGTATAGAGGCTGTTACAATAGCTGTACCGAGATGCATGTCATGGAATTATGCTGGTAACACACCGAAAACATTATGTTAAATGTATTAGTGAGCCATTGCCGGAAATATGCACAAAGTTCAGTTTTTGGACAGACAAGAGGTTTATTTGAATAAACCATTGATTTGCGGGCTGCTACAAAGGTTCAGTTTTTGCACAGCTTGGGGATGTTTGTGACAATTGATCGAAAAGATGTCTGGAAAAGTTTGCTTTAACCATTGTTGAACACTATAATTCGTCGTCAGATTTTGAATTTGAGAGCTAATCAATACGTTGCAAATCCCCCCCAGCCCCCCTTTTGTAAAGTGGGGAGCATATACTTGAAGCTAAATATGTCCAAACTCCAAGTTCCCCCTCAAGTGACGGGTGGGGATGTTTTACGCAATATAATGGCTATTATTGAGCCAACTGCATAAACATATTATGGTTTATACGTTTGTTGCTAATCCCGCATTGCAACCGTTTGCAAAATCTGCGAATATTCCCACTGCTCAACGCGGCAACAACTCAAAATGAGGTCAGTAATGTCAACGATAGATACACAGTCGCCACAAAGCGCCAACTTCATCCGCACCATAGTCAGTGACGATCTGCAGAGCGGCAAGCATCAGCAGATTGTCACCCGTTTCCCCCCTGAACCGAACGGCTATCTTCATATCGGTCATGCCAAGTCGATCTGTCTCAATTTTGGAGTTGCAAGGGATTTTGGCGGCTCTTGCCACTTGCGGTTCGACGATACCAACCCGGTGAAAGAGGAGGTGGAGTACACCGAATCGATCAAGGCGAGCGTCAGCTGGCTCGGATTCGACTGGGGGGAGCATCAGTACTACGCTTCCGACTACTTTGAGCAGCTCTACCAGTGGGCTGAATATCTCATTATTGAGGGGAAGGCTTATGTGGATGATCTGACCGCAGAGGAGATCCGCACCTATCGCGGCACCCTTACCGATCCCGGCAGAGAGAGCCCATTCAGGAGCCGTTCTCAGGAAGAGAATCTGGATCTTTTCCGCCGGATGCGAGCCGGTGAGTTTACCGATGGCTCCAGAGTGCTCCGGGCGAAGATCGACATGACCTCACCCAACATAAACCTCCGCGATCCTGTAATGTACAGGGTTCTCCATGCCATCCACCCCCATGCCGGAGACAAATGGTGCATCT
Organism: Geobacteraceae bacterium; assembly: GCA_031401815.1. Lineage (GTDB taxonomy): Bacteria > Desulfobacterota > Desulfuromonadia > Geobacterales > DSM-12255 > JANNRW01. The sequence goes on along the minus strand of JANNRW010000184.1, from coordinate 12,021 downwards.
ACCCGATGTACGATTATGCCCATGGTCAGAGTGATGCTCTGGAAGGGGTGACACACTCCATCTGCACTCTTGAGTTTGAAGACCACAAACCGCTCTATGAATGGTTCCTTCAGAATCTGCCTGTACCGACAATTCCAAGACAGTATGAATTCGCCCGGCTGAATCTCACCTACATGGTTATGAGCAAGCGCAGACTGCTGCAACTGGTTCAGGACAACGATGTCTCGGGCTGGGACGACCCACGCATGCCGACTCTGGTCGGTCTCAAAAGGCGTGGCTACACCCCTGAGTCGATCCGCAATTTTTGCGAACGGATCGGTGTCGGCAGGAGCGATTCCTGGATTGATATGAGCACTCTGGAGGATTGCGTCCGGGAAGACCTGAACAGTCGCGCTCCGCGTGTGATGGCAGTTCTCAGGCCGTTACGGCTGGTAATCGACAACTATCCCGCAAAAGAGACGGAAGAGCTCAGCATCCCCTTTCACCCCCAGAAACCGGAACTTGGAAGTCGCACTGTCCCATTCTGCGGTGAGCTGTTCATTGAGGAGGACGATTTTCAGGAAGAGCCGGAAAAAGGTTTCAAAAGGCTCTCTCCTGGAGAGGAGATACGTCTCAGGGGCGGATACATTATCCGCTGCACTTCAGTGGAAAAAGATGCTGCGGGGAGCTTGACCACCATTCACTGCAGTTATGATCCGGAAACCAGAAGCGGTCTGCCAGGGAGTGACCGGAAGGTCAAGGGGGTTATTCACTGGGTATCTGCTCCGGATTGTGTAACTGCCACGGTTCGACTCTATGACCGGCTGATATCGGTAGCCCAGCCGGGTGGAGACGACTGGAAAAAGGAGCTAAATCCCGATTCCATAATAATACTTGATTCCGTGCGGCTTGAGCCTTCTCTGGCTGAGGCGAAACCTGAATCATCATTTCAATTTGAGCGTCAGGGGTATTTTTGCGTTGATGCAAAAGACTCACTGCCTGGAAAGCCGGTCTTTAACCGGACAGTTACTCTCAGGGATTCCTGGACGAAGAAGTAGGAATTCAGTCAGGCATTTAAAAAGCAGAAACCTTAACTGCAATAGAACGCGGATGACGCGGATTTAACGGATAAACGCGGATTTTAACCCCTTTTATTGTTTTATCCGTGTAAATCCGCTAAATCAGATTTGATCCGTGTCCTATTGCCTTTGACTTTTCCTGGTTGATTCAGGTTTTCAGCCTACAAATCCTCCCCGGTAGTTGTCATCACCAGCTTTCCATGCTTGACCCCCTTGACGCCGATCAGCTCGTTGGCTATCTGCCTTATCTCCCTTACCTTTCCGCGCACCACCAGCACCTCCAGGCAGTTGTGGGCATCCAGATGCACATGCAGAGCCGAGATGATCTGGTCATGATATGAGTGCTGATGTTCTGTCAGTTTTTCAGACAGGTCGCGCACATGATGGTTGTAGACCAGAGTAACTGTCCCGACTGATTCCGCTTCGTCGGAGGAGCTCTTCTCCTCCACCAGAGCTGCCCGAATCAGGTCGCGAATCGCCTCTGAACGGTTCATGTAGCTCTTCACTTCGATCAACTGGTCAAAGCTCGACAGCAGTTTTTCATCCAGTGAAACACCAAATCTGACTGTAGTTCCCATAAAACGCCTCCTGTTATTAACAGACTATCTGAACCTTTCCTGTTGCAACCTGCAGACCAGAGGGAAGAGCACCGCAATGAAGATCAGCCCGCACCCGAGCCACTCTGTTAAGTCAAGCCGCTCTCCCAGAAAAATAAAGCCGATGACCAGGCACCAGACCGGGTCAAGGGTATAAATCAACCCTGCCCTGGTCGGGGTGGTGAAACGCTGATACTTGTTTTGCAGGGTAAAGCAGAGAACTGTCGGGAAGATTGCACAGTATGCAAGAGAGAGAACCCCGGTGGAGCTTATGGTATAGGGGGCTACAGTTGTTGCCAGGGTAGCGGCTCCGGACATGAGTGTAACAGTTGCGAACTGCACGAGTGAGACCAGATAGACATCTTCTGTGCCCAGCACCTTTGAGACAGTAATGATATGGATCGCAATAAAGGCAGCACAGATTGTTGACATCAGGTCGCCACTGTTGAAGCCGACCCCTCCCGAAGCGAGCAGCGCAATTCCTGCTACTGCGAAGATAATCCCGATCAGGTTTATTCGTCCGACCTTGTCACGCCAGATTACAGCACAGATGAGCGGTATGAACAGGACGAACAGGTTGTTGAGTATCCCGGCGCGGGAGATGCTCGTACCGCGTATCCCGAAGACAAAAGTCAGGTTTGTAAGGCCAAGGGCAGCGCCTACAATCACCCCTCTGCGGACGGTCGTGAATGTCATCATTCCGAGTCGTCCTGAACAGATGATGAGCATGAGGAGAGTGGCCAGAGTGAAACGGATGAAGACAAAATGAACCGGTGGCACCTCACGCAGCCCAAGTTTGTTGAATAGAAAGCTCCCCCCCCAGAAGAAGGTGGTAAGGATCAGAATCAGGTAGATCCGGGCTGGAGTATTGTCGCTTGCTGGCGGGCTGTTTTCCATTAACCGATTCTCCGCTCATTTCAAAATGTAGCAACTGAACCTACTATAAATAGCTGCTGGTATCAATAATAGTCATGTAGGAGGCATATAAAATATTCAGCTTGCATTAAGTCTACAGTAAGTTATAATAATTGCAACTTACTGTAGACTTGGTGAACTAATGCAGCCAATAAAAAAACTGACCCGTATTTTGAAGGCACTGGCAGACGAAGACCATTACCTGTTTACGTTGAGCGATCTTCATGGTGCGATGCAGGAACAGAACCGGACGGCATTTAAGGCGCTTGTATGCCGGGCAGAGAAAGATGGTCTGCTGAAACGTGTCTGTCGCGGACTATATCTGTATCCTGGGGTCAACTCGCAACAGGGGCTGGTTCTGTATCATGCCGCCGCCAGGCTGCGAGCCGGTGAATTCAATTATATCAGCCTGGAATCCGCTTTAAGTAACGCCGGTCTGATTTCACAGCTCCCGATGAACTGGATCACACTGATGTCATCTGGGCGCACATCTATTGTCCCGTGCGGGGATTTTGGCCGTATTGAGTTTATTCATACCAAACGGCTCCCTGCAACTCTTGCCAAAGATCTTGTCTATGATCAGCAGTGTCACCTCTGGCGCGCCTCAGTAGCGCTGGCGCTCAAAGACATGAACCTGACCAGACGGAGCACCGATCTGGTTGACCGGGAGGCCGCAGATGAGCTTGTTTGATCAGTTGGTTGTTGAAGCAATGAAAAATCAGGGTGAGTCTGCTTTGCTGCTGCCGGTTGTAGAAAAAGAGCTGTTGCATCACGACATCCTCAGAGAGATGGGCGCTGCAGGATTGCTTGGCAGCCTGACCTTTATAGGCGGCACCTGCTTGCGTGCCTGTTATGGTTCAAATCGTTTGAGTGAAGATCTGGATTTTACCGGCGGGATCAACTTCAAAAAGGAAACATTGAACACTCTGGGTACGGTGCTGGTTGAGCGGCTCTACGCCAAATACGGATTATCGGTTGAAGTAAGTAGCCCGACAAGAGAGACCGGCGCGGTTGATACCTGGAAGGTAAAGGTGATAACGCGACCGGAGCGGCAAGGATTGCCTTCCCAGCGGATCAATATTGATATCTGTGCCATACCGAGCTATGACCGGCGTCCGGTTGTCCTGCGCAATCATTATGGTGTTGATATGGGGACTTCCGGCCTGATCATCCAGGCTGAGAGTCGCGAAGAGATCCTTGCTGACAAACTAGTTGCCTTTGCGCTTCGGCCAAATCGGCTTAAGAACCGGGATTTGTGGGATATTGCCTGGCTCAGGCAGCAGAATATTAAACTGCCGTTGGCGCTAATTCCCAGGAAAGTTGCGGATCATCGTTGCAAAATAGATGAGTTTATCCGTCTGCTATCTGAACGTGTCAGCCTGTTGCAGATTGACCCACAGGTGCGCACGGCATTCAGTCATGAAATGAAGCGGTTTCTTCCGGAAAAAACTGTGCGGCAGACTGTTGAAGATGAAGCCTTCTGGGGATATCTTGTGACAGTGGTTGAGACTGAGTGTGACCAGGTTGTACGCTCATTGACAAGCACTGCTGCTGATCTGGCTTTTGAAATGTAGCGCTGATAGCTGAAAGAAAGAGATAGAGGTAGAGAAATAGAAAGAGAAATAGCAGAAAGACCTTTTTTTATCTCTATCTATATCTCTATCTTATGAACAACTACCGCAAAGTTACTTTTTGATACATGCCCGACCAACGGCGGCTTGAAACGCTGAATAGTTACTACTTACTGCTCCATTACCACCCGGCCTCGCGTGCGATATAAGCATTAACCGTCATCTCGGCAACACCTCGCATTAATCCTGCATCGCAAAAACTTTTCGCAGTTGCGACCTGCTCGGCAACCATCAGCATTTTTTCCGGAGCAAGCTGTGGTTTGCCTGTGGCCGCAGTAAGCCAGAGTGTCGTGAGCGCCAGACGTTCCACCCATTGCGATCTCCGTGGCTCCAGGATCTCGTTTGCCACTGCCTTTATTGCTCTGATTTGAGCAGCAGCGGTCAGCTTTTTGGAGGCGAGCAGCCCGGTGAGAAGTTCATCCACGTCATTATCGTCCTCAAACCATGATGCAGCAAACGGCAATGTCATTGGCCACGCTTCACTCTCGGCCAGCACTTTGTTGACTGCCGCCGGGATGCGCGGCTCAAGCTCCTGTCTCAGGGACGCAAGCAGCTTTGTTGTGTCGATCAATTCCGGCTTCCAGCTGGAAATTCCCAGAGTTTCCGCAATCTCCAGGAGACCTATCGGCACCGCAACATTCCTGCGAAGGCCAATAGCAAGGCCATGACCGACCATACGCTCCAGCAGCCAGGGCGCAACAGGTCTGGCACCGCCGTCAGCTTTGAAAGCCCGGATCATATCGTTCACCTCGGCTCTGGAGATGTGAGGCGTTACCCATGCATCGATGATCCCCTCTGTAAGCTTAACCATAATAGAGGCAACCATCTGCTTCCCCTTATCCCTTCCGATTATCCAGAACCCCTGGGCCGTTGCTCCATCAACCGGGGTGGCGAGTATCTCGGTGATCTCGATCTCCCGAACCTTGGCGCATTGTACTCCCGCACGACGGGCATCAGTTATGATCTTGTCAATATTGCCCCGGACTTTTTCTGCATGCCAGTTGCGAGAGAGAATCAGACGGCGCAGGGTCTCCGGCGAAATCTTGTCAGCGCCGACAGATGCCATGATTTCGGGAAAATGATCCCGTATTCCAGGCAGGGGATGAAATGACATCAAGCCGGCAACTTCCCTCAAGTCAAGAGAGGGGTGCACCGCCATCTCGCCTGACAGTTGCAGTTGCATCTCCTCGGGTGCCAGCCGGAACTGGTCAGTAATAATGGAAAACCGGTCGAATACATTTTCCGCCCCCATACTGGACATCCCCTGTAGTATTTCGGCAAGAGGGTCGATGCCGGGAAATGGTATGACCTTATCGTCGAACGATTGCTCCATCATCAGTTGAAAAGCCTCGGCAATAAACGGCAAAGGCTCCAGGCGGCTGTCCGCCAGATTGCGCACCACTTCGACGGCAATCACTGACGCGGGGCCATTGGTAAACAGAGTGGCGGAGATGTGTTTCTGTAAAGACTCGTTAAGTGCAGCGCTTTCAGGGCGTCTCCTCTCCAGATCAATCCGCAAACGTTCGAAAACAGTTCGAAGCAGCAGGATGCAGGCATGAATCCGGTCATCCCTGTCTTTCCCTTCGCACACTGCCTCCTCTACAAGGAGATCGATAAGGGGGAAAGCCAGAGAGGGGTTACTATTAATCACCATCTCTGCCTCGGATGGGCCGGAGAATTTTTTACGCTTCATCTCCTTAAGCATTTGGGTGACCAGAGCCAGCACCCTTGCCCGACCGTCATCCGGAACCCCGGATCTGTTTCCTGATGAGACAGGCTCCCTTATCTGTGGTGGCTTTGCACCCTTGCGTCTGCCTGAGGCAGGCAGAGGTCTGCTATTTACCATGGATGAAAGCAGTTCCTCAAATTCAGCAAACATATCAGAATCATCCGGAGTCTCCTCAGAGATGCGAATAACCGACCCGGGCTTGGGGAAAGGACGTCCCCGGTACTTTTTGCCATCGATCTTTTCCCTTACCCGCTGGTAATGGGTGTACAGGTGCTGCAGATAGTCTGGTTCCGTATTCACCAGATCAGTGAATATATCCAGGAGGAGTTCCGCATGGCGGGACTGGGGCATGAAAGGTTCGAGATAAGGCCCTGCATCCTCTTCCTCCGGATCGAACCCGAAGGCGATATGGGCAAGCTCTTTATCCTTTTCGTTCACCACTGAAATGGCGATGCGGCGACAGTCGCATTTTTTCTCGTCACAATGGGAATCGTAAAAAGTGTACTCCCCCTTGGGCAGAGTGCCGTTTTTGCGGTCAAGGCGCAGAGCGAAAGTCTCATTATCGTCAGGGAAAATCTCTGTATACTGGATCATAAGGGGCTCCTTTCAAGAAAAGGGTTATAGGTTGAAGGCTGAAGACTGAAGGTTGAAGGCTCTAAGGCTCTAAGGCTCTAAGGCAAATCTATCCTCTGCCGATTTTCTTCATATAGCGGGCAAACATGTAAGCGTTCAGCTCTTTCATCCGCCGCCTCACCCGCACCAGCTCCGGGTCGTCGCGCAGACAGGTGCGCAGATACTCGGCATAGCGGAGATACTCGTACCAAAGACGAGCCGGTAGCAGTTTTGCCTCATCATCGGCCAGTTGAAGATAGTTGACAAAGTCTCCACGATCAAGAGTAATTACGTTCAGATCAAGAGAGAAAGTTCCATTGAGCCATCCCACAAAAGGGAGCCAGGCGTCAGTTTCCCGGTCATCTGGCTCCTCGTCAAAGTTGTCGTGATCCGGAGAGTGAAGAAGATTACGAATCGTCCTGTTAGCGAGAGAATCGATCTCAACAGTGCCGGGATCTTCCAGAAAAGCGGCTTGATAGTGTTCCATGGCAGCAGCGTCATCGCCGCAAAGTGTCACAACATCGCCGTGCCAGGCAAGAAATCTTCCCCGTTCAGCTCTGCCTGAGCGAAGGGCAGCCACAAACCAGTAGCCTGCTTCGACATGCCGTCCCATCTCACGAAACAGGCAGCCAAGGTGAAAATGTGGGGGTATGTAAACAAGCTCCGGGGAGGGGAATGCCAGCAACCTGTCGATCAGGAACGTCAGAATACCTTCGCGGAGCCTCAGTGAAGTTACTTCGGGAAGAAGGAGGTAAATGGCATTAAGCTGATGCGCGTCGGCATCCAAAAGGCCGGAGAGAAGCTCACCCCATTTTTCTGCTTCAAATTTAACGTGAAGAAGCGCTTCATCATCCGGCTCATCCATCAGCAAGTCAGCGTAAATAGCGCTCGCTTTCTCCAGCTCAAGCAAACGCAGCAGCCCGGCAGCGTCATTTAAGAGGATGGTACGGCGATTGTCTGTAAAGAGGTCAAGTTGCAAAGTTGTTTCCTTATGACCGGTATCAGCAGGATCCATCTGGTCTGCCCAACTGCCTGGATAAATGACATAGCGATCATTTGGAATATTGTCAACGTTTGATTGGGAAGGGCATGCCTTTGAGTATGTTGCCATGAGCCCATTTCAATTTGAGGCGAGGAAGGCGTACAGGCAGTACGTTGAGGAGCTGAAGACGAGCCAACGAAGATAGCGCCTTGATGTGGAATTGGAATTACACAAACGCCTGCTTTAAACCGAACTCGATTTTAAATGACGTCGCCTTGACAATTCATCGATGATCTATGAACTTATCGTTTGGCGTGTGGCCGGTGGGAGGTCGCATAGGATTTAAGGACTGCCTGCATCCGTGAGATATGTCCTTTCCCATGTGCCTTGAAAAAGTCGATGATTTCACGCTCGAGGCGAAGGTGCACGGATTGCTTTGGCTCTGAAAGAATCAGCTCTGCCCGCGTCCAGTCGGGCTGCAATCCCTGCTCGTCTTCATCCTCGGCAATGGCTTTCTCCAGTTCGGCGTCGGTCATGGCATCTACCTTCTTCAGATCGGTACGGCTGACCATACACTTGCCTTTAAGCTCTGCTGTCGTATAGCTTTTGATATGTGTCTCTTTCCTCATGACGTGCTCTCCGAAAAGAAATAATCCTGATAATCTCGCCCCGCATTGTGAAAACGACAGTCACAAAACGCCCCTCAAATGTTCCAATGGCAAGAAGTCTTTCCTCGCTGCTGTGAGCGGAAGGGATCTTGACATACGGGGACTCGAAAATGATACCAACATCAAAAAAGTCAAGTCCGTGTTTTTCAAGGTTGGAAAGTCGCTTCCGTTCGTTCCATTCATAGCGCATAGGTATTGTGTACACAAATAATGTCTACAAGTCAAGAGTCATGTCGGTAAGGGCATTGGCATATGAAGTCTATAGTGAGTACGTTTGAGGCGGTGGAGCGGACAGGCTGAAGGTTCTGGCTTATTTTGGAAGTGATTTAGCTGACGGGTAAAAAGCTCTGAAAGATCTCCCGGGTTTTCGGGCAGGTCGCAAGTCTTGTTGGAATCTTCCTCAAATGTGAATATATTAAGGGCGGCTCTAAAGTCTAGAAGGCCTAGAAGTGGCAGACAATCCTTCTTTCTTTATTTTTTTCGACCCGCACAAATTGGGCAACCCGTCCCGATGGCCCTATTAGCAATGACTGCTTCCCATTCGTGGCCTTGATTGCATTTCCACCATACTTTTATTCCGCTTTTTGGGCTGAACTCGTCAGGTTTCTTTCCCAAGTTACGTATAAAATTCCACTGGGCCGCCAATGCTGGATACTCCGTTGCAAAATTTCTATCTGTCCTTACTCATACCGGTAACGCCTCCAACAGCACCTGATCGCGAAAGGATGTCGGCAGGGCATTCGGTGTCAGCACGTCAACCGTCACGCCGGTCAGCTTCTGTAATCGGCTTTGAATACGGGCAATATCCATCAGTGTTGTATCCTGTAGCGGATCGACCAGCAGATCAAGGTCGCTCCCCTCGCAATCGTTGCCATGCAGTGCAGAACCAAATACTCGGGGATTACAGGTATGATTTTGTTCTGCTACTTGCCGAATCTCTTCGCGATAGAGTTTAAGCGCATCAGACGGCTTCATTACAGCCTCCATTGTGTTTCTTGACGGATGATATATCAGCGGAGAATATCAAACTCATTAGCTAACAGTGTGCGCATAACTAGAAGGCTCAGGCATAGAGTATTTTGTCGTCATATATCACCTGCCCTTGGTGAAGACACCCTAACTGTATCTATTCAACAAGCGGAAATTACAAACGAAAAGGGCACCCATCAAGGTGCCCTTTCTATATTGGAAGAGATAGAGAAAAAGAAGTCTCCATCATGATGCCTTCGCAAAAACTGAAATCACTGTCTTGGTTCATGCTTCGACAAGCTCAGCACGAACGGATTTACAGGAAGTTACAGACCCAAAGCCCGTTCGCCCTGAGCTGTGAGCTTGTCGAACAGTCGAAGGGTGATAAGGACTTTTTGCGAGATCCTTAATCTTGCTCATGAAGATGCTCGTGTCCGGGGGGATGATCATGCTCCGGGGCCTGCTTGTGTGGACGGGGATGGCTGTGACTGCCGTGGAGATGATTTTGAGCGTGAGGATGCGGGTGGTCATGTCCGTCCCTTTCGTGGGGATGCTCGTGGTGATTTGTATCGCTGGTATGGGATGCGGCTTCGGAGCCGCCGTGACGATGGAAGGAGAAGTGGGAGTGGCGGTGGCGATGCAGGCTGCCGTTGTGGCGGTGCAGATGTTCGTGGATGAGATTGGTTCTGATCAGAGCCTCTTCATCGGCAAGGATATCGGCAGAGCTGCCGACCTTTTCGACCCGGTGACTCTCAGAGAGAAGCGCCACTGACATCTCCATGTCGGCTACAAGGGAGAGATCGTGACTGGCGATGATAATCGTCTTGCCTGCTTCGTTCAGTGAGAGGAGGAGGTCTATGAGAAAGGCGACTGTGCGTGGGTCAAGGCCGTTGGTCGGTTCGTCCAGCAGGAGCACCTCGGGGTTCATGGTCAGCACCGAACCGATGGCAACCCGCTTCTTCTCCCCTCCGGAAAGCATGTAGACCGGACGGTCGGCAGTGTTCTCCATTCCGAGCATTTTCAATACTTCACGTGAGCGGTTTTCGGCCTCTTCTTCGCTTATGGCAAGCTGGAGCGGCCCGTACATCAGTTCGTCCAGGACAGTCGGGCAGAAGAGCTGCACGTCCGGATCCTGAAAAACATAGCCGACCCGTTCACGAAAGAAGCGGAGAAAACCGGTGTCCCTGAGCGCTTTTTCACTGATTTCGTGATCGTGGAATCTTATATTCCCGGCAGTGGGGAAAATCAGTCCGTCCAGCAGATGAAGAAGAGTCGATTTGCCGCTGCCGTTAGCCCCGATAATGGCAAAACGCTCGCCTGCGTTGATGGTGAGATCAATGCCAGCCAGAGCCGGGATCTTGCCGAAATAGTCGTAATGAACATTTTCAATCGAAAAGAGAGGGGTCATATTAGTCACCATAGCAGAAAACAGATCCAGACAGAGAGCCCCGTCATAACGGTGCCCCACCCCCTGGTCTGCAGTTTTTTGAATTTATGGAACATCACCCGGTTTTCATATCCCCGGGAGAGCATTGCCTTGAATATATCTTCACAGCGCCCCTGGCTTTTCCGGAAAAGAAATGCCATACGTCCGGCAACCCAGAGGCGCGACTGGCTGTTGTCCATCCCCCCCGCCAGACGGCTTTTCTTCGCAAGATGCATCTCTTCCAGAATTCTGGTGAAAGTGAAGACGTATTTGTAGGCAAGGGTAATCACGGCAATGAAGGTCTCCGGTATCCGGAAAACGCGCAGCGCCTTGACCAGGTCGGGAAAGCTCGTTGTGTGCAGCACAAGCAGGGAGATGGCAACGGAGTTGGCAATCCTCATGGTCAACAGCGCCATGCCCTGAATCCCGCTACTGGTGATGCCGATGGTCTGAGGGATATGATAAAGCCAGAACTGGTGGTCACGTTGCAGCTGAAAGAGGGTAAAAATCGGCTCAGCTCTGTTGAAAATGTTGAAAATTGAGGGGAGCGGTACAATGACCCCGAAGAGAAGAGCAGTGCCGAGAATGCGGCGATAGAGCGGGAGGATGTCGAGACGCGAGGAGATAAACAGAGTGAAAAGGAGGAGGGCAATGCCTGCCTGGGGAGCCAACTCGCGCTTGATGCTTACGAGTACGAGAAAGGCTGCCATGAACAACAGCTTGATTCGCGAATCCATTGACTGGAGCAGACCATCCCGACGTGAACTCTCCCACTGGGTGTAGCTCTCCTGAATGATCAGGGCAAGGTAAAGTACCCCTTTTTCCAGCACTGGGGTGCTCACCTTTACCCCTGTCAAAGTGCAGGTGAAAGAGGTGATGCCTGTTTTCAGAAAGCCGGGGAGAAGTTCCATTATTGACCTTCAGAAGCTGTCGTGCTCTTTTCCCTACGGGAGAGCCAGAAGGAGTAAATCCCGAAGATGCCGATAATCAGGCTTATGCCTGTGACGTATTTTGTCCAGGTGGCCAGCAACGGCTTATTAAACCCCTCCAGATTCAGCTCCTTGCCAATTGTGATTTCAATAGTCACCCCATGAAAGCCATGTGCAGACTCTCCCCAGACCTGCAACTTCCAGGCTCCTGCTCGATCAGGGACAAAGCCGATATAACCGTTTCTGTCCGTGTTTCCGGTCTGATGCGGGATCTTGTCTCCGGGGCCGAACAGCTCATACCGGGAGTTTGGCGCTACAGCCTTTTGAGAGTAAAAGGCGCGCACCGCCACCCCTTTCTGCTCGACATGGTAGTTGATGGAGTGAGCCATGGCCTGAAGAGCGGCCGTGAGCAGCATCAGGATGGTCAGTATGGATATAAATCTGTTCATTGATTCACTCGCAAAAAGTCTTTTCCCCCTCCCTTGACGGGAGGGGGTCAGGGGGTG
>JANNRW010000183.1:0-21590 GCA_031401815.1 Geobacteraceae bacterium | reverse complement strand
CTTTCTGCGGCGAGCGGTCTCGTCAAGACATCTCTGCATTGAGCGGGTAATGTTGTCTGCATACATGATAACCCTGACCAAACGGATGTCCGAAGAGCTGACAGAGTACTACCGGGGGGTCGGTGTCAGGGTTCGCTATCTGCACTCGGACATCGACACTATACAGCGAATGGAGATAATACGCGATCTGAGGAGGGGAGAATTCGATCTCCTGGTCGGGATCAATCTTCTCCGCGAAGGGCTTGATCTGCCTGAGGTTTCTCTTGTCGCCATTCTTGATGCAGACAAGGAGGGGTTTCTCCGCTCGGAGCGCTCCCTGATCCAGACCTGCGGAAGAGCTGCCAGAAATGTCAACGGCAGGGTTATCATGTATGCAGACAACATTACCCGCTCAATGCAGAGATGTCTTGACGAGACCGCTCGCCGCAGAAAGCTGCAGGAAGAGCACAACAGCCTGAATGGCATAACGCCCCAGACCATCCGCAAAAGTATCAGAAGTATCCTGGAGTCGATAGAAGAGCGGGATTATTACACTCTGCCACTGGTTGCTGATCCTGACGAAGAGTATCTGGCTCTGAAAAATATCCCGAAACAGGTTAAAAATCTGCGCAAGGAGATGCTGGAAGCTGCCAGGAATCTTGATTTCGAAAAAGCTGCTGCTCTCCGGGACAGGGTCAAGAAACTGGAGGAGATGGAGCTACGTCTTAAGGGTTGATCGAAGAGATACAACAGGCTCCACTCTGAGTTTTTGTCTCTTGTCCAGGGCTGGCAACTCCGGGGGCTATAGTTAAACGTTAAACAATAATCCCCTTTCCGGATAATGTTTTACGTTTCTTGTAGCTACCTTATACCCCTTAACAAGTGCCGTTGCTGCGATCAGACAGTCAAGCGAAGTAAGAGTAACCCCTTCAGCGCGATACTTTCGATACAACTCCCCACCCTTGAATGCAATCTCCGAAGTAATCGGTTCAACAGTGCAGGCCTCTATGAAATTATGCGTTACAACCTTCTCCGCATCACGCATACCAGCTGTTAACTCATACAGAGTCAACACACTTATCATCGCCTGTCCATCACTCCACAAACCACACATCAGGGGTTGTGTGTAGGCCGCTCCCCGCAGAAAGTCAATTGCAATATCAGTATCAATGAGAACGCCCGGCATAGTCGCGATTCTCCTCTTTTCTCAAGTCATTCACAATGTCTACGCCTGTACCTTCTCTACCCTTCCAACTGCCAAAGGATTCCATCGCCTTCTGCACTTTTCGCTGGCGGATATGCTCTCGCAGGGCCTCAGTGATGAAGCTGCTTACGTTTTTTGACATCGTTTTTGCTTCCTGTAGAAGTTCATCGGGCAGGGTAATTGAAGTTTTTACAAGGTGCATATATCCTCCTGATTAGTAGTATTAATTCATACTACCATGAAGTGTGAACAATGTAAAGGATAGCTTGCTTTACGTCTACACTTCTGATCCCGTCAACACTCACTTAAAGGGGGCGTGGTATCATGGGATGAACAGATCATGGAATATCCGGAGCGTCAATCCGAACATCCCGCCAGGAGGCTGACCAGCTTCACACCACAATCACTCCAGCGCCCCTTATGCTGCCGTTTCGCAGTGCTTCCAGCGCTTCATTGGCAGCAGTCAGCCCGAATGTTGTCACCTCGGTACGGATCGGCACAGTGGGGGCAATAGCCAGAAAATCTTCGCCATCCTTGCGAGAAAGATTGGCAACAGAGCGGAGTACCCGTTCGCCCCAGAGGAGTTCATAGGGGAATGACGGAATATCACTCATATGTATCCCGCCGCATACAACCGTACCCCCTTTGCCGACCGCCTTCAGCGCCAGAGGTACAAGTTCGCCAGCCGGGGCAAAGATAATTGCTGCATCAAGCTCTGCGGGTGGCTGCTGTTCAACCCCGCCTGCCCATACTGCTCCCATCTCAAGGGCAAACTTCTGCCCTTGCAGATCATTGGCGCGGGTAAAGGCAAAAACCTCCCGCCCCTGCCAGTTGGCCAACTGCGTAACTATATGAGCAGCAGCGCCGAAGCCGTATATGCCGAGGCGCTTGCCATCGCCGGTCATATTAAGGCTTCGATAGCCGATCAAGCCTGCACAGAGAAGTGGTGCAACCTGAATATCGGGATATCCGTCCGGGAGCAAAAAACAGAAACGATGATCAGCCAGAGTATACTCGGCAAAACCGCCAGGCAGATGATAACCGGTAAATCGTGCCTCGGAACAGAGATTTTCCCGCCCCTTCAGACACTGCTCACAACAGCCGCAGGTGCTCCCAAGCCAGGGAACACCGACCCTCTCCCCCTCCCTGAATCCTCTGGCGTTGCTGCCACACTCCACAACCCTGCCAACAATCTGGTGGCCGGGTATTAGTGGCAGGGATGGCTGATCCAGCTCGCCATCAATAATATGCAGATCCGTGCGACAGATTCCGCAGGTCTGAACCTTTAGCAGCAGCTGATACGGAGCAGGGGTCGGCATCGGCATGTCAACCAGATGCAAGGGCACTCCGGGGCGGGTAAAGATCATGGCGCGCATACTTTTCTCCTGGCGCTGTTCAACCTTATGGATCAATTCAACCAAAAAACGCAATTTTGCCACAGAGACACTGAGGAAAACAGAGAGCCTTTGACAAGTTACCTCATAAACTGTCGGGTGAAAAGAATGAGGGCAGTTCGTTGGTCTGTCTATTTGTAATGCTTAACTCTGTGTCTCTGAGTCTCTGTGGCAAATACTTTTATAAGTTCAAATATCTTGATTCAACAGCTGTTTACTGATGAACTCCCTTGTGAGCAGTGCTGGATTGCTCTTGTCAAGAAGCCCGGGTCTGGAGAGATCTTCATAAGTATCAATGTCATGCCATTCAGGCAAGAGCGCCATCCCTATATACGCATTAGCTGCCCTTTCAATGGTTATGCGCAAAACTTCGCCGGAGCTCCAGGGGATACTGTCAAAAAGTTCCGGCCATACCCTTTTCATGGCTATCAGATAGTAACCGCCATCTCCAGCAGCACCGAGAACCCCGTCTGTATGCTCATACTCCATCAGGTTGAATGCTTGCAGGATATAATCTGTCGGCAGATCAGGGCTGTCAGAGCCGATAATGGCCACCTCTGAAAAACCCCTGGCAAACATCAGCTCAAAAGCGTTTTTCATACGCTCTCCAAGATCAAGACCCACCTGCTCAAGCGATTCGATTCCAGGCGCGATCTCCTGAAAAAAATCTGCTGCGCCTGCATCATTCTGGAAAAAGATCAGTGTAGTAACATCAGGGAGAAGTTTTGTCATGGAGAGGGTGTCACGCAGCATGCAGGAGTAACACTCAGCCCCCTCTTCGGCAGTCAGGGGGGGAGAAAGGCGGGATTTCACCTTGCCCGGCATCGGATATTTGGCAAATATTATCAGGGCTTTTGATTGGCTCATAAATTGTTAACAAGATAGCATTAAGATAGAAAATTTAGCTTTATCCACAGTTTCGCCAGTTATCCACAGCTTTATACACAGCGGTGTTGATATTAGTTGATATTTATCCTTCACTGCTTAAGCTTGCGCTCAATAAATGCATAAGCCGAATGCTTGTGGATCGATTCGAAGTTTTCAGCCTCTACACAGAACCAGGTTATGTTATTGAGCGCAGTCAAACGCTCGGTAACTTCCCTGACAATATCCTCTACAAACCTGGGATTTTCATAAGCCTGCTCGGTCAGATGTTTTTCGTCGATCCGCTTTAACAGCGAATAGACAGGGCTTGAGCCGCACTCTTCAACAAGACTAACCAGATCCTCGATCCAGATGAATTGACTGTAACGCACCTTCAGCGTGATGATTGAGCGCTGGTTGTGCGCTCCGTAACGAGCCAGCTCCTTGCTGCATGGGCAGAGCGAAGTAACTGGCACTTTAATGCCTAGTACGAAATCAAACTCCCCGGAAAGGCTTGCATTGAAGTAGCATGTGTACTCCATCAGGCTTTTTGCTTTTGATATCGGTGCACGTTTTTCGATAAAATACGGAAATTCCATCTCCAGATGAGCGGTAGATGCTCCCAGTTTTTTCTTCATCTCATGCAGAATGGTCTCCAGTTTGTCCAGAGCCATCTCTTCACGATGGGAGTTGAGGATCTCGATGAAACGACTCATATGGGTCCCCTTGAAATGGTGCGGGAGATCCACATACATGTTTATTCTGGCAACTGTGTGCTGGAACTTTTTCTTCTTGTCCATGACGACAATCGGGTAAGCTATGTCTTTCACCCCGACCTTGTCGATAGGGATGTTCCGGGTGTCATGGGATCTTTGAATATCTTGCATGGTTTGCCTCGGTTGAGTTGCTTAGTAGCGTTTCACAAATTCAGACATGAACAATTTTTCCGTTGCGCGAACGGCATCCATGAGCGGTTTCCGCGCCACATGCCAGTGTATTTTCAATTCAATTTCCTGTAGGAACCCTGCAAAATAACCGAATAAAACCCTTTCCTGAGGATCGAACCCCGATTCTATGGTAACGGCCATGATGCAGTCCCTGGCAAAGAAGGAAGGTCTGTTTTTTGAGCAAAGCCTGTCAATGTGCGCAGCCATACAGGCGCCGAGGCACCAGGCATGGGCTTCGGTCAGGTCTTCAAGATAAGATCTGGGAAACTCCTGGGTAATATCCGTTAGCTTCTCACAAAAAGCGGTTTCGTCTCTATTTGCCAGCCAATAGCCGAGCATGTGGCCGATCTCGTGGAAATATATTGCCGAGGCGACATTCCCTTCAAAGGTTCGTAGCCAGATGAGGTCTTCAGCCTTTCCGGAGCGATAGATGAGGCCGCCGTTTTGTGGGATTTCCCCTTTGAAGCTGTCTCCCCAGATATCCGCGTAAAGCTTTCCCACCTTGTCGTAAAAAACGGGGTCATCATGATCCACCAGGCAAAGTTCAAAGCCGAAGCGCTTGGCAATTCTTCGGGCATCCTCCGGGGGCATATACATGAAACCGAGATCTTGCAGATCATCTACGGAGAAGTTAATCATGAAATCGAGCCGCTGCAGGGTCTTTTTTCGCGGAACTCGTTCTGAGCGAGATTCCAAGAATTCAAAGAATAGATCCAAGTCGGCCATTTCTGCCAGTTCGTTCTGCTCGGAAATGTTCAATCTCGAACCTTTTTGCCTATATCCCATCGATATGCCCTGCATTTATTAACGAACGGCTTCAAAGCTGGAATCGTCTCCCTGATGGAAGAAAATCCTACCCCGGAGCCGGTCGTAATCCAGCATCATACACCCTCGACCGCAGGCAGGATGAGACTCATCATTGCCTTTCCAGGAGAATTCAACGCCATCTTTCCCGTCCCGCTTGGCGAAGCGGCAATCGATCCAACCATGCACGTAGCCGAACCGGAATTCACCCAAGCCGTCTTTAGTGAACTTGATGAAACCCGGAACCTCTGCATCAATGAACTCCACGTCCCAGAGTTCCATTTTAACAATGCGCCATGATCCGATGAAGTTATTATTGCTCATTCTAAGAGGCCTGCTTTGACATCATTGATGCAACCGCATCCATTCAAATTCATCAATTCCCAAAGTATGAATCCTTGCCGCAAGTTGACTGACAATTCTTTGCGCTTTACCGATTTTCAATTCGGCAAGCCACTCTAGTTTTATGCCATTACCAGTTGGAAAGAAATATGCTCCATTGTCCAATTCTGCTCCTACAAAGGCTTCTGTGGCTGACTTAGCCTTAAACGGAAAGGTCACGATATTCTTCGGGAAAGTTTTGACTGTCAGCCAAAGAGGATCATCATTATGCGGAATGCACAACTCCAGGCTTCCTTGATCGGAACTAAAATCAAACTGCTCAAGGCGTAGAAAGGGAAATTCTCTCTGCTCGTCAGGTTTTATTCTTAATGAGTCGCATAACGGCTGGATACAGAGCAAGTATCGAGATTGAGAATGATCTTTAACAACTACGCCGAGTTGTAGCCGCAGTGCTTTAACCGGAGGGGAAACACTTCTTTTGCGGTGGGTATCCAGCGTTGCAAGAATGCTCAACTCTTCCTTGGCAGACTTAAGATCCTCGGGATTTAATTTATAGAACAGCTCCAATACCTTATCCGCAACATCTTTTTCATCCTTGGAAGCGAATAACTTCTGAAAACCTTTAGTTTTGTTGTTTCGCTTGTATTCCTGAATCGCGGTCAGTGCAACCTTTCTCCCTTCAGTGCTAAATCCGGTATTTATTGCTACCCAAGCTCTACATTGTACTGAATTTACAGCCTCACTGACAGAGCTATGACGAAGCATAGCACCAATTTCCCCTTCCAGAAGATCCAGTAGAAATTGCTCCGAATCGCTCGGGTCGGGAATAAGGCAGCGGTGGGTGAGGAAAGCGCCGTCAAGCGTTGATGGGAAGGTAGCTAGAAGATGATGGGTTTGCTCTCTGATTGCTGTAATTGCAGAAAGAGTTGCTGCAGGTAGGAGTCCTGCCGTTAATGATGTAAAGGACTTAATGATTTCATCGGGTAATTTGTCGTAGTCAATTATTTCTGAAAAGGGAATTACTGTCCCAGGCTTTTGATAAAACACTATCAGCGAATGCTTGTTTTTAATTTCGAGGCTTTCACCTTCACGGGTATAACCACGCTCTTGCAAAAGGTTGAACAACTCTTCAATGACGTCTTTACCTTTCTCAATGCTATACACAACAACCAATCTCAGCCGACCGCCACCTCTTTCATCATCGGCAATAATTTTGAGTAAAGCATCTCTTGCAATAGTTGAATCCCGCTCCGCCAGCTTCCAATCTAAAATCAGTACATCCGCAGCTTTACCGAGACTCACTATCTGTTTTGCTATATGCTCAGAAGCACCATCAGGTTTGATTACCGAACACAGTATCGCTTTTTCAGCGAAAGCATGTGTCAAGGCTTTTGCGTTCAAACCAAAAATTTCGTTATTTGCTGCATACTCTTCAGTTATGCTCATCGTCGGCAGAGAACTTGATGATTCATCCGAAAAGCCATCTTCGGATTTACTCGCAAATTGTTTCTGAATCCCGGCACTGCCATATTCAGCTTTGTCATCGAAGCAGACAACAGTTTTAAGAAAATCTGCAACCTTGGCAGTATAGAATTCGTGAAGTCTGTTCATAAAAGTACCTGTTAATTGGCTGTTGATTGATTACCGGATGCCAGTTTTATGAGAAACTTCGGAGTGTTACTCAGGCTGGTATCAAGGAGCATCAAGTCCATCCCCTCATGCCTCAACCCACGACGAGCAATGCTTAAGCCCATGCCGCGGCCATTCTCCTTTGTTGTGAAACCGAAGTCGAATATTCTGTCCGCAAGACGCTGCTCGATTCCGGGGCCACCATTTTCTACAACAATCCCGTCGTTGCATGTGTCGATACGTATCCATCGTCGCTCCACTGGTACGCCTCGTAACCAATGGCAGGCATTGTCAACCAGGTTGATGAACACTGGCAGTACAGTTGAAGGAAATACGTTGAAAGAATCCCGGCGGAACTCGTCGGTTGCGGTGAACTTGATGACGTGACGTTTAAAGCGTTCCTCGAATATGCTCAGCAGATATCCTCTAACCTCTTCTCCGGAAAGTTCGATCTTTTGCCGCCGCATACGCCGATCCAGAGGAGCGAACAGGCGCAAATACTCTTCTAAATGGGAAAAGCCCGTGCGGAGATTGTCGGAAACCTCCCGCAGCTCAGGTGTCCCCTTAGCCCAAGGTGCGAGATTATGAATCGACTGCTTGATGTTCCTGACAACCCCGTTGAATTCATGCTGTACAACACCAAGCGACATGCCGACTTGAGCCCAGTGCAAGGATTCCTCAAGCTCTTCTCTTAAATCCTTATTACTGTCTTCAAGGGCTGATGTTACATCATCCGGCAGGACACCTGCATTGATGGACTCCGATAGCGCATCCAGCTGCTCCCGGAGTTTTTCGAGAAAGCTAGTCTCCTTTTCTGAGGCGCTGTCAAGTCTCCGTTCGAATACTGCTCTTAAAGAGACGATAGCTTCACCGTCGCAACCCGCGATTTCCGATCGTTCGAAATCAGAAAGAACATTCTCAATCTCGTTGCGCAACCTGCCTACACTGGACGTGATCCCCCTGGAAATTGACTCACGGGCGCGGGTCAAACCTTCCCTGGCATCCTTTTCTCCCTGTGAAGCCAGTTTTCTGATTGATTGTTGGCGGCTTTCCAGCGCCTCTCTCAAAAGAAGCCGCCGGTTGAGCGCCGCACCTCGCTGTTCAAGAAGTTCAGCAAGCCGTCCATCAAAATGAGTAGATAACGACGCAAATTGGGACTCTTCAAGCTCTTCATAAACACGGCGGAATGCCTGCCAATCGCTCGTCATCTGCTTGGATAGCCCCACCCCCTGTGGACGGCTAACGCGATAGCGAGCACGTAACTCACCGAGAGTCCGTCGAAACTCATCCTCCAGTTTATGTAACTGTTTCCCTATTTCGTCGGGGTCATCCAAAGAAGCAACGCCATCAAAGCGATGATCGAAGTCAGCCTTTATCCGCTCACTATCAGCGCCGGGTTCACCACGTTCAACTTTTTCAAAGAATACGTTCAACGAGTTTTTGAATTTTTCCTTACGGACGCTGACGAGTTTCTCCCGCTTTTTGAGTAGGTCGTTGCGAGTATCCATCTCCTCTCTCATTCGGTTAAACTCTTCTCCCAACGGAGCGGTTTTACGAAAGAAGTCAATGGCCAGGGACATGAAAAGGTTTTCCAGCATATCGCTGAACTGGCGATAAGCAATGTTCTCCCGGAAACCTTCTCTACCAGCTTTTTCCTGCAATGTTCCATTTGTGTCTGAAGAAATTAAAATAGCTCCGAGCATACGCCGATAGGAGAAAAACCAGTCCTTTGCCGCATAAGTTCGTCGCTTTTCAATATGTAGGAAGTCACGATCAGAATCGCCGTAAGGCAAAATACGAATGCCATCGCGATAGATGTAAAGCCCGCCTATTCGTTCCAGCTTGGCTAACATTCTCACCCAGTCTTCTTGTGGGAGAAGTGATTGGTGCTGGGAACCTTGCACGTAACCACATCTGATTTCAAAGGGTCCGCATTGTGTTTGCGAGCCTTTGGCACCCGGCCAGTTAAGAGTGTATTGAACTGGAGCGCGGTCAAATATCCTGACCGTTCCGCTGAACTGACCAAACTCATCAAATTTGCCTTCGAAAATATGATCCGAGGTTTTGTATTCATCTGGCGTAAAGAATACTCTCCCTCCTATGAAATCCCGGATTTCGCCATCTGGCCGGTGTTGTCGAAAAGCCGCCTTTATTGGCGGAGAGGGGAAATCCGGCAGCATGGTGTTGCTAAACCCGATGAGATGTTTTTCAAGGCGGGTGGCTTTCCCTTCCGTTTCCCCGGCCAAGTCGGCATCCAAAACTGTGTCGTACGGTCTGATAATAAACTGAGTTCCGAAACCTTCCTCCAAAAGAGAAGGCCCCGATTCTTCAGCATGAGTTCCTTTGTCGAGACTTTCCAGAACAGCCTTAGGAGAAAATTTCATGAGTTCTAGGTCGGCAGAAACCCGTGCAAAGACGTCGGCAGGTACGATTGAGCCGAGGGCTTTTACTTCATCGATAATTGTAGCTGCCAATTTTTCGATTAGAGGCTGGTCCGGAAGAGTACCGCCGGGAATGGTGACAACCGGAATACGAATATGGTGAAGATCCAGTCCCGGAATTTCAAAGAGTGGCCAGTAGACGAGACTGACAACCAAGTCGTGCAGCCCCTCTTCACGATACGCTCTAGTTAAAACCAATACAGTAGGGCCAATGGAAGCTATAGCGAGCCGACCAATGCCCTTTTCTCCGAGAATGCGTCGCGGAATTTTCCCGTAATCACCCAGCCACGGGGCAGTATGCTCCGATTGACCGACCTTACTTTCAGTCCCGAGTGTAAGCCAACGGTTCCTGAAATCGTCCTCAGTCATGCCGAAGCCATCGTCCCGAAGCACTAGAGCTCGGCGCTGTACCAATAAATCTACTTCAACCCTTCGGGCAAAGGCGTCATAAGCGTTCTTGAAAAGCTCATGTAGAGCGGTGGGAATGCCGGCAATTTGCTGACGACCGAGCATGTCAACGGCTCTTGCCCGGACTTTTATGGATGCATAATTGTCTGTATTTTCCATAGATATCATTTGTCCCGTTTGAGTAGTTTATTGATTATAGTGGAGATCACTGACGCAACAATCCGCTCCGCTGAATCATGCTCCCAGTATCGCAAAACGAACCACCCCCGTAGCGCTCAATTTTCATCCATATCCCGCGTGACCTATTTTGGTCAATTTTGTTCTGCCATCAATCGCGGTTATGTGCAGTAATATGCGGTGTTCGGAACAGCCGTGCCAGAAACAACCACCTAAAAACATGGCAATCTTTTTCCGGGGAAAGCAATATCGATGGATCTTCGGGGTGCGCCGGGCACCGGATACTGCACCCGATAACGCAGACCTTTCGCGAAAAGAAGCCGTCGTACCGCCATTTCCGGGTCGGTAGAATACTCGGGCATGCTGCGCATTGCTCTGCAGACTGCTTTCGACATTGCCGCCGGAAGTTGACTCATTTAACGGGATCAAATGGTTTGCACGCAGAGCTTGAGCGCTGGCACAAGGGTGCGGATCATGTTCACTGGCACGGCGTTGCCGATTTGCCGGGCAATCTGGCCGGAGTTGCCGAAGAAGCGATAATGAGTGGGAAAAGATTGGAGCGAGGCCGCCTCTCTGAGTGTGATAGCACGATTATCGCGGGGGTGGGCAAAGCGACCTTTCGTGACGTCCGTGCAGCCGGTCGTCAATGTCGGGGCGACATCATCCCATTTCATGCGACCGTAGACATCCGGGAAGTCATTCTTCCGCCCCTTATGGCAATCTAGTTCAAGCTCTTCCGGCAACGACGAGCGGCTTCCCCCATCCTCCGGAATATGCTGCAAGCGCTGCAATGTCAATGACTGATGATTCCTGGCGAAATGCAGCGAATCGTCTGGGTCTCTTTCACCGGAACAGAGGTGCCGCAACTCCCCGATTGTCTGTCGAACCGTAACGTGCGGAAGAGGCGTTATCGAGTTATAAAACGCTTCAATCTGTTCCAGCCTTCGGGCTGCCAGCATTATGCAGCGTTCGCGACGCTGGGGCACTCCGCAATCGGCGGCATTCAGGTTTTTGGGCTCACCGAGGAAATAGCCTAGTCTGGCCAGTTTTTGACGAAGGCTGACCAACGGTTCGGAATTTGCGATACCGGGAACGTTTTCGAAAAAGACAATTGTCGGCTCGAATTCCGCAACGAACTTTAGGCTCTCCAGAACCAAGTCCGCCCGCGGATCATCGGGAGTACGTTTGCGGTTTTGACTGCTGAAGGGTTGGCATGGAGCGCAGACGACGAGCAAGTCAAGCTGTCCGCTGAAATCTATACTTGCCCGGATGTCTGTCGGACTCAGTCTACGAATGTCAGCTTGACAAAGGTGAACTTCGGAATGGTTAAGTCGATAGGTTTCACAAGCAATGGGGTCATTATCAACGGCGGCGATAACGGCTATGCTCTCGGCCTTCAGCCCCTCGGTCACGGCGCCCGAACCGCAGTAAATGTCAATTGCAGTGAACTTATTTCCACTAGTCATGCGATACCCATTTGCTTTGAAGCCATCTATTAAGTAAGGGGTTATAAGCTTTGTTTTATACAGACCTAACGTCTTGAATGCAATGGGAAAAACACTGTGATTGCTGCGCTACGTCCGTCACGATATATTTAGCCAACACGGTTTTGCCAGTAGTTCGGTTCACGCCGCAGATGCATGACGCTAAGCACGTATATCCTTTTGGCTTCAATGCGGAAAAGCAGTCCAAACGGGAATCGGTTCAGCAGACAGCGTCGTATCTGACCGGATATAACCGGCCAGGCTTCCGGATGTTCTGCAATGCGGTTGCCGACAACCGAGACCTCTTCAAGAAACCTGTCGCCAAGCCCCGGATGACAAGTCTCATAATAACAGGCAGCAGCACACATCTCCGCTTCAGCCGCCGGGTGAAGTTCAATCCGCTTCATCTCAGGGCTCTGCGTGCATCCTTAAGCGCCTCATCCAAAGGGCGACAAACTACCTTGCCGCTCGCAATCTCGTCGTAACGGGTTTCTGCCTCTCGCACCCAGAGTGCTTCGATATCGGAATCGTACTCTTCGCGCTGTTTCTGATTGACTACCATTCGCTCATATCCGTCCAGACTCATCAGCACCAGATCAGAATGTCCGCCACCTTCGAAGCTGACCCCGACTTCACGCACCCGGCGAGCTCCGTACTCCTTTAAATCGTACGACTCATTTTTCAACTTGCTCTGCTTGTAATAAGCAAACATCTCCCGGAACAGCTCACTGGCGCTTTCGCCTTTATCCCTGGCCAGCTGACGGTATTCAGCAGCCATGAGCGGCGGAACGGAGAGGGTCATAACTGCGCGTTGTCTTGATGGCATGTCAAACCTCCATACTGTATTACCCGGTCATACAGTATCATCTGATCAGTAAATTGTCACTTCAAAAAAACGGCCACAAGGGATATTCTGCCCTGTGGCCTGAACTGTAAATGCCTCAGCGTCTGAAAAAACACCCTCAGCACGACCTTGAAGCATAACAGATCGGATCAGGCACACCTGCCTCAATGAACCCCTTCAGCCGGAGCCGACAGGAGTCGCAGAGCCCGCAGGCAATACCGCTGGGGGTTGGATCGTAACAGGAGTGTGTTCGGCTGTAATCAACTCCGAGAGTAATGCCGAGCCTGATAATTTCAGCCTTGGTCAGGCTGATCAGAGGTGTATGAATGGTAAACTTCCCCCCTTCGACACCTGCCTTTGTGGCAAGATTTGCCATCTTCTCAAATGCAGCAATATACTCCGGACGACAATCCGGATAACCTGAATAGTCGAGGGAATTTACGCCGATGAAGATGTCAAAGGCACCAATCGACTCTGCCCATCCCAGGGCAAAAGAGAGGAAAACCGTATTGCGGGCAGGCACATAGGTGATTGGGATATCAACTCCAATGCCATCTTTGGGGACGTCAATGTCAGAAGTCAGGGCGCTCCCGCCTACCTTCCGGTAGTCAAACTCGACAACAAGATGATCTGCAGCACCCATGGGGCGCGCGTTTTTCCTTGCCATCTCTAGCTCTACAGAGTGCCTCTGCCCATATGCAAAACTGATGGCATAAGGGGTGAAAGCTTCTCTTCTGGCTATGGCCAGACAGGTTGTCGAGTCGAGTCCTCCACTGTACAGAACTACTGCTTTCCTTGTCATTTCTTCTCCTGATGCTTGCCTGATGGAGATGAAGGGGTATCTCTCCTGTAAGAGTAGCTATTAAGATCAATATCAAAATGAGAAATCAGCTTGTAAAGTGCTCTGAAATCATTGTCAGTTGTTGAAATAAATCTGCTTGCGCCAAATGTGGCCAAAACTTTTTTACCTTTCGGGTCACTGTTCATTCCAAGCAGAACCTTCTTGAGCTTTTCAGTTATTTTCGGGTCAAACCCTTTCCTTACGGCAAATGTATTGTCAGGAACCCCCCCATGAGGTGTTTCGTCAAGAATTGTTGCAACAGAGTCAAATACACTGTTCTCTTTACGTATTTTTTTTACAACAGTGTCTTTTGCTCCGCCAATATCAGCCTCATGATGCAGAACAGCCTTGACAGCGGCTTCATGGCTGCCAGTCCATAGTATTTTCAGATCCCTGTCAATATCAATCCCGTTTTTTTTCAGATAGTACTTCTGGGCAAGATATCCGGCGGTTGTTGACGGATCAGCAAGTGCGATTGTTTTTCCCTTCATATCGGCAGGAGTTCTGATCCCGCTATCTTTTCTTACAAATGTAAGGCCGGAATAGTTTGATCTGCCATCAGGACTAACCGGCCTTACAAGCGGTTCAACCCCTAATCGCGCCTTTGATATGACATAAACAAAGCTGCCGAAAAAACCGGCGTCTATTTTCCCGCTACGTATCTCTTCATAAATCTGGCCATAGCTGGAGAGAGGCTTGACATCCACTTCAATTCCTGCTTTTTCTTCCAGGTAATCTGCCAGCGGAGTAAACCGCTTCATCTGTTTCACCAGATTCACTTCAGGAATAATCGCTATGATGATCTTGTTACCTGCGGCGTTAGAGTCGGCATCCATCAGGAATAAAACTGACAGTGCGAGCGTGCCGATTGCAAGATATCTCGATATAGTTTTCATCTTGATCTCCACCCCTTTTGTGATAGTAAAAAGAGCTTATCTTTGACAGCTGCTTCAATCTGCCTTTATGAACTTCTGCATATGCTATTCGCCTGGAGAGAATGAGGCAAGCAATAATTAAATAATACTACCGCAATTTTACTCCGGATGCAGGTCTTTTCTCTTGACATGATACGCACCGCCGATATTTTACTAGCAGATTCCTTGTTGGTATGTAAAAAGAGTATAACCGATCCATCAGAACGGCCTCTTGAAATATGTGAAAGGAGTCTCTCCCAGGGGATAACCATATGATTATATGCAAGACATCCGCAAAACTCGTAACTTCAGGATGCCTTCTCTTACTCCTCTTTTCCGGCGGCTGCACAAAAGAAAAAGCTCCGGATTCGTCCGGCAAACTGAAGGTGGTTACAACCCTTTTTCCTCTGTACGATTTTGCCCGCAATATCGGCAAGGAGGCCGTAGATGTACAGCTTCTGCTCCCGCCAGGGGTTGAACCGCACAATTTTGAGCCAAAGCCTGAAGATATTCTCAGGACAGGCAAGGCAGATCTGTTTGTCTTTACCAGCAGGGAGATGGAACCATGGGCAGACAAACTCTTCAAGGCTGTTGCCGACAGAGGGACGCTGGAGATGGTCGAGGCGGGTAACCAGGCCAGATACATCTCAATGAGTGACAGGCATGGCAACGACGGCCATCGACATGACAACCACAACATCAGAGGCCGGGATCCTCATATCTGGCTTGATCTTGACAATGCCATCAGCATGGTGGATGTCATTACTGAGGCAATGTCACGCCGGTCGCCAAAGCTGCGCCCGGAGTTCACTGCAAATGCCGCTGCATACAAAAAACAGCTGTCAGAACTTGACATCCGTTTCCGGAAGGCTCTTTCAGTCTGCCGGACACGGGCTTTTCTGCATGGTGGTCATTACGCGTTTGCGTATATGGCCAGACGCTATGAGCTTGACTATCTTTCAGCTTACGGCACTACCGCAGACACCGAGCCTGCGCCCGGGAAGCTGATCGAACTTGTCCGGAATACCAGAAAGAATCAGCTCAAATATATCTTCAGCGAAGAGCTCCTCTCGCCCCGCATCGCCGAGACAATAGCCAGAGAGACCGGCGCGACGGTGCTGAAGCTGCATGGCGGACATAATCTTGCCAGAGAGGATATGGAGAAGGGTGCTTCGTTTATCTCACTCATGGAGCAGAATCTGCTGAATCTGCAAAAGGGGCTTGAATGCAGATAGATATTCTTGAGGCAACAGAAGTTTCGTGCAGTTATAACGGCATGGAGGTGTTGACCGACATCTCTTTCAAGGTGTTGCCAGGGGATTATCTCGGAATTGTCGGCCCTAACGGCTCGGGAAAGAGCACCCTGATAAGAGCTATTCTTGGCCTTATGTTGCCGGATAAAGGGGATATTTCTCTTTTTGGTGAAGAGCAGCGGAAGTTTCAAAGCTGGCAAAGGATCGGGTATCTTCCGCAGAGGCTTAAATTTTTCAACCCTGACTTCCCCGGAACCGTAGAGGAGATTGTCCGTCTGGGACTTATGGCCGGGAAAACCTTCCCCAGAATAAGTGGAGCAGAAGACAAGGCTGCTGTTCTCAAGGCACTTGAGATGATGGGGATTGCTGATCTCGGGAAAAAGCTGATCGGGGATCTTTCAGGTGGACAGCAGCAGAGAGCACTTCTTGCAAGGGCAATGGTGAATCAACCGGACATTCTGATTCTGGACGAACCTACCACTGCTCTAGATCCCGAAACTAGAGAGCATTTTTACTCTCTGCTGGAGACTCTGAACAGAAGGGATCAAGTCACTCTTTTACTTGTAACTCACGACACCTGGAGTATCGGCAAATATGCCAACCGCTTTATCTACCTGGATAAAAAAATAATTTTTGACGGCAGTTTTAATGATTTTTGTCTGTCATCCGAAATGACGGCTTTTTTCGGGGAACATGCACAGCACCTGATCTGCCACAGACATTAAGAAGCTGAAGGCCAGAGGGTCAGAGGGTCGGAGGGTCGGAGGGTCGGAAGGTCGGAGGGTCGGAAGGTCAAAAGAGTTTATTTGCGAAGTCTTAAGGGGAGGGTTTTTCAGAAAAATGAAGAAACGTAGTGGTGCCAGCAAATTTGCCTGGCTGAAAAGCGGAGAACTTCTTCCATATCTTTTCGCCCTGTCAGCCCTTTGCCTCGTTGTCTGGGTCAGGGTAAGACTCCTTTCAACCCCTTTCGAGCGCGACGAAGGCGAATTTGCCTATGCAGGGCAACTGATTCTGAAAGGCTTTCCACCTTATCTTCACGCCTTTTCAATGAAGCTGCCGGGCATGTTTTATCTTAATGCCCTGATTATGAAATGTTTTGGCGAGAGTGTCAAAGGGGTGCATCTTGGCCTTCTGGCCGCCAATATCCTTGCAGCAGGGCTTTTGTTTCGAACAGGCTCCAGACTCTTTGGTAATGCAGCCGGCGCGGTCAGTGCAGGCCTGTTCGGTCTCATGACACTAAGTCAGCATCTGCTCGGCATCTTTGCCCATGCAACTCACTTTGTACTGCTGTTTGTTCTGGCTGCCTGCGTCTTGATTGTTAATCCCTCAAAAAAAATCTCCCCTTACTCTTATCTGGCCGCTGGAGCTCTTCTCGGTACTGCCATGATAATCAAGCAGCATGCTTTTCTTTTTACTTTTGCGGCTCTGTTGTTTCTCTTTCTGGAATCAAGACCGATGCGTGAAGCAGCCGGCAATGCAATCACCATGCTTACCGGCTGCGGATTGCCCTATCTTCTCTGTCTGCTGCTTTCAGTCTGGCATGGGACTTTCAGCAGTTTCTGGCTCTGGACTGTCAGATATGCCGGCAGTTATGCAACAGATTTGACACTGTTCATGGGGTGGATAAACTTCAGATCCCAGATGGAGATGATCCTAAGCAGCATGCTACTCTACTGGCTCATGGCAACTGCCGGTCTTCTGGTGCTGCTTTTTGGATCATCGCGAACTGCAAGGAACTTCCTGCTCCCTCTGCTTTTCTGCTCTTTTTTGTCACTCTGTCCCGGATTTCATTTTCGTCCCCATTATTTCATTCTGATAACACCGGTCATAGCCCTGCTGGCAGCCTCCCTGTTTGACAGCAGCAGCCTCCCCAAAACTGCCCGACGAATGCTGATCTTCACTCTTTTTACTGCAGCTCTTTTTCAGCTCTGGAGAGAAAGATGGTTCCTGTTCACCGCAACACCGGAGAGGTATGTAAGGCAGGCTTATCAGACGACAAAGCCGTTTGTCGAGACAGTGGCTGTTGCAAAATACATAAAGGCAAACACAGCGCCAAGTGACCGGATTTTAGTGCTTGGTTCCGAACCCCAGATATACTTCTATGCAGACCGTCTATCTGCAACAGGTCATATATACATGTATCCGCTTATGGAAGAGCAGCCTTATGCTGTCAGGATGCAGGAAGAGATGATGTCCCAGATCATCGCCAGCAGACCCAGGTATGTAATTCTTGTGGATGATCTGAGTTCATGGCTTTCTGTTTCTGCTCAGGGCTCTGATTTCAGACGCAGGCTGAATGATTTTGTCAGAAATGGTTACATTCTTGATGGTGTAGCAAGTGTCTCCAGGGAAGGGAACTCTTTCACCATATTCGGAGCACGCGCACGCCAGTTTATACCTGATTCCGGCTCCAGGATACTGGTATACAGAATCAAGAATTGAACCCTTCGACAGGCTCAGGGTGAACGGCTTTTTATACCGTTCGTGCTGGGCAAGTCGAAGCACATCAAGTTTCTTTTTGATACAGGGTCGCCAATGGCGGCTTGAAACGCTGAATAGTTACCTGGATTTATTGATATAAAAGGCCTTCTTATGAAGCTGCAGAAAATAATTATTCTTCTTTTTGCAACTATTTTTGTTCTCCTTTTTTTCTTCCTTGACCTTCACCGCTTTCTGACGCTGGCGGCTCTCAAAGCCAACCGGCAGGCACTTCTGGACTACTACATTGCACATGAACTGCTCATGGTGGCCGGTTTCATGGCTTTCTACATTCTCCAGACCGCTCTGTCGCTGCCTGGTGCTTCCATCCTGTCACTGGCCGCCGGAGCAATTTTCGGTTCGGTTATGGGTACTCTTTACGCCAATATCGCAGCGACTATCGGCGCTACCCTCGCCTTTCTGGTGACCCGCTATCTGCTCCGTGATCTTGTTCAGCAAAGATTTGGGAGCAAGCTGGAGGGGATGAACAGGGAGCTGGAAGAGCGCGGGTTCAACTACCTGCTGTTTCTCCGACTGGTGCCGGTTTTCCCCTTTTTTCTGATCAATCTGTCAGCCGGACTGACCCGTCTGCCGCTCAGGACTTTCTTCCTTGCAACCATGTTCGGCATTATCCCAGGCGGCTTTGTCTATGTTAATGCCGGGGCGAGCCTGGCTACCATTGATTCACTTGCTGGTATCGCATCGCCCCGAGTGCTCGGCTCCTTTGCCCTGCTCGGACTGTTTGCAATCGCTCCGGTGCTGTACAACAGGCTTAAAAGCAGGAACCCTTCAAATAAGAGGTCATGATGGTTACATCTTTTACAGACCGCCTGAGGGCGGTAAGTCCCGAGTACGAAACTTTTGAAAAACTGAAGACCTTGCAGGTCAACCTTGGCAATCTCTGCAACCTGCATTGTACTCACTGTCACCTGGGTGCCTCCATTGGCGGCGCTGAAATCATGGGAAAGGGGGTAATGGAGCAGATTTCCTGCTTCCTTTCCAGGCACCCCGGTCTCATCCTTGATATAACCGGCGGCTCTCCTGAGATGAATCCTGACTTGCGCTATCTGATCGAGCTGACAGAAGGGTTGGCGAAACAACGGATGCTGCGCAGTAATCTTGCCATAATGGCTGAACCGGAGCTGGAGTGGTTGCCGGAGTTTTGTCGCCGGCATGAGCTTACCATAGTCGCTTCTCTCCCCTGTTATCTTGAGGAGAATGTTGATCAACAACGGGGGAACGGAGTCTATAAAAGGAGTATCCAGGTATTGAAGCGGCTTAACTCCCTTGGCTATGGAAAAGAGGTGGAACTCAACCTGGTATACAATCCAGGGGGTGATTTTGTTCCGGGCAGCCAGCAGGGGCTGGAAGCAGCTTACAAGGCAGAACTGGCCAATCACGGGATCTCCTTCAACCACCTGTTCACCATCACCAATGCGCCGATCGGGCGTTTTCGTGAACACCTCGAAGCCAACGGCAGGTATTCCGATTATCTGTGCATGCTGGCGGGACGCTTCAACCCCAAGGCAGTCGGCAATATCATGTGCCGAACCCTTATGAGCGTTGACTGGCAGGGGAAGATTTACAACTGCGATTTCAACCAGGCTTTGAAAATGCCGATTACGGCTGATGACGGAACGGAAATTACCATTAGTGAACTGGACAATGAAAGCCTGACCGGGAAAAAGATACTGTTTGCCCAGCACTGCTACTGCTGCACAGCCGGAGAAGGTTCCAGCTGTACCGGAGCACTCATGCCATGATAGCCATCGGAATAATAATTGCTCTTTTTTCTGCCTCCGTATCCCACGCAAGAGCGGATGAATTACTGGTCAGTCGCTTCAGTTCTGAAGGATTGAACGGATGGGAATCAAAAAGTTTCAAGGGAGCGACAGAGTACAGAGTTGTCAGGGAAGATGGCCGAGCTGTTGTGAAGGCTGACAGTCATGGCTCTGCATCAGGAATGGTTCGCAAAATCAGCTTTGACCCGTCCAGATATCGTTACTTGCGCTGGAGCTGGAAAATTGCAAGCACAATTAAGGGGGGAGACGAGAGGATAAAAAGTGGTGATGACTATGCCGCCCGTCTGTATGTCCTTTTCCCGGGCAGGTTTTTCTGGCAGATGAAAGCGATAAATTACCTCTGGGCAAACCGGCTGCCCAAGGGGGACACGATTCCAAATGCATTTACTGGAAATGCAAAGATGATTGCTGTCGAATCCGGTAATTCAAGAGCCGGTCAGTGGTTGACTGAGGAGCGGGATCTGTTTGCAGATTATCGGACTCTGTTCGGGTCTGATCCCGGGGAAGCTGAAGGTATTGCTATCATGACCGACACAGATAATACCGGCGGGAGTGCAGAAGCCTGGTACGGTGATATTATCCTCTCCACGGAGACAACCTATTCCAGATGAACAGATTTGATCCGCTACTCTCCGTTATCATCCCGACCTTGAATGAAGCAGAAAACCTCCCATTGCTTCTGGATGAGCTCAAGAAACAGCAGAATATTTCAGTTGAAATATTGATTGGCGATGGGGGTTCAACTGATGCGACCCCCATGATTGCTGAGGCATTTGGCGTCAGATTCATCCTGGCACCAAAGGGGCGCGGCTCGCAGATGAACGCCGCAGCCATGCAGGCATCCGGCGATATGCTCCTCTTTCTGCATGCAGACTCCCGAATCGAAGATCCGGATCTACTTTCTTCTGCCTTGTCTGCAATTAAGAGAGAATCTGACAAATGCAAGCAGCTTGCAGGTCATTTCACTCTCCATTTCATACGTACTTCATCAGAAAATGCCATGGCCTATCGCTATGCAGAAGAAAAGACCGCTTTTAACCGGGTTAACACCACTAACGGTGACCAGGGTTTGCTGCTCTCCAGAGAGTTTTTCAGACAGCTTGGCGGTTTCGATGAAAGCATGCCGTTTCTGGAAGATCAGCGCATTGCCGAAAAAATCAGATCTCTTGGTAAATGGATTACGCTCCCCGGATATCTCAAAACCTCGGCACGACGATTTGAGGCAGAGGGGTTTCACCGGCGTTATATCCTGATGAGTATGATGATGGGATTGCACAGTGTCGGTGCAGAGGAATTCTTTGCTCGTGCGCCGGGGGTATACCAGCTGCAACAGGAGACCGGCAAGCTTTACCTGTCGCCGGTCTTTGGGCTTGTCTGGCGCATGGTCTGTTATGACTGGGGCTTTTTCGGCTCAATCCGGGTTTTCTATCTTCTCGGGAGATACATCCGGCAGAACTCATGGCAGATGTTTTTTTTCCTGGATGTCCTGCTTCGCCCACTGCTTGGAAAGGGTCATTATCCTTTTCTGCTTTTCCATGATCGTGTGTTTGGCCCTTGTACAGACTTCAAGCTGTGCGATGCAATTGTCGGAGTTATCTGTTTTATCTGGTTTCTCGGGATACTTGCACCATTCTTCTGGCTGATTGATTGCCGGGAACAAAAATATAGATCAGATCAGTAATCAATATGAATGAACCAGCCAGGACTCAGCAACTTCCGGTTTGGTCTTTGCATTTAGCCTCCCCTCCCTTGACGGGAGGGGATTGAGGGGTGGGTGAAGGTGCC
>JANNRW010000182.1:0-5291 GCA_031401815.1 Geobacteraceae bacterium | reverse complement strand
GCCGAGATCAATCGGAATAGGTGGCCGACTTCAATCGGAATCAGTGGCCGACTTCAATCGGAATCAGTGGCCGACTTCAATCGGAATAGGTGGCCGACTTGGTGCGGAATACGCATCTATGGAGAGCAATGTCTTGATTTTAACGTCTTGTGTGCCGTGAACCGGCACAGTGACCTTCACGCCATCTTTTATCATCTGGTGATGGCTGCCATTGATGGACTTAATTTCCCACCCCAGTGCTTTGAGCTTTTTTATGATTTCCTTACCATTCATTTTTATATTGATATATCAATTTAGGTAATATTGCAAAGTTTTTTGTGTGGGAGTGAAGAAGTGTGACGAAAGCCAAGGTTTAACCATCGGCACGACAGGTTTTCAGTCTAAAGGGTCTCCTCTTGGTGCGCACAATTACATGGAGGCTCCTGGGACATTCATTTGTTTACAGCTCCTAAGCAGCCTGCCTTGAGATTTCGTTCGGTGTTATCCTCTCATGCCTGCCAAGTCCTTCAGCAATAAGCGTAATCACAAGAGTATTGAGGCTTACCCCTTCAGCTCTCGCCCTTGCCTGTAACGAAGCATGCAGCGACCGGGGAAGTCTCTGAACAAACTTAACCGGCTTGCCCTCTTCATCATAGTGTGTCGGTTCCGGGATATGCCTTTTCATGTCAGCCTGTGCGGCTATCCAGCTATTGAAAGCGTCCCGGCCATTACTAAGGGCTTCATCCATCGTTTCACCGTCTGACATGCATCCGGGAAGATCGGGAAAGGTGATCATGTAGCCGCCCCCGTCTTCTTCTGACAGTGGCGTTATGATATGGCCGTAAGCCTCGAAAGGATAGGGCGGCGATACGGGTTTGATCTTCTTTACGCTCATGGCGTTTTCTCCTTGATCGTGTCGATCATAATAAGGAACCTCTTTACATATACCGGCTTTACGGGACGATGTGCCGGGACACAAAGACTTTCAGCAATACCAGGTGCAGAAAAAACATGGTGACTACCGCCGGTATTGCGAACCTCAATCCCGTAACGCCCGGCCACGATTAACAGGTCATCAATACGCCAGTCACGGGGATTGTTTATCATTCGGTCAAGAGTCTTGTCGGCAGTTGTCATCGCCTTATAGTATCATATATAACATTACCATCAAGCTCTTTTGATTTATCTTCTGTGTGTATCTGCGTTCATCTGCGGATAGATCGGTTTTTCAGGTTACATGCTTTCCGTCGCGTAGTCGCGTCGTTGCGTGAGTAATGACTTGCAGGTCTTTGGGAGGCTCTTGGGACATTCATTTGTTTACTAACATCCCATTTGGAAGAGCCGGAGGAGACATTCTTAAAAAGTTGATTAGAGAGGGCAAAAGGGTTAATCGGTAAAGATTTAAGGAACGTCCACTTCAGGTGCTATTATCAATGAAGCTGACGCCGACCTCTTAGAATACTTCATAACGCTTTGTCTGATACCGGTCGAGTGAGAGCAGTTGCTTTTGCTCATAGTATAATGTATCCTCCTTGTAGATACAATTATGGAGGTAAATATGGAAACAAAGGTTCAGAAATGGGGACATAGCCTGGCTTTACGGATTCCAAGCGCATATGCCAGGAAATCAAAAATTCAATCGGGAAGCAGGGTCGATCTTTCAGAGGTGAAGGGAAAGCTGGTTATCACGCTGCTTGAAACTGAAGAACCGACTCTCGATATGCTGTTGGCAGGGGTTACGGATCTCAACCTTCATCATGAAGTAACAACCGGAGTAGTGGCAGGTAATGAAATATGGTAGATGTCGAGTTGCCATATGTCCCTGAGCGAGGAGATGTCGTCTGGCTTACCTTTACTCCACAGGCTGGGCATGAGCAGGCTGGCAGGCGACCGGCGCTCGTCTTGTCGCCCAAAGCGTATAATGGCAAAGTTGGACTGGCAATATTTTGTCCGGTAACAAGCCAGGTAAAGGGATATCCGTTTGAAGTCGAGATTCCGGAAGGATTGACGGTGAGGGGGGTTATTCTGAGCGATCAGGTGAAAAGCCTTGATTGGAAGGCACGGAAAGCCGAGTTTGCCTGCAAGCTGCCGGAAAGGTCACTGACAACGGTGCTTAAAAGGCTGGGGACGCTGGTTAATGCTAATGGGGTGTGAAAGTCAGGGAGGGCTGATGAGCTATTTGCACGTTGTCTCAACGTGGTTCCACTCAAATCATATCCGTACACACGCTCGGGGGAGGCTCCAGGGACGTTCATTTGTTTACTAACATCCCATTTGGAAGAGGTGGAGGGAATGTACTTAAAAAGTTGATTTGAGAGGGCAAAAAGGTTAGTTAGCAAAGTTTTCAGGAATGTCCCCTTCAGAGACTTGTATGGCCTGAAAATCAGGTTGCCAGCGGGTTAACAACCTTCAGCCTGTTGTCAATCAGCAGACCTTGTTGAATATTGTGAATTCACCCATCTGGTGATTTCACTTCAGATCAAGCAGCCCTCTTTTCAAAACAGATCCAGGTTTTCAGCCTTTAATTTCTCGAACGGGTTGTGTTTAAAGCTCTTCGGTTTTTCCTGCTCCGGTTGGGGTTTCTGCCTGAGAGGCGGGGGTGGTTCGACCGATACCGCTGCTTCGGTTTCAAGCTCAACAGCACTTCGTTCCATTCCGGTTTTCGTATAAAAATATCTGTCATAAAGACGATGATAGGATGTCCAGTTCCCCTGCAACTCTCCATCTTTTCTTATATGCGTTCTGATACCGTTATCTTTGAATCGAGGTCGTCCAGATAGTTCAAAATGGTAGCTTCAATGGTCTTTGGCCGCTTGGGAGAGCCATACTCATACTGCCCATGGTGTGAGAGGACGAGGTGTTTCACCAGCATGGCCAGCTCAACAGGGAAGCCGGGGATTGTTGCGATACGCTCGTGTATCATCTCCACACCGATGGTAATGTGTCCGATCAGTTTCCCTTCGTCAGAGTAGTCGAACGAGCGGGCATAAATCATCTCCCTGACTTTTCCTGCATCGTGAAGTAGCGCTCCTGTCATGAGAAGATCGCGGTCGATCCCTTCATAGAGGGGGACTACTGCGTCTACAAGCTTAGCCACTGCCAGGGAGTGTTCAAGAAGTCCACCAAGATATACATGGTGCATCCCTTTGGCGGCAGGTGCCAGGCGGTAAAGCGACATGAATTCGGGATCGTCAAAAAAACTGCGAAGAAGAGGGGCAAGATATGGAGTGGTAATGCTTTTCAGGAGCTCTTCAAGTTCGCACTCCATCTCTTTGATGCTCCGGTCAGTTTCCGGGAGAAAATCTGCAAGAATAACATCTTCCTCCGGCATTTTTCGCAGGTCAGAGATTATCAGCTGCATTTTACCCAGATAGACCGAGGCTTTGGCAGTTATTGCCAGAAAATCGTTCTTTTCAAACAGGGAAGATAGCTGATCGACATTATCCCATACCTTGGAGTCCACTTCGCCGGTTTTATCCATCAGTCGTATGGTCAGATACGGTTTGCCGTTTTTGGCCATGGCGGTGATCTTCTCTTTGACCAGAAATACTTCGCTAAAACTGTCCCGGTCTTTTATATCCCTTACAAATATCTTTCTCATAAGCTCCCTTTAATATCTTCAGATATATTGAAAGTACTTTCCCGGCTTTTCATGCACTCTGCTGCAATTGCATCTGCAACCCGGATGCCGTCAAGTGCTGCACTCATGATACCACCCGCATAACCAGCCCCTTCACCACAGGGAAACAGCCCTTTTACTCCGACAGACTGAAAGTCATCCCCCCTCAGGATTCTTACCGGAGCTGAAGTCCGGCTCTCAACTGCTGTGAGGGTTGCTTCAGCAGTGATAAAACCGCGCATTTTCCGGTCAAAGGCAGTTATGCCGTCACGCAGTGTTGACGTAACAAAATCTGGCAGGAGTTCTGTCAAGTCAGATTCAGATACTCCGGGTCTGTAACTTGAAGCAGGTTTCATCCCCTTTTTCCTGCCCAGAAAAGCAAGAAGGTTCTGTGCCGGAGCATTATAGTTCTCTCCTGCGAGATGGAAAGCTCTTTTTTCCAGTTTACGCTGAAAGGCAATCCCGGCCAGTGGCGAGTCGTCTTTGAAATCCTGTTGCCGGACGTTCACTACAAGTGCGCTGTTCGCAAGGGGGCTGTTTCTGCCATAGCTGCTCATGCCGTTGGTCACAACACCACCTTTTTCCGATGATCCTGCTACAACTACTCCGCCAGGGCACATACAGAAGGAGTATGCAGAGCGTCCGGTGTTTCTGTCATTATAGGCAAGGCTGTAATCGGCCGGAGGGAGTTCAGGGTGAGAGGGGAGGCCGTACTGAATAAGATTTATCAGCTCCTGCGGATGCTCGATGCGAACTCCAACTGCAAAGGGTTTGGCCTCCATTGGCACACCATGGATCCTCAACATTTCGTAAGTGTCTCTGGCGCTGTGTCCTGGCGCAAGGATCAGGCGGTCGCACAGGTATTCGCTCTTTTCGTTGATGACTGCTGCGGCGATACGACCGGACGAAAGCTTTAATCCGGTAAGTTTTGACTTGAAAAGGATCTCAACATCTCTTTTTTGAAGAAATCGGCGGATATTAACTACCACGCTCCGGAGTCGGTCAGTGCCAATATGAGGTTTTGCCAGCCAGCCGATTTCGGGGGGTGCGCCAAACTGGACAAGCTTGTCAAGTACATAGCCAATATGAGTATCTCTCACCCTTGTTGTCAGTTTGCCGTCTGAAAAGGTGCCTGCTCCCCCTTCGCCAAACTCGACATTGCTCTCTTCATCAAGCAGCGCATCGCTCCAGAATCTTTTGACGTCATCAAGCCGCTCTTCCATCGGTTTGCCACGTTCAAGGAGCAGAGGGGCGAGCCCGTACTCCTGAAGCCTTAAGGCAGCAAAAAGACCAGCCGGGCCACTGCCGACTATGATAATTTTTGATGACGTTCTGACAGGGTGGAAAGATTCAGCCGTCGTTCTGTTAATCAGTTCAAGATCAGGGGTGTCAGAGTATTTCCCCCAGAAAGAGTCAGGTTCATTAACGGAAAACTGAACAGTATAGACGCGCTTTATTCGCGATTTTTTACGGGCGTCAATCCCTTTGCGTACAATTTTGAATGAACCGGGCTCGTCATGTCCAAGCGAAAAGAGTTCTTTCAGTTTTCCCGGGATAGTCTCTTCACTTTCATCCAGCGAAAGAAGCAGGTTGCGCAGGAGAAAGTAGATATTGTCAGCAGGCACAGAGTGTCCCGCTTTTTGATCTGTTCAGGAGCTGTTCGACAAGGACAACAACATTTAGAGGGTGAGTT
>JANNRW010000181.1:0-5890 GCA_031401815.1 Geobacteraceae bacterium | reverse complement strand
ACTCTGATAGTGCGGCCAAAGCGACCTTGGCCTTAAAAGCTGCGCTGTGACGTGTACGATGTTGTTGCATTGAACTCTCCTTTTGAAATAGCGAGGTTCATTGCTTACACACATGTCTCAGAAAGCGCAACCACTTCACTTGTGCTGCAACGAAATAAACAGATCCACATCTGAAGTCCCGGTTATGTGAGTACCCTTTGCCAATGAACCTGCCTGGCGAATATGCCTTATATGGACACCACCCCACGCCCTTATGATTGGATAAAGTTTCTTCACTTCCAAGAGCAACTGATCTGACTTCTCCGTAGTCAACGTATGTTGCTTTATCACGTTGAATAGATATCTATGCGCTGTAAGAGACATTTCTTATTATTCCTTCGTGCTGAATTTGAATACTGATCCCGTAAGATGTTTCCTCAAACGCGCCATGCATACTTTGCCATGTCACTATCCCTCAATCCTTTATTCTTCAAGTCAATACTCTGTGGGATCATTTAATGCCCTTACATGCCATTTCAGATATTTCAATCCTTTATTCATCAAGTCTGATTGAAGAGGGCGACGAAGAGTCGGAAGATGAGGACGAAATTCAAACCTTTATTCATAAAGTCGATAGGTTAGAAAGAAAAAGTTGCGCTAAATATTCTGTGTTTCATATTCTACCCATGCCAACAGCCAAAAACAGACAACTTCTACCTAGATCGTCTTAAGGGGCGTCTGTCCGTTCCCGCCACTCTTGAACCACGAATAATCAGGAAAACGAAAATCTCGCTGATCGTTAATGACATCCCATACCATCATCTTGCGCAGCATCTCCATGGTAGCGCATGAATCAGATCGAAATATCTGAACCCGCTGACTGACTTCACTTCGAAGCTCATCTCCCGCAAACACCTTGTCCTCCGCCCCTGACAGGGATGAGAACCGTTCAACCGGCTGTGGCAAAAGCGTCAACGCCTCAATACTAATCCGGCAACTCCCGCCACCAAGGGATTTGGCATAACCCACCTTATGGCGCATCGGCCCTGTGAGGTTCAAGTTGCCCCCCTTTTCCTGCGGAATAGTAACCGAAACCTCCTCTTCCAGCGCAATGACATAGAGAAGCAAGGCAAGTTCCGGCTCCGTCAGATTGTGAAACTGCACTTCAAAGCGGAACTTATGATCGTGGGGAAGTGCCTGAATCTGCCACTTGCTATCGGCTGCCTTGCCGGTCGGCGCGGTCAACTTTTCCTGCCGTAGCGGCTGGTGGAAATAATATTTGCGGATTTTGCCATCAACACTGTTGGTATCGGGAGACAGATAGAATGCACCGTGAGTGGTTTTAGGCTGCCCCAGGTAAACATCCATAGACTTGGTGTGCCCATCCCCCTTGACAAGAGCAGCATCGCCAATGGAAACCTTCCCCTTTAACACCTTTGCGTTACTCCCGCGCCCCATCATGCCAAAAAGGCGGCACGCTATGCAGAGACGAGCATTGTCAGCACACGGCTTGAGCAGATCCGGGGTGTGCTGTTTGTTTGGTATCACGCTGCAGCCCCCCCCGACAAGCTCGGCAAGGGAGCGGAACAGACCTTTCAGGGAACTGCCGGGAATAAACGGTTTGTTGTCACGTTTGGAGGTAAGAAAAGGACGGCTGGCCCCCACGGCATTGGCACCGATAAAGAGAGGGGTCAAATTGACCAGAGAGCAGACGATTGTGCCTGACAGCGCCTCACCTTTGAAACGCTCGTCAGTAATGGGGCGTTCACGGTTTACCAGAGGACGGGTCGGCACGAAACGATACGGATTCCAGAAAGGTTCATTTTGCGGCATGGCTCTCTCCTGTACGTTCCTTGAGGCTGTGATATCTGCTGAAACGGGAAAACCCGGCAGTATCAATCCAGTTCTCCACGACAATGGCGGCTCGACCGCACGGATACTCTTTACCGTCCAGAGGATATGAAAAACGCTGCGGCACCTGTTGTTCAAGCCATTCGTTTTCCAGGTCGCTCCGCTCTCCCCAGAGGATAAATTCACCATATGCCGATTCCAGCCCTTCAAGCTGGGGAGAGTCATTTTCGAGTGGCAGTGGCGAAGGTTCTGCACCCAGATATACAACGCGGAAGCTGTCGTTTATCCGCCGCCAGCGCAGTTCTCCGGCAGGCGAGAAGAGACGGCCCTCTAAAGTCGCCGCCAAAAATTTATCATCGTGTGCAAACCGTTCAAAGCGGTGGCTCGCATGGGTAAAGGCGAGCAGAAGAGTTCCTTCAGGCCAATGCGCCTTTGAAACTGCGGCGACAAAATCATTTATTTGCATGTCTTTGCTGAGCAAAATAGCCATGAGCTACCTCCCTCGCATATAATCTTCGATTGGAATGGGCCATTGGACCTGGTTCATATAGGCGGTGAAATCAGCCACTGCCGGGGCAAGAACATCCTTCCAGTTTGCGGTAACGTCGTGAATCTGCCGCAGGCCCTGCACTGAGGCTTCAGGCAGATTGGCAGTGGCTGCTGTTTCAGAGAAGAAACCGTAGTCAGTCATCTCTTTAGCCGTGCAATGAGCCGCCAGACCTGCAAGGGTAGCAGTCTGTCTGCCATAGTAGTTGATGGTGAAGGAGGTGATTTCCGCCTTGATCCGCCCGAGACCCCGGCTGGAGCCGGTGCCGATACGGACAAGCTCCTGCTCCATATCCCGCAGAACCAGCGCCACAAGCCCAAGCTGCCAGCGTTCGAAATTATGAATTTCAATGCTGGTGGTGAAATCGCCCTTGACCAGCACTTCCAGGTCATACTTGGCACCGGGTGCAGCGCCGCCGGTCATGCGGTCGATGGCAACGCCGTCGCGAACTTCAAAAGCAGGGATACTTCCTTTTTGCAGATAGGCATCGGCTGTTTTCAAGCGTCCGGTGAAGACGTGGGAACCAAAGATGCGGCAGGCCGGACAAGAAAGGCGGTAAGTATCGATTGTCGGCAGATTGTCAATTTTGAATTCCTTCTTGTGCTTCTCGAAGCGGAGACCGCAGGACGCCTGCCGTTCCTGGCCTTCACCCACTTTATCAGGATCGACATAGGGGAGACAGACAGAAACCGGCTCGGCTTTCAGGCTCCGGCAGATCTTTTCAGCATAGGAGCGGATCACCCCTTTGAGAGAGCTGCCCGGTATAAAAGGCTCATCCCGGCCATCGAACCGGCGGGTCCGGACAAAGGACATATCAACTCCGCCGACAGTCGCCTGCCCTGATTTGATGAGGAGGGGATCGACCGGGGAGATGGTGAAACTGATCATTGCGCTATTAATCATTCGTTTAAGCATTGGTCGCTCCTTTCGCAAGCTGCCGCTCGATGCTCTCCTGCAAAAGGTGCGGCGCTGCCGTCATCTCCTTTTTCAGCAGGTACTTCTTGAGCTGATCCCGGTTCTCGTAATTTACCTGGCTGATAGCGGTTTTTGTCAGGTTCACCCTGCCGAGGCCGCGGGAGGTAAAGCCGCCGACACGGAAACCCTGCTCCCATTCGACAATGACCGCCCCGACCAGGGCAAGCTCCTCATCAGCAGGATTCTCCAGGTCAATCGTCATGTCATACACCGTATCCTTCGAAACAACTTCAAAGTCATATTTCATGCCATGAACCGCTGTGCCACTGTCGCGATCAATGCAGACACCATCGCGAACCTGGATACTCTCGCCACCCTCAGTCAGAACGCCATCGCTGAAGTAAATCCGCGACCCCTGATAGGGCGAACCGAACAGACGGCAAACATTGCAGGTATGCTTGCAGAGCCATTCCAGCTTCAGCGCTTCGTTGGCGAGCGCTTTGAATGATTCATGGTGCTCTTTTCGATAGTTTTCATCGGTTATGCAGGAGACACCGGAAAGAGCCGTATCAAGGAGACAGGCGGTCATTCCCAGGTGGCCGGCAAGCCGCTCTGCTGTTGACCGGAAGTTCCCTTTTAAGGAAGAGCCGGGGAGAATGGGGCGGTCGTAGTGGTCGAGGAGAACGCCCATTTTCGTCGCCAAAAGGCCTTCGTGGCCTGAACCGACATGAAAGGCCGTGTCAAAGATGAGCGTTCCTTTGACTCGCACCCGTATGCTGAGTTGTTTATACTGCTTGTCCATTATTTCCTCCCTTATGGCAGTAATAGAAATGACAGATGAAATGTTCGAAATAAATTAATGCAATGGCATCCAAAAATGCTTTTATAGCCTGCTTGTTTAATGTTTTTTGCGAACCTCGTTCAGGGGGCTTTAGCATAGAATGATCTTTTACGAACCCTCTTGCTGCAAGTACTGTATGAGCTAAACCGGAAAGTGAACATGGGTCGTTTTGATCCGCAATATGCTTACACAGCAGTGCCCAAAAGCCCTCTCTCATATTAGCCTTATCTTTTTCCTTTTTTTGCTCTTTTGCCTTTTGCTTTTCCGCCAATACTTCAAGACCTGACATGCCGCAAGTTTGCAAAGTTGCAAAAATTGAATTGACCTGCGAACGAGCAGGCGGATCAAGATTTTCATCTCTAAGTCGTTTCAGTATTGCATTTACGGCCTCAATGGCTTTTTCCCTTAAATCTTCATCTTTGAAGATTTTAAATTCATTGGAGCTTAGGAATTCATTAAGTTTTTCCCCCACGATTGCCCCCTTTTATCGTTTATACAGGTAATGGCAAACCACCTGCTTGGCCCAGCCACGGGCCAGCCGCAGCTTCACATCGAGTATCTGTTGCGGATCAGTTCCGGCAATCCGATGTGCTTCCGTCTCCAGAGCAGCCAGTTGTCCCAGCATAAGGGGGGCAACAAAGCGCCATTTTGAGGCAGCACTGTTTTCCTTGCCCGCCTGGTTCTTGATGTAGTTCTGAATTTCGGAGAAACGGCTTGTGGCGTTGATGAGGGTTTCAAAACCTCGCAACTGGCTCTTCGCATCAAGGCCCGCTTCTACCACCTTTTCA
Source organism: Geobacteraceae bacterium (assembly GCA_031401815.1). Taxonomy (GTDB): domain Bacteria; phylum Desulfobacterota; class Desulfuromonadia; order Geobacterales; family DSM-12255; genus JANNRW01. Next base: position 969 of record JANNRW010000181.1, on the reverse strand, counting down.
GCAAGAGTGATTGACTCCGGATAAATCCGTTCGAGGCAAAGGTCGATCTCCTTATAAATATTTCTGTCCAAAGCTCCCATCAGATAACCTCCGTAAGCGTGTGTAATTGATCATCAATCTTAACCATGCCGAAGCCTTCTTCACGTCGCAGGCCAACGCCCTCTTGCGCAAGCTGATTCAGACGGTTTTTCACCATATCCGAATCTTCGCCGCTGTATTTAAACAGATAGACGCTCCCCATCATCACGCCGGTTTCATCGGGTTTGGAGAGACCCCAGGCAGATTGCCAGCCGCGGATTGTCACCTTTTTGGCCATCTTCATGACCAGCTCCAACTGATCCATATCCAGGCCAAGATCCAGCGAGGGACGAAGGAAACGGTCAATGAGAATTGCATGGGAGGATAGGCCTACGGAAAAGTAATAGCCGGGAGTATCCGGCAGCTGTAATTTCTCCCTGAAATCCCGGTTCCACTGGTCGTAATCAGGCTGGCCGCTGTCAAATTCTTCAATGCTGAGCTTAATTTCACCATAGCCTCTGGTTTTATCAGCGCCGATGAACAGGGTTCCCTCAGCAAGCTGGCGAAGGGTGGCAAGGGTTGCAGCATCCATGCGGGTAACGCCACAGAAGCATTGACGCTGGTACTTGGCCGCTGTATCAATCGGGTCTTGCTGATAGAGGTCATCAATGGAGCGGGAGCTGAACAGGATTTCCTGGGCAACGGTTCTTGTCAAGCGGTCGATACCGGTAAAACGATTGTAGCTCATGGAGGGTTCACACCTTTGGGGAGCCGCATAATCGCCGTTCCAGAAACCGTTGAAAGAGCGCAGTTCCTCATCGCAGGAATCCGCAGTAAAGCTACAAAATCTCTGACCTTCCTGTTCGCCGCCCTTTCTGCTGCGGGCCAAAGCGGAAAGTGTATCGGCTACTCCGTGCTTGCCTTCGGACAAAAATCCTGGATTGCGTTTAC
>JANNRW010000180.1:0-13542 GCA_031401815.1 Geobacteraceae bacterium | reverse complement strand
CAAAGACCCAGAGCATGCATGCAAACTCTTTGCACGGAAACCGGGATATCCCAGAAGTGACCGATTGCTATCCGCAATCGGCCCGGTCAAGGAAGGCCTGTGGCCGTAATCTTGACATGCACGTGACTGGGAAGTCGGACTAAGGCATAGTATCTGTGAAGCGAGCGAACAATGGTACACAACCTGAAAATTGAAGGCCAACTACCGGCGGAGTTCGTGGAGAAAAGGCCGAAGGCCGAGGGGAACACTGGGCAAACGACCGTGACCGGCACACAGGAGCCGAAACCAGCGTTGAGCGGCTTGTCCAGGGTACGAGAAGCAGCGAGGAGGGACTCGAAGCAACAGTTTAACAATCTGCTGCACCATATGACGGTTGATCTACTACGGAACTCGTACTATTCGCTTAAGCGAGAAGCTGCCGCCGGAGTAGATGAAGTTACATGGCGGGAGTACGGGGAGAAACTCGAAGAGCGCCTCCCAATGCTCCATGATCTGGTACAAAGCCAGCAATACCGGGCGAAACCGAGCAAGAGGATTTGGATACCCAAATCTGCAACAGAGCAACGACCGATTGGTATAGCGTCGCTGGAAGACAAGATAGTGCAACAAGCGCTGACGACAATACTTCAGCAAATCTACGAAGTGGATTTTCTGGGTTTCAGTTACGGATCAAGACCGAGCCGGAGTCAGCACAATGCACTGGATGCGATCTATGTAGCGATCACGCAGAAGAAAGTGAGCTGGGTTTTAGACGTGGACATCCGCAAATTTTATGACTCACTCGATCATGAGTGGCTAATGAAATTTGTAGGACACCGCGTCAGCGATCCGAGAATACAACGGCTGATACGGAAGTTCCTACGAGCCGGAGTATCCGAGGACGGCGAGTGGTCCAAGACCGTGGTGGGGACACCACAAGGTGCAGTGATTTCGTCACTTTTATCGAATATCTACCTGCACTACGCCTTGGATTTATGGGTAGAGCAATGGCGCAATCGTCACGCACGAGGAGAAGTATACATTGTGCGGTATTCGGACGATTTCGTTATGGGTTTCCAGTACCGATCAGATGCGGAGCAATTCCAGGCGGAACTAAAGAAAAGGATGGCAAAGTTCAGACTGGAAATACATGAAGAGAAGACCAAGCTTATTGAATTCGGGCGGTTTGCCATAGGTGACCGCAAGGAGCATGGAGAAGGAAAGCCGGAAACATTCGACTTTCTCGGATTCACGCACATCTGTGCAAAGAAGAAAAACGGACGTTTCACGATATATCGCAAGACCATAACCAAACGCCTTCGGGACAAGATCAAAAAAGTCCTGGAGGAGCTGCGTCGAAAGAGGCACCGACCCGTATCGGAGCTGGGTTTATGGTTGAGATCGGTAATGCTGGGACACTTCAACTATTACGGAGTCCCCGGCAATCGAAAAGCACTGGATACCTTCCGAAGACAGGTTCAAGTAAGTTGGCTACAGGCGCTGCGCAGGCGGAGTCAAAAAGCCCGATCTCTCACATGGGAACGCATGAAAAAGCTGATTGCGACTTGGTTACCCACCGCGCGAGTAGTACACCCATATCCGGAACAACGCCTCTGCGTCTGACCCGAGGCAGGAGCCGTATGCGGTAATTCCGCATGTACGGATCTGCACGGGGGGTGCTAAGTAATTGGTATCCCTACCGTAACTAGCTATTCAACTAACCAATGACAATAGTTGATTAGTGAGCAACGTCCCCCAGGCCTTTCTGAATGTAATGATATCAGCCAAGTAGCAAAAGTTCGCCGCGGCGAACTTTTGGTTATGTTAATGTTGCGGATGTGATACAAAAGGTGGCATGTTTTTGAATCGGTAAATGGTGAAGGTTCACAGCATAATGTTCTGTTTAGTGAGGGGGGTAAGATGAAATTATAATTGAAATCATTGAAGTTGTAATTGTGATGGTTGCGGAATGGTTGCGGTAAAGTTCTGTATTGTTGCAGCATTAGATTGAAATTCCCCTGGGAAATCTCTTATTTGCTTGCGAAAGCTATTTTTATAATTCGGGGTGAAAAGTGGCTGATTCGGGCTGTTGTGAGTGTTTGCGAAAGTCATTTTTGTAATTGAGCCGTTGAGGTTCTTGAGCGTTAAAACGTTCTGCAAATATCATTTAAAAGCCCTATCTATGCCGTTTAAAAATAGGTCACACGCGGAGGCGGCCGAAAGACGCGGAGTGCGTGCTAAATCGACTATAAAAAGCCCAAAAGCACACGCAAACCGCTGTAGGAAGGATCAAATGTCATTCATTTGCCATCTGTCTTTGTAACTTTTGTATGTTCTCTTGATTGATACCCTTTATTAAGTAAAGCAACAAGCCGTTTAACTCTTATTTTTTTGTAGTCGTTACTTGTTGTGTCGCCGTCATTTATTGAAGCGTCGTAACAAAATGCAATCAATTCTGTTAAATCCTCAAGAGTGTAGATAGTAGTTTCTAGATTTTCATCACGACAAGCCTCTTTTAATGCTTCTGAAATACCTTTTAATACATCATGTAGAATATTTTCATCTATGGTTTCAATAATTTTGTTAGATTGTTCCCCTCCCCCCCTCTTTAGCCCCCCTTCAATCCCTTGATTCCGTATTGACATTGTTCCGGCTTCAAAAGTCCATCCACCTGCTATTTTGCCCAATACTGCAAGTTCTTCTTTGGTTGGTAGATAATCACCATAAAGATAAGCCCTGTAAGTATCAAAGGACATTCCGAATTCAGTCACGTGCGATGGCGACCTTATTAAGCTATTAAGCCTTTCTTTTAACGCCTGATGCGCTTCTGAGTCAGAGAGCCGCACAGGTCTCTTCATCACTCCTTCACCCGTAAGCAGCCAAGCCGGGCTTATCTCTGGGAACAGCTCTAATATCTTAATAAGGTAGTCAGAAGGTGGGTTTCTCTCTCCAGTTTCATAGTTCACAAGTGTGGTCTTACTGATACCCGTTTGCGGTGCAAACTTGTCACGCGACAAACTACCCCTGACAGTTTTTATTCGAGATCCAATAGCCATAAATATGCCGACTTCTCGCAACCTATTGTAATTTGTGCACGAATCAACAATGTCTACTTTTAAATATTAAAAAACAAACTCGGAATATAAATAAATCAAAAAAGTGGTTGCAAGAATCAAAATATTGATTTAATGTCTCAACATGTCCACTTCACCAAGGCCAAAAGAACCCCACTTGTTAAGAGAGTGGGTCAAGTACGAACTGAAGCTAAGGGGAATCACCTTAACGTCACTGGCTAAAAAGCATGGTGTCGGTCGTGAAATGCCTTCACGCGTTTTCAGAGAGCGCCAGTCCAAATGGGAAAAGATCATTGCTGACGCCATGCTCATGATGCCTGAAGAACTTTGGCCGGAACGGTATGCAAAAGCTTCTAGTGGTAAATCTACAAGAAAACGGCGGGGGGCGCAATGACTAAGAGCAAACAAAGTTTTGTCAATGACCCTGCACAACCCTCCCTTTTCGACTGCATAAAGCGAGAGCAAGAAGAACGCACCGAAAAAAGACCGGGGCGCATGTGTGTGAGCTCCCGGCTAAATGCCGCTTACAAGGCTGCAATCAAGGCCGCGCCAAAATCGCGAGAGCAGATAGCCGACGAAATGACAGAGTTATCATGCCGCAAGGTCACGGTATCGATGATTAACAATTGGACTGCTGACAGCCACCCGCATGAAATGACTTGTGACCTGATAGATGCATTTTGCGAAGCCACCGGAGATTACAGGCCGCTGCTGGTACTGACTGACACAGCCGGAATCCACACAATTGAGGCACCTGATAAAATCCGCGCCCGATTGCAAAAGCTGGAAGAACAAAAGAAGGAGCTGGACAGAGAAAAACATAAATACGCCGCTCTGCTGCATGAACTGGAGAGAAAATCATAATGCCAGTCTACTCCCTCACAATTCCAGAGATTGCAAAACATCTTGAAATTTCTGAGCGAGAGGTCAGAGGGAAAACAACGCGCTTCAACTGGCAGTCAACCGGCGAACGTGTCCAAGGCGGTGGCGACAAGTACAACCTCGACACAATCAGGTTCTACAAGTCAGACGAAAAACACGCTGCTGGCCTGGAGAAGATCAAGAACAAAATCAGAGATGAAAAGATAGCTCTTGAACAAGATCAAGAAGCCGCCGCCATAGCCACCCGCCTTACCAAGATCAAAGAGCAGATCAAGCTTGAGCAGTTGTCAGAAGCTGAAGAAGAGATGACCCATGAAGACAGAGAATGGCTCTGGCAGCAAATGGGGAAGAAAGGCACGAAGCAACAAGACAAAGCCATAGTGAGAAGCAAGGCCGTTGCCAAAGTCAAGAGCCTGCTTGCTGCCGGGGAATGGGAACGCCATGCCATAGAGCAAGTTGCAAAAGAGCTTGGAGTACATGAGCAGAGCGTTCGCGGTTGGGTAAGAAAAACCAGAGATTGCCACCCCTCCGACCGTGCCGCCGTACTGGTAAACCAGATTCAAGGCAAAGGCGAAGAGGCGGAATTCACCTTTGAAGCCTGGGAAGCCTTTAAAAAAGACTATCTGCGCCGTAAGTGCCCTTCTTACTCTTCATGTTACCGCCGCTTGCAAGCCGCCGCCACTCTTAACGGCTGGATAATCCCCACAAAAAAGACGGTTGAAAACTGGATCAAACGCAAGGTTGACGTGATGGTTATCAAATTCCGGCGTGAAGGGATGGAAGCGGTTGAAAAGTGCTTCCCGGCCATGAAGAGAAACAAGGACATGTTTGATGTAATGCAGGCGGTGAACGGTGACGGCTACGCCCTGGGAATATGGGCCGACTTCGGCAATGGAACCATAGTTAAGCCGATTGTCTGGAGCTGGCAGGATATCCGCTCTTCCAAGGTTCTCGCCTGGAGAATGGATATCAGCGAAAACCGCGAGCTTGTCAGGCTGGCAACGCTTGACCTGATAACCGATTGGGGAATTCCTGAATTTATGTGGTTAGACAACACCCGTGCGGCAACATCCAAGCAGATCAGCGGCGGCTTGCCAAATCGTTACCGCTTCAAGGTTAAGGATGATGACCCATTAGGGATCATGCCGCTGCTTGGGATTGACCTCAAATACACCCTGCCAGGGCACGGGCAAAGTAAACCAGTTGAGAGAGTCCACGGCATAGGTGGTTATCTGGATTTTGACACGCTGCCGGTTTTTGAAGGTAGGGGAACAAAAGGCCGTCCCGTGCCGATTGCCGAAGTCGAAGAGCTGTTTAAAAACTTCGTCAACGAGATCAACGCCCGTCCGGATCGGCGCGGGGATTCTGTCAAAGGCAAAAGCTTTGACCAGGTATTCAATGAGCTTTATCCGGAGACAATCATTACCAGGGCCACGGAAAAACAGCGCAAGTACTGCATGTGTGTCGCTGAAGTTGTCACGGTAAGCCGTACGAATGCAGAAATTACCCTGAAAGCTGGCAGGTCCGATGGTGGTGAGAATCGTTACTGGAATAACGAGCTGATAGCGCACATGGGGCAAAAGGTGACGGTACGGTTTGACCCGGCGAATCTCCACAGTCCGGTTTATGTCGAGACAATCAGCGGGGTTGAAATCTGTACTGCGGAACCATCCATTACCGGAGGCTTTAAAGATGCTGCTGCCGCCCGTGAACATGCCAGGAACAAAGGGCACTTCAAGAAGCATGTCAAGCTTGCCGCTGAAGCGATTGGCAGAAATGACCTTGCAGAATCAAGGCGCTACATGGGGACAGTACCTGAACCGGAGAAACCACAATCAAAAGTAACCCGGCTTGCTGCCGGTGTTCCGACAAAGGGTAAGGCTGCTACGGATCAGGACAGCGGAGCTGCTGAGATACCAGTCAGTAAGACACTACAGGATCTATTTCCGATTAAGAAAGTGGTGAATGGTAGTGATTGCGAGCATGACACGGAAACCGCTGCTGCATTGTGGGAAAAGGGCGCTGCAAAGCTTTATGGGAAGAAAAGTGTGCTGTCATAAACAAAAAGCCGTGCTGTAACACGGCTCTTCACTCCCCCATGGGGGAAATTTCCAGATCAGGAGGAACCATACCAGATGAGTGAAAATGTTGCAAGAATGTTTGAAGAATTATCGGATGCCAGCGAACTGAGAAGCCGCGTAAGCGACATTATCAGCGAGACCGGCACAACACAGGGGAAGGTTGCCAAGGAAACCGGCATTTCTCCAGCCGCCCTGAATCAGTGGCTGCAAGAGAAGTACAAGGGGGACAATGCCGAAGTTGAAAGCAAGCTCCTGAAATGGCTTGCAGCAAGGGAGCGCCGCTCAGTTGCCGGTGAGACCATGCCAGCTGCTGCTGATTATGTGGCGACACCTGCCGGAGAGCGTGTCAAGGGGGTTTTGAGCTACGCACAAGCCGCTGCTGATTTGGCTGTCATTTATGGCGGGGCCGGAGTGGGCAAAACCCGCGCAATCAAGAGCTATGCCGCTTCAAGCCCAAATGTATGGGTTGCCACCATGCGACCGGATACCGCTTGCGTTGCTTCGTGCCTGGAAGAGATCGGCGAGTCGGTAGGGCTGAAAATGGCGAGCCGAGCCGCTCGGCAATCACGGGATTTGACACACAAATTTGCTGACACAGGCGGGCTACTGGTGATTGACGAAGCACAACACCTGAACATTGCCGCTATTGAGGCGATCAGATCGATTTATGACGTCACCGGAATCGGCCTTGTCTTTTGCGGGAATGAATCGGTTTACGTCAGAATGACCGGCGGGAGCCGGGCCGCAACTTTTGCTCAGTTATTTTCGAGAATCGGCAAGCGGTTGAGACTTTCACAGCCAAGCCAGGCAGATGTAACCGCCCTTGCTGACGCTTTCGGAGTGAATGGCACGGCAGAGCGTCAGGCGCTTCAAGAAATCAGCCAGAGGCCGGGGGCGCTTCGTTCTGTGGTCAAGGTGATTCGCTTTGCTGCTGTCATGGCTGCCGGTAATGGTGAGGGTGTCAATCTTCATTACATTTCGTCGGCCTGGAAAGAGTTGGGAGGTGAGGCGTGAGCACTGACGAATACCAAAAACTTATCTATGAGGCAAATAATGCTGCGCACAACATGCAAACGTTTGCAGCAATTTACGAACTGGCGGCATGGCAAGCAGTATCAAGTCTTTGTAAAGAAAATATGCCTGATACCGAATCAATCGCCGCTTTAGCCTTGAGTTTAGCAAAACGTAACCTTGATGCTTCAAACGCACTTTTAGAAAACTTTATCTCCCTGAAAAGGAGTTTTTAGCATGAAAACTATTAAACGCTTTATCGAAGAACAGATTGCAAAAGCCAGACTGATAGCCGCCCGCCGCCGTGCCATGCAAGGGGCTACCGCCGCCGCTAACCGGATGGCTCTGAATGGTTGCAGGTTATGATATGCATTGTAGCTATTACGACTGGAAACAGGATGAGCAATGGAGGCGAAAAAAGAGGGAGACACTATTCACAAAGAGTAAACAAGAGACTGTTGAAGGAAAAACAATAAAGAGCGAACGAGTAAAAATGGACAAGGAGCGGTCTTTATTATCAAAGGGCAAGGGGGAGGCAAGGGAAGCATCTTAATGTTAAACGTCAGCAAATTTAAAGACAGTTTAAAGACGGTTCTAAATTACTACAGTGGCACAAAAAACACAAATCTGGCCGGATGGTCACTCAAAGTGGTTAAACTGGCCAGACTACAAAAGGAAAAGGAGATTAAATACATGCTGAGCTTTGAAGAGTACGTGATGTTTTCGAGTTTAAGTGATAGTGGCAAGAAAGAACTTGCCGAAGGGCTTGCAGAGAAGTTTCTTACGGCTAAAGCCATATCAGCAAGCACTAAAGAAGCCAGAGATGCAAAGCTCGAGGAAATTAACATGGCAAAGACGTTTGGTCTGTCTTATGCCGAAATCTGGGCGCAGCAAATTGTTAAAACTTGACGCTATTTACCGAGGTAGGTAAACGCGAAACAGGGGGATCTCCCCTGTCTTCCCGGTGTGGCAGCCGGGAACTGATGAGCAAGCCAAGAGGAGATGACATGAGCGGGGAGTGGAAGGCGAAAGCGGCCGCAATTGGCACAATCATTCTTGACCTTGCGGATAGATGCCGGGAGATCGAGCCGCTGGCGACTTCATTTATTAATTTTGCCCGTAAATATCGGCTTGAAGGCGACAGCCAGACCGCTACAGTGAAAAAAAGGAGGTCTATCATGGGGATTAACCTGAAGCGGGTTAGATCCGCCCTGGCTGCATTTGACCAGGCCGGGCTAGTTGTGATTGACAAGGAGGATTATGAAGAACTTGTCAAGGTTGTTGACCGGCAGAGCGAAGAGATTGACGCTCTTGAATTACGGATAAAGAGATTGGCGGAGCGACATTAATGCAGGTTGCCGCCCTACTGGATAACTCACTTGATTATGAAGAGTGGCTAGCTGTAAACACGGCTGTTTGCATACGCCAAAGCTGCCGGTTAACAGTTGTTGATTGTGACCGGCAACAACAAAAAAGCGGGGGTGGATGGGGTGACTTGCGCTGTCAGGGTTGCGGAGGGCTGGATAATCAGCCGGAGAGACCGCTATTGCAGCTTGTGAGGCCAGCTCATGTAGATTCCGCACCGCTGATTTTCGATGAGCAAGAAGAGCTAGAGGAGCTGGATAGCGTCCGGATCGGCGAGCAAGCGCCGGGGTTTGAGTTTAACCTGGATTGTTTGAACAACGTCGGTAATGCTGGTGATGATCTTGATCTGGATAGTTTAAACGCACTTGTTGGCGACAATGGAGAGTTGGCCAGAGAGCTTCAATTACTTTTTATGGGTGAAGATGAAGAAGTTGAAACACGGGCAGAGATTACAGCGCTCTTCAAAGAGAACAAAACCCGGCATGAAAAATCAAAACTCTACTCCGTTTATCAAGGCAAATGCCGCCGTTGCGGGGGGTATATGGATAACACCAGGGAGAATCAATTCAGGGAAAAGTGGGATGATGACGTCTACCGCTGCCTTGCTTGCGGATGGCGGACGAGCCCGGCTTATGCCTGGAACCGGAATAATCCTCATTTGTCGGGTTGGAGGGGTTAACCATTACAACGCAACAGGATGAATACAGGCTTCACCGGGAAAAAAGCCGGGAAGGTTTAATTATAGGCCTGATGATGATTATTGTTAAGACACTGATTGACAAAGGGGTAAATAACACCGTCGCAGTTTTGACTGCTACGGACATTGTGAAATGCATTACTGCTGCTTACGGCGGGGTAACCTGGTATCTTCCCAAGCAAGATTCTGTCAGATATGCCGAAAGAGCCGCCGCGATCATGGCCGAGTTTGACGGTAAAAACCATCAGACTCTTGCTAAAAAACACGGGCTGTCGAGCGTTTGGATTTATAAATTAATAAACCGTGAAAGCGAAAAAGGGCGGGGAAAACCGGATATTAACGGGATTGCTGCGGTTCTTAAAGTCAGACAAGAGCGGGGGGAGAATGTCTAATAAACTGGATAAACTCATAGAAATAATCGGACTGGAACTTGCCGCAAAGCTTTGCCATGAATTTGCAGGTCGAGAGATTTATATTAACCGGCCGAACACTGCGCGAACTATAAAAAATGATTCCAGTTTTCAGGCTGTTATTGATTGCATCGGTATAAAAGCTGCGCAACAGCTGCAAAAAACAGAATTTGGTAAAGTGTATATACAGAGATTCACGAAGGAGTTTGTCAGGCAGAAACATAAAGAAATTATCGATAATTATCCGGGGGAAAGGGTTGTTGATTATGCGGCTAAAGTTGGAATGTCTTTAGTAGCTATTCATAACATATTCCGCAAGAACGGCATTAAAACGCCTGGAAGGCCTCCACAAGGGGGACAGAGTAAATTTCTTGCTGGTTTATGGCAGGGTGAGAGACCGTCAGAGTTCTCAAATAAGTATGGTTGTTCGAGGTGGGTTGCACGAGAAGCAATACGTTTGGCATCAGAAAGGAGTCTAAATTATGATAACAGAGCAGGAACTGAAGATTTGTAATCTCATGGGGGTAAATCCCAATGACTACATTGCGACAAAAGAAGAGAATCTTTACTTGAATTCGAGCCTGCCGGATTCTGTTGATCATTGGCAAAAAGCCAAGATCAAAGAAGCTGAGCAGGCAGTAATGAAGCTTATGGGGATTACCCCGGAGGAATTAAATAAGTTGCAGGCACAATCCGCCGCTTGCAGTCTTACGGCTGAAGAAATTGAAATTTGTCGGCAACTGGGAGTCATACCGGTTGACTATCTGGCGGGAAAAATGAAAGACGCGGGGATCACGAAGCATCCATCTGGAAGAATGGAAGTTAAATAACAATAAAAAAGGGTGGTCATGGCTGAGCTATGGAAAGAGCAATCGGCTGATCCGGAAGAAACGTGGCTCAATCTTCTTCAGCATGCTAATCAAAGCGAGATCGACACTTTTCTGGAACTTCTTGAACAGAACGGTCTAAAAATTATAGAAGTCGATAAATACAATCGACTAATGGAATTGTTTGATTGCGCAATCAATGAAATTGAGGCGCTCGAGTATCGCATCAAGACGCTAAGCAGTTAGCAATTGAACCGAGTCTGCGTCTATTAAGATATTAATGGCTAGTATTACAAGGGAGATCAATCATCATGCCAAATATGAAGCTTTTTGTGGAGCTGATGGCCCGCTCCACCGGTTTAAAACGAGAACTTAGTGAATCAGAGCAAGGATTCCGCCGCTTCAGCTCCAGAGCCCGGCAAGAGCTGTCAGCTATCCGGCAGGTCTCCACTTCTGTGCAGGGGGGCTTGGCAGCTTTGGGGGTGACGATTGGTGTTCTTCAGCAGTTCAGGATATCAGCTCAGATGGATAAAGATCTCTCTCAGATCGGCCAGACCGCTGGCGTAGGTTCAGGAAAAGTCAACTTATTGCGCTCTGATCTTTTTCGTATGGGAAGGGATAGTGGGCAAAATATTGAGAGCCTGAAGAACGGGTTTAATTCACTGGTTCAGTCCGGCCTCAATATGAAAGAGGCTACGTCAACTCTGGATGGTGTTAATGTTGCCATGGCGGTTACAGGTGCCAAAGCGGAAACGCTATCAGATGGACTTACGGTAGCCGCCCAAGCATTCCAGTTTGATCTTGCTAAACCCGGCCAGGCTCTTGAACTTTTGGATAAAATGACCGTAGCTGGCCGCTTGGGTAATGCCGAATTAGAAAGCCTATCGCAGATTTTTTCCCGCGTCGGAGTCAATGCTCAGGCAGCTGGTTTGGATTTTAATAAAACCCTCGGCTTCATCGAAGCACTATCCAAAGTGGAACGCCAGCCGGAACGGCTTGCTACCCTTGCCGACTCCACGCTACGCGTTTTTACCAATATGAAATATATGTCTGTTGCTCAAAAAGGTACTGGAATTCGTTTTTATTCCGAATCGGGATCTCGTCGCGATCCTCTTGAAGTACTCAAGAATATCAAGCAGAAGTATGACACCCTTAAAACTGATTTTCAGCGTGACAGCTTTGTTCAAGCTGCTTTCGGTCAGTCTGATCTGGACACGATCAAAGGTCTTCGCACTCTGCTTCAATCTAATAATCTAAGTGAAGTCGCCAGAATGACCGGCATGATTAAAGATGCTAGTGGGACATTGAGGAGAGATTTCAGTGAGGCTACAAGAAACCTTATTGACCAGTCCGGTCGTTTGAAAAACACTCTCCGCCAGGGAGCAGATGCTTTTGTCAAACCTATCAATGAATCGTTAGCAAATTGGATCCAGTTTTTACTAGACAAGAAAGAAAATGGTGGACTTGAATTATCTGGTAAACAGATGCTCGGCGGTACTGCTGCTATTGTCACGGGGACTTATGTACTATCCAAGCTTGGCAATAAAATTCTTGGCGATTGGGCAAAGAAAAAGGTCGGCGGACTGAATAGTAGCACCGCCCTTGGTGTAGCTGAAGGCAAAATTCTTCAGGCGGCAGCAGGCATCACTCCCGTCTTTGTCACAAACTGGCCTGACAGTAGTGTGCCAGGTGTGCCGAAAACAACCGGTTCAGGCGCTGAACTAATAACCAGCTCAGGAGCCGGTGCAGGAGCTGGAGCAGCAGCCGGATCATCGTTTGCGACAGCATTCGGAGCGGCAACTATTGCGGGGACACCGGCGATTATCGCAGGCTTTGGCGGTGCGTTATCGAGCACGATTGGAAAACAATTAGCCGAGAATGAAGCAACCTGGCGAAGCACATCAGATCTCACAAAACTGCGCTCGCAGCATATGGTCTTAGGTGGAGGCGCGAACTCTTTCCAGGTAAAAGCTATTGATACTGAACTGAAGCGCCGATCTAATTGGCAGGGAGTCTTTAATACCAGGAAAATAGTCCCTTCACCCCAAAAACGGGTTCCTGTCCAAACCAAAAACGTATCAGATAATACCTCTGCTTTGCCTGTATTGGAGCGTTCCAGATTACCGGTTACTCAGCAGATTAAGGACGGGTATCCCCGCCCACTTGTGCCCCCAACAGGCAAGCCACTGGCGAAGCGGATTGCCGGGTACGATGGCGAACCAATACCTAATGTCTCTGTATTGTCTGCAAGCGAGCGATCAATGCTACTCGCTAATCGCCAAACTATAGACGGGCTTGCCCGTCTACCCGTGCCGCAAACAGACCAGCTAAAGTCTCGGCAGTTTGTCATTCAACAACCGCCCGCCGCGCCGGTCATCTCCCCCTTCAGCGGTCCGGATCCAACACAATCATGGGTGCGGGAGCTATTTACAAAAGGGATGCAGCCCCCAGCGGTGATCGGCTCTGGAGCTACAGAAGGCAATAATATCACTATCGATGTTCATTTTGATGAGCTGGCTCGTGCCTTCACACGAGTTAATAGCATGTCCACTAAAGTCGTTACCCACAGTAGCAATCGTGGCAGTTTTTTTGAAGCTCTTACTACCACCGAAGGTATGTAGTTTTGATTTACAGAGACAAATAGCTAAAAAGGCAGAACTCTGGAACTTGTGTTAAGCTTGGCTTAATATTGGTTCAAAGGGAATTATATATGGATTTGAGAATCAGGTATTTAGACGAACTCAACCAAATTAATGATGCTGCCAATTTCAACAAAAAACGTGCAATTAAACGGTTCTTTCTACTTAAAGACTTTGAAAACAAGTTTAAGCCACTCCAAAAGGTGAAGCTTGGAAAGGAGTTTTCACATACCAAGGCCCTGGAAGCTTATGCGCAGTTAAGAGGGGTAACCGTAACTACATTATTTCGTTGGCAAGTAGCTTACCAGAAACAAGGTATTGAGGGGCTTTTACCAAAATATAAAGCAAGAAGTAAACCATCTAAGTTTCCTGCTAGACCTAGGAATCAAAAGATGTTAGCGACGATCGCGATAGATTTAAATAATCCTTTGAAATGTCTGGAGACTTTGCAGAGGATCATACAATTGTGCCGGTTGATTGAACCAGAGGTTAAAACCAGATCTCTTTTTCTCTTAAAAAGATTCTCTGATGAGTCATCCGGTGATTGTCATTTAACTTTACTCAACCCTCTTACAGA
>JANNRW010000179.1:0-2190 GCA_031401815.1 Geobacteraceae bacterium | reverse complement strand
GGCCTCATTCGCATGGCCGAAAAGTAATTCAGGCTCAAGATCGGACAAAAACTGGCAGTAAAAGCGGGCATGGCGGGTATAGATGTCCTGATCGAGCGTTTCCTGACCAAACTGGTGCAGCAGTTCATGTATGGTGTAACGGCCCTGGAGATCACGCTGGATCAACGATTTATTGACGAGCGCCGTGAGTGTGTGGAGGTCAGCACCTGAAACCGCTGCGGCCGCTTCCACCGTGAAACCCCCGCCGAAAACACATAGTCGTACGAAAATCAGCCGTTCATTCTCTGGCAACAGGCGGAGTGATTGCTCCAACACCGTTCGCATTCGGCGATGGCGTTCTGGTACATCCTGAAACCCGGTTTCGAGAAAGTCAATACTTTTTCGGATGCCGGTGGCGATCTCTTCGAGGGTGAGGGCATTGACCCAGGATGCCGCCAATTCCACGCCAAGTGGCATTCCCTCGACCAGCGTACAAATTTCTGCCACCTGTTTGAGATTCTGGTCGGTTAACACGAAATCAGGGCGACTGCGCCGCGCGCTAAAATCAAACAATGTGTGCCATGATTCGTCATCCATACCCGTGAGGTTGAGCAAGGTTTCACCGCGAAGTTGCAATCGCTGGCGCGAGGTGACGATGATTTTGCAGAGGGGCGCTGCGGCTAAAAGGTCAGTGATTATTTTTCCCTGGCTGAGAAGATGTTCAAAATTGTCCAGCACCAACAGCATATTTGCCTGAGAGAGATAACTCTGTAAGTCCTGCAATCGGTTGTCGATGGTGGTCAAGCGGAGGCCGATAGCGTTCTCAATAGCACTCAGAAGATCATCACTGCCAGCAAGTGGGATGAAAAAGAGGCCATCTTCAAAGCTGCTGATTTGCAGGTGGGCAGCTTCCTGTGCTAGGCGCGTTTTGCCCATACCACCTATGCCAACGATGGTCATCAGGCGGATGTTTTTATCGGCGACCCAATACCCTAACTGTTTTAATTCGCGCTGACGCCCAACGAATGGCGTCATATCGGCAGGAAGGTTATGTCGGTGTTTGATAGACGATGAATTGGTTAATGCTTTTTTGCGCTCCTCCATAAGCTGTATTTACCTAACCAGCACTCCTTATTTCAAAGTAATGATAACATGCTTCGATGGAGTTCGCCTTTTGAAATTCAGATTATGATGAGTGTGTTAAGACTGTACGGAGAATGTGCCAAAAGCATCGCCATATTGAATCGTTCAATCGAGCGGCAAGCACGATGGCATTCCGTCCTAGGTGATTTTTGTCGTTTCCAACTCATTGGCTCTTCGTAAGAAAATGGTTTGATTACGAATTGTTGTAAGCAGCTTTGCGAACTTAGCGTGATCACGTTGCCAAAAACAAATGTGATGAGTCTCATCATAAAGGCTCCTTTCATAGCAAAGCGATGAACTCAGCATGTCAAATTCCGGTGATGCTTCCGTGAAATTTTTCAGTTTGAGGTTGGCAGTTTTGACACTGCTTATACCAAATTGTAGCTTTTCCCACTGTAAATATCTCCTCAAGAGTCGCCGTAACGCAGCATGTAAATCGACGAAGTAGCAATGACAATTGCGCTAACCTATTGAGATGATCGATATAGTGCGCCGTTACAAGGTGTTCGTGCTTTCGGAATCTGAATAAAACCCTTCATACCTTAGATTAATCCACTGGCAACCCACCTTTTACCTAGCTTTCCATAGCGTACTTACATTCCTTTAAGAAGTGACATTTCTTACTACCAACAGGTGCGCTTTGATAGATTAAAACTTCTCCTGAAACAGGTATTCTGAGTGAAGATTAACTTCAGCTCAGAATTCCGCCATTGGGAGAAAACAATGCGAACCAGTTCTGTAAAGACGGTTGAAGCCCCCTCTGAAGACAAACGCTGGCGATTAGTGACAGTGACCATGCGAAGACATGGTTACAAACCCTATGCGCTTATTGAAACACTGCACACAATTCAAGAAGCATTCGGGTATTTAGATGAAGAAGCCTTACGCTATGTCGCCCATAGTTTGAAGATTCCGCTGAGTCGTGTTTATGGGGTTGCTACATTTTACAACACAGGTATGTTCGCCTTTTGGCTTGAGTGCAAAGTAGTTGTAAAATGTAGCAACCCCATAAACACGACTCAGCGGAATCTTCAAACTATGGGCGACATAGCGTAAGGCTTCTTCATC
>JANNRW010000178.1:0-15704 GCA_031401815.1 Geobacteraceae bacterium | reverse complement strand
AATGTAAGCAACAGCCAAACACACACCAACGGAGTTTCCTACTCTTTCATTGTGGCGGCTTCATATCAGGAAGGGTTCAATTCCAATTCGACCCCTTCCAACAGTGTCATTCCTGCTACCTTTCCTGAAGCGCCTGCCGACGTTTCAGCTGCTCCCGCACACAACAAGGCGATCATCAGTTTCAGTGCTCCACCGGCAAACGGCAGTGCCATTACCGGTTACACAGTATCATTTTCTTCCGGTGGAACCGCAGCAACCGGGGCATCAAGTCCGATAGTCGTGACCGGCCTGACTAACGGCACTGACTACAGATTTACTTTGACTGCAACTAATGGTGTGGGCACTGGTCCGGCATCAGCCCCCTCCAACATAGTTACCCCCGGACCAACCGAGCCAGAGGCTCCGACCGGTGTGACAGCTGTGCGCGGGAACGGTTCTGCATCAGTCAGTTTCATTGATGCAGTAGCAAACGGCAGCGTAATTACCGCTTATACAGTTATTTCAGATCACGATAACAAAACCGCTTCCGGCCAGGCAAGCCCGATTACGGTAACTGGTCTTACCAACGGCTCGGCCTATACTTTCACTGTTATTGCCACGAACGCCGAAGGGGTCAGCCCGGCTTCTGCCCCCTCCAACAGTGTCATTCCGGCGACCATGCCGGGTGCTCCGGTAATCACATCTGTATATGGAGGGAATGGTCGGGCAGTGGTCACCTTTGATCCCCCCGATTCCAATGGCGGGAGTCCGATAACCGGCTACAGAGTGACAGCAAACAACGGCGCAGGGATAGATCCTGATGCAGGAACAGTGAAAAGAGTGCGTACTATCAGCAGCCTCACGAATGGCGTAACTTATACGTTTACAGTTACGGCAACAAACGAAGTTGGTACAGGCTCCCCTTCAGCCCCTTCCCAAACTGTAACCTGCGGCCCCGAAGCCTGTATCCGTCCTCCTGATGGACTTGTCTCCTGGTGGCCCGGTGAAAACAGCGGAAATGATATAGTCAGCAACAACAACGGGACACTCAATGGCGCTCTCTACGCCTCCGGTTATGTTGGTCAGGCGTTCTCCTTTGACGGCATCAATGATTTTGTCCAGGCAGCTGACAGGAGTGCATATCATTCGGACTCCTGGACCCAGCAGGTCTGGGTCAAACCCCAGGGCTTTGGAGTAGAAGACAAGGTAATCCTCGGCAAAATCAGCCAGTGCAAGGACAGTGCAATCGGCATCTCTCCGGACGGCAAATTTCAGGCATGGACTGCCACACCTGCTGAATGCTGGCGTCACTATGCCAGATCCGGGCAGGTGGTGACAACAGGTGTCTGGTATCATGTTGTTGCTGTTTACGATGCTCAGCTCTCGAAACTGAAACTCTATGTTAATGGTGACCTGGTCAGTGAAATAAATGCTCCGTCAGACACTACGAACACCGATCTGTTGACAATAGGGAAGTCAGTATGTTGCGGCGGACTCTTTTTTAACGGAATGATTGATGAGCCTCAGATTTATGGTCGGGCTTTGAGTCAGGCTGAAGTTCTGGCAATTTATACGGCAAACAGCGCAGGTCTCTGCCGCCCGTTGGCACCTGATGCGCCGACTGCTGTCTCTGCTACTGCCGGATATGAACGGGCAACAGTGACTTTTTCTCCGCCTGAGTCAGATGGCGGAAGTCTGATTACCGGCTACACAGTTGTTTCTGACCCCCCTGGCGGGGTTGATGCCAATGCCGGGACAACGTCAACCAGGCATATCATGACCGGACTCATGAACGGAGTCTCCTACAGATTTACCGTGACGGCCAGAAACATGGTTGGCAGCAGTCCGGCTTCTGCTCTCTCCAACACAGTTATTCCCGGCCCCGGCGTACCCGATGCACCGACCGGGGTAACCGGCGTTGTCGGCAACAGGCAGGTGATGGTAAGTTTTCAGTCACCTGCTGCAAACGGGAGCGACATCAGCAGCTACACAGTTTTTGCAAACCCCGGCACTGTCTCTGCTACAGGTGCCTCAAGTTCCGTAACCGTAACCGGGCTGGATAACGGCACCTCCTATACATTCACAGTTGTTGCCACAAATACATACGGCTCAGGCGCTGCCTCTACGGCATCGACTCCGGTCACTCCGGTTTCAGTCCCTGATCAGCCGCTTAACGTAGCGGCTACTCGTGGCAATGGTCAGGCTGTTTTGAGCTTTTCAGCACCAGCAGCAAACGGAAGTCCGATCACGGTTTACAAGGTTGTCTCTTCTCCTGGCGGATTTACTGCTACCGGCAGTGCGAGCCCGATTGTCATGAACAATCTGGATAATGCTACTCCCTACACCTTTACGGTGACAGCTCATAACACCCTTGGTGACAGCCCTGCATCAGCACCGACCACCAGTCTCACCTCCCCCTTGGTCAATCAGGTTGTCTCCCCCACAACAGGCGCATTCCAGACTCTGACAGGCTCAAAACCCTCTGGATCAGCTATTGTAATAAACGGTGCAGTCCGCGTACAGCCGGGCCCGGAGACGATATGGAGTTACCTCTATCCTCTGGCAGAGGGGGCCAATTCACTGTTTGTAACTGCTCGCGACTCTTTTGGAAATGATTCTCCGCCAGCAATGCCGTTCCCTGTAGTCACTCTTGATTCCACCCCTCCGCTTTTTTACATAGATGTTTTTGCGAATCCGGCTCGCACAGTTACACAGACTTTGTCAGGGAGGAAAGAGCCGGGGAGTATTGTCAGACTGAACGGAGAAATAATCTTTGATGCCACGAATCAGTCAGGAACCTGGTCTCGTGATGTTACCCTGACTGATGGTCTCACAAATCGGCTGGTATTCACAGCAGCTGACACTCTTGGCAATACGACAACCAGAGTGCTTGATATCCTCTGCGATACAAATCCCCCTCCACAGTTGGCTATCGGAGCGCTGGTAGCAGACGGCAGAGGGAAGGGGACAGAGGTTACTTTAAGCTGGCCATCCTATCAAGAGCCGGATGATCTGGCATATTATCGCGCCTATTACGCAACAGCCGATTTCAGTACGGTGTCAGCGCTGACTCCGGCAAGCATGGTCAACAGGGGGACGCGCTCTTCCACAGTAACCGGGCTTGCCAGCGGCACCCGCTACTATTTTGCCCTTACACCGGTGGATAGCAGCGGTAATGCCCAGAGCAGCGTAAACAGCGCCACAGCAGTACCGGTTGATACATTGCCACCCGAGGATGTTACGGGATTAAATGCCGCTGCCCGCTACATTCTGGCTGATGGCAATCAGGTCATTCTTTCCTGGGTGCCAAGCGCCAACACGAGCAATGATCTTGCCGGACAGACGGTCTACATGGATGCAGGTCAAGGCTATGACAGTGGCAGTGCAATTTCGGGCACAGCTTCAGGCTTTACTGTAAAGGGTCTGGCTGATGCAACAAGTTACCGCTTCAAGGTAACTGTCAAAGACAGTGGCGGACGAGAGAGTAGTGGCGCAGTTGTCATGGCAGTGACCAGGCTTGCAAATCCTGTCGGACTAAAAGCTGTCAGCGGGAACAGCAGTATTTCTCTCTCCTGGACAGCACTTCCATCCCCCCATCTGAAGGCTTACAATATCTACCGTCTGGCCGGTGGACCCATGCAGACCAGTGTGGAGAGCATGCAACTCATCCGGAGCCAGAACGTGACTTCGTTTACTGATACCGGACTTTTGAACGACGTTGTCTACCAGTATGCAGTTACCAGTCTAAGCACCAACGGGGCAGAGCGCAGAGATGTCCAGAGCATTGCTGCTACGCCGCGCAGCGACACAACCCCTCCGTTGATCACCAGCATGAATCTGTATGCGAATCAGGTCATCAAGGCGCCTGTTGCAATCACTGCAACTGCCTCAGACAGTGTCGCCATGCATCGGATTGAACTCTGGATTGATGAAGCGCTTATCCATACTGCGACCGGAGGTTTTCTGGATTTCCTCTGGAATGTATATGAGATTGCTGACGGCAACCATACAGTCAGAATCACTGCCTATGACCAGCCAGGAAACCAGACTTCGGCCACAGTTCCCGTAGTTGTCACTCTCGCTCCGCCGCCTTTGCCGGTTATCAACGGGCATACTGTTGCCCAGAGTCAACCTGTCTATCTTGTGAATCTTGCCGGTACAGCACAACAGGGTGCCCAGGTACATCTCAAGGTTAACGGCATGGTAGTAGCGTCTCAGTATCCGGTGAACAGCGCCTTCAATTTTGAACGGGTAATCCTGGTGGAAGGGAATAATGCTCTGGCCGTCAAAGCCGGTAACCGGGGGGGCGATTCAGCTTACAGCGCAGACTATCGGGTGCTGGTTGACACCGGAACTCCTCCTGCGCCGGTCAGCCTGACTGCGACGCAACTTTCAGCCGGGACAGTTCAGTTCTCGTGGCAGCCAGGAGCAGGAGAGTCTGCAAGAGGTTACTTCCTGTATACGAGCCTGACACTATTTTCGTCGAAAAATGATGCCGGGGTCAGCAAAATCAATACCGATCTGATTGTTACCCCCTTGCGCGAGTATCTGCCGCCGGATGATGTTTTACGCTATTATGCCGTAACCGCAGTTGATACATCAGGGAATGAAAGTCCGCTCTCCAGCGTGATCCCGGTTAAAACTGACCGAACTCTGCCGGCTGCAGAAGCGGTAATTATTTCCAAAAGTGACGGCTCGGTTACCCCGGACAATATTTATGGGCCGGGGGAGATGAAGATCGCTCTCGTAGTCAACAAACTTTTAACTGCAATTCCTTTCTTCAGCCTTGAATCTTCGGCCGGTGCACCGTTAATTGTGAGTTTGAACAAGCGTGACGATACCCATTTTGATGGTATTTTCACTATCGACTCTTCATCTATTCATGGGGCTACAACCTGGAAATTCTCCGGTAAGGATCTGTCCGCAAACCGTGGACAAAGCCTGGGGGGGGGGCCGGTTCTGGACGTAAAAGGGCCAACAGCCGAGATCCTGGCACCTGCGAAAGCGCTCAGTACGACTGCCGGGCCGGTCGCAGTCAGCCTGGTTCTGGATGAACCGTCAGCTTCAACCCCTGCTCTTGAACTACGCTCTGTTTCAGGTTCCGGCGTCCCGGTCACCGGCCTTGTTTCCGGCGACAATGGAGTTCACTGGAACGGCCTGGTTGATGCTGCAACTCTCCCGGATGGTAATGCCCAGTTCAGGCTGCTCGACAGTACGGATCGTTTCGGCAACAAGGGGACCGGAATCAAGGGGGGGGCGACACTGCTTCTCTATCAGAACACCCCCCCTGCGCCGATTATCCCTGACAAGCCGGTTGTCATGCCTGCAAGGGGTAGAGGCGCCCGTATCAGCTGGAACAAGGTTGCTGACGCAGTTGGCTACAATATTTACCGGAGAGCAGCCAATGTTGCAGAAGGAGCTTTAGTTGCAAATGTTTCCGGAGATGCTCTTGCTACTTATACCGATACAACTCCGGCAGATGGTGAGTACCGCTACTCTGTAAGTGCGATTGGCTTGCTTCAGAGTGAAGGCGGGCGAAGTGAGGAGGGGCTGGTTCTCACCGATGGGACACCCCCGCCAGTACCTTCCGGTCTTCAACTCTCACTTACCGGTAACGGTGTCCTTGCTGCATGGAGTGCGCCGCTCCCGACAGTTGAAGCGCCTGCATTCTATCGTTTCTACCGATCTGGCGGAACCATTATTGATATTTACGGGCTGACTAATATCGCCAATTTCAACGGCAGCCCGGCGCTCGATCCATCACCTGCCATTGGCCAGCGCTATTACGCCATCACTTCGGTCGATTCCCTGGGGAATGAGAGTCAGCCCTCGGAAACAGTCGACATCAGCTTCCCTGTTGCTCCGGTCAGGAATCTCAACTTAAGCCGCGTGGATGAAGGCAAACCCTCCCTTTCCTGGGAGGCGGGCGAAGCAGGTCTGCAAGGTTATTACATCTACCGTAACGGCTCCGTAATCAACCAGGTGCCGACTATATCCACAAGCTTCACTGATGGCTATTATTCAGGCGGATCAGTCAGGTACGGCATTTCAGCTGTAAGCAGTATCGGAACGGAAAGCCCGGTACGTGAAGTTACCCTGCCCGAGATCTCCCTTGCACTAAAGAGTGGTGCTCTGTTGCATCGCGGTCTGCTTGAGTCTGTACCGGTCATCCTGACACTCAATGCAACAGCTACAGCCGGTGTAACTATCGATGCTCTGGCATTAAAGATTGGTGCCCTGCCTGAAAGCGTTCTGACCGGCCCTTTTTTGCTGACTCCAGGTACCCCTCTGGAAATATCGAAAGTTGCAGCTAGTGACAGTGATGTTTCGCAGCTCGTTCCGGTAGTTATTTCATCAATCCAGACTCCGGTTGCAGGTACGACTGTCAAAATATCACGAAGTTCACTGGTTTCAGTGCAAGGCTCCGGTTCGGCTCTTGAACTGTTCAATGAACCGATGAAGAGAGGCACACTGGCTTCTGTCCGGCTCAAGGTAAATAATATCGGGTCGGTGACAAGCGAGATTGTAACGAGTGAAAACAGTGGTCCCACTAGTCAGGTTGTTGTTTATCTCAAAGATCAGGATGGTAATATCCTGGCGCAGGGGAATCTCAACCAGCGCGTTGGCTCAAATCTTCTTGACCGTGGAGCTTATGCTGTTGCCAGGATCGAACCGGGTGGATCATTTATTGCCGATCCGATCCAGTTCATGGTTCCCTACACCGTATCAGATACCATGTCCCTGCATGCAGAGATCCGGAACCTCTGGTATGCATATGGTGAACCTGATCAAGTTATGGCACCGGGTTTGAAAACAGGGAGTCCGGTTACGGTAGCCGGTTCATTGCCCGTTGAGTTTACTCCGGTGATCTCCTATCGGGCTCTGGCGCGTATTGAGAGTACGGTTTATCGTCAGGCTGAGCCGGTTCTGATTACCGGTCAGGCTCTGCATGTCGATACAGGAGAGCCAATGGCGGCTGTGCCGGTCAGGCTGGTGGTATCGGTTGGTGGGTTTGACCGTTCCTGGCTCTTGACAACATCTCTGGATGGCTCA
Source organism: Geobacteraceae bacterium (assembly GCA_031401815.1). Classification (GTDB taxonomy): domain Bacteria; phylum Desulfobacterota; class Desulfuromonadia; order Geobacterales; family DSM-12255; genus JANNRW01. The sequence continues at coordinate 8,672 of JANNRW010000178.1, read as the reverse complement.
TTCAGTCATACCTTTACACCGGCTGCCTATGAAACCGGTTCCTACTCGGTCTGGGCCGTTCATCCCGAAATCACCGACCGGCCAATGCAGGCCCAGTTCAGTATCATCGGCTTGAGGGTCTCCCCGGCAGGTGGCAATATATCAATTCTTAAAGGCCAGACCTATGCCTTCCCCATAACCGTCAGCAATCTTTCATTGGCACCCTTGACAGGGCTCTCTTTTGCCTTGACCTCAGCTGGTGGAGTTCAGGCGACTCTAGAGGGTAATACTGATGCCAGACTTGCCGGAAACGAGATTCGTCAGGTTAATATTATACTGACACCGGTTGGCACTACAGCGGCTCCGGGCTCGGTTACTCTCTCCATAAATACAGCAGAAGGTTTGAACAGGCAGGTTGTCATTAATGTCTCTGTTTTCGATCCAGTCCCGTTAATCTCTATCTCACCCTCCTTTATCGACATGGGAATAACAAAAGGGACGCAGAAAGGGGCAGGTTTCAGAATTACCAATGACGGTATGGAGGCCCTGAAAAACGGACGTCTGGAAAAACCTTCGCTCCCCTGGATAACGCTTTCGCAGGATATGAATCTGGGCGATATCCCGTCTGGCGGGAGTAGAGAAATCGGCCTGGTAATCAGGCCGGGCGAAACTGTTGCTCCAGGGGTTTATGACGACCGAATTGTCATATACGCGGATAATCATACCCCCTTTACCTACAATATTCAGGTAACCATTACCAGTAACAGCGTCGGTAATGTCATGTTCAGCGTGCTCTCCGAGTTGATGAGCAAGGTGGCGAATGCTTCGGTTACGATCCAGAACCAGTCCCGGATGGATCTCATGTATACCCAGGCAACCGGCAGCGACGGTTCGGTCATCTTCTTCGACATACCGGAGGGGCGCTACTCGTTCCATCTGAGTGCTCCCGGCTCCAGGCCGACTTCCGGCTCATTTATTGTCGAACCGGGAATTACAGTGATGGTACCGGTGGCAGTTGAAGTAACTCTGGTCAACGTTGAGTGGAGCGTAACTCCGGTCGTGATCGAAGACCGTTATGACATAAGAATCACCCAGACGTTTGAAACCGATGTTCCTACCCCGGTGCTCGTTGCCGAGCCGGGTAATATTACGCTGCCGCTCCTGGAACCCGGTCAGCTCTACAGCGGTGAATATCAGCTCAGTAATTACGGTCTGATCGCAACTGACGACCTCACCATTGATTTTCCGAAAAGCGTGGATGACTATGATATCGAAGTGATGCTCTCGGCCATTCCTGCCCGGCTTAATGCCATGCAGAAGGTGAAAGTCCCTTTCCGGGTGACCCGTCGAAGCGCAGTAGTTGCGGATCCATCCATCGCCATGAAAGCCACTGCCAAGCTGCTCAAGGCTGTACAGAAGGGTGCCGGAACTACCACAGTCGCAAAAATCTGTTACAAGAACGTGCTGGTAAATAACGATGGCAATGCAACCATCTGTCCAAATACGCCGCAGCAGAAGAAGGTCAGAAAAAATGCCCCGTTTTATGTGACGATTCCGTATCTGTGTGAGGAAACCATAACAGATGCCCCTCCGACCAATTCCGATCCGCCACTTCCACCCATATCGACTTCTGAACTTTGGGTTGACAGGGTGTTCTTTCCGGTCATGGAATCAACTAGTGCTAGTGTGATCCCTCCCAAGATATCAACACCACTACCTTCTGTTAATCCTTGTGAATGCAGGGTTGATGGCACACCTTGTTCAACCGGCAAGGGATCATTTTGCGCCCAGGAAGAGTGTCAGGATCAGATCTGCGTGATCAAGCCGAAAAACATCGGCAAACAATGCAACGACGGCAAGCAGTGCACTTCCCATGACGGCACGTTCGGTTTCGAGGACAAGTGTGATGGAAGTGGAAAATGTCAGGGGAGGAAAGTACCAGATCAAAATGTCGGTTTGGGAGTAAAAATCGCGGAATTTAATATTGACAAGATAAAGGAAGCAATTGACGGAGTTATCAAGAGTTCACCATTTAAAGCAGGATGCATTCCTAAAACGCCTGAGATGAAAGTTTCTTATGATCTACAGGAAATCAAACGCTGCTGCGAAGGAAACGGCATGCTGCAAGACGGCTTAAACCAGACTGCTTCAGCGTCAGTAACTTTTACTGGACGCTGCGGATATGAAGTGTCGTTACGTGTGCCCTATACTGATATTGAACTGTTGGAATTTCCAGCATTTATTGAGCTGTCAATAGCGCCGACAGCAAAATACAAGATGGGAAATGATCCCTGCCGGAAAGGTTGTGACGAAACAGTTACCGGGGAAGTCCAATTTACAGTAACCGGTCTGGTCGAAGGGGTGTTCATGGGTAACAGAATAAAAGTCGGAGCCAATATCAAGGGGGGAGGCTCTCTTGGCTTTGATTGGGGTTGTTCCGGGGTGACCTATTCAGGTTGTCTGTTGCCGCTGACTGTTACCGGTTATTTTGAAGCTACAACAGGTGTAAAACATGTACTTGCTTATGAACTTGTTTCCAAGGTCTGTTATTAATGCATGGTGCTCAGGGGTGGCAGGCAAAAAAGAAGTTACTGCTCATTTGACAACACGGAAGGAGAGAGGCATGAGTGCAATACATAAGCGTTCAGTATCAATTATCTTCATCTCGGTTATTTTTGCGATTGCATCCATTAATCCGGCAAGGTGCGAAGATGTCCAGGTCAAAGTGGAATTCTACCCAAATAATGTCACTACCGGCACACCGGTAATCATGCTGCTCCAGGGGAAAACATACCCGGTTGGTGGATGGTTTGATGAAATGGAAAAATCGGGAAAATATGAAGCTGATGAAAAGTTTGTTATCGATTTTCTGCGGAACAATCAAAGGGGTGAGCTTGATAAAATTGTTGATATGTGGCTCCACGATGATCGTGCAGAGATAAAGGCCAAGTTATCTGATCCGACTAATATGGCATTGAATGTTGTTACGCAAAGCAAGATGAAGGAGAACACATTCCTGGCAAAAATCGCCTATGGCGATTACAGAATATTTATCGTGCAACAGTACCTGGAAGGATATGGACATATCAAGGATTCATATCCTGTCCTGAAAAAGGACGGACGCTTCTATATTACGAACAACTTGTTGAACGATCCGGTTTTTACCTACCTGAGTAACAAGTACATGTCGATGTTGTCCAGGAAAAGAAGGTAGGAATGATAACTCTCAGGAGTCAGTAGTCAGGAGTCAGGAGTCAGAATGATTTGTATAAAAGCGGAAGCATAAAAGGGAGCCTCCTCAAGGGTTTTCATCTGAAAATACGCCATTGAGGGGAGCTGGCACTGCTTTTTCTACTGAATCCTGACCACTGAATCCTGACTACTTTAGGTTCCTGAAGATATTGCATCTAGATTGGAGTTGACGGCTTGAAAATTATTATCATGACAATCTGTTTCGGCTTTATTGCACTGCTTCCGGCTAACAGCCTGCATGCGGCATACAACTGGACTCTGAAAAAACAGACTGCATTTGAGGAGCCCCCTCTTGCCATGGCTCCTTCGTCAGATGGCAGGCTGGTCTACGTACTTCTGAAAAGAAAAGTTGCCCTGTATTCAGTGGATGAAAACCGTGTGGTAGAGACATATCCGGTGGATTCCGGGTTCAACATGATTACACTATTGCGGGATAATCAGATAATGCTCTCTGACAGCAAAAGTAATCTGGTCAAGATATTTCAGCTTGAGAAAGTCACCCGGATCAACCTGGAAGGGCTACCATTCAAGGGTGCGGAAAACGCGCCTGTAGTGATTGCGGTGTACAGCGATTACCAGTGCCCCTACTGCGGGCGACTTGAACCGCTCCTCAAACAATTCTTGGATAAATACCCGAAAGATCTGAAACTGGTCTTCAAGAATTTTCCGCTCACCTTTCACAAGCAGGCGCGAAATGCAGCAAAGGCGGCTCTGGCAGCCCATGACCAGGGGAGATTCCAGGAATTCCATGCAAGGCTTTTTGAGCTTGGTGGTGCTGTAAACGAGGATAAGATCCAGGAGATAGCCGCGCTCCTCAAGCTAGATATTGACCGGTTTATCCGCAAGCGGAATGATCCGGCGCTTGACAGGCTTATTGACAGAGATATTGCAGAGGCAGGGGAGAACGAGGTGACTGGAACACCGACTGTTTTTGTGAACAACAAGCTGGTGAAAGAGTTGTCATTTGAAGGGTTCCGGCAGATGATTGATGGGGAGTTGAAGCGGTGATTTTGGATAAATGTCGGATCAGAGCTGGTGAGAGACCTGGCTACAGGAGCGTTTTCATGAAAAAGCTCAGCTTCTTTGCGCTATTATTGTATCTCCTCCTTCAGGTTGTATCTCCTGCTGCCAGTGAGGCTGCCTGCGCCAAAGTCAGCATCGAATTACTGCAAAGCCTTACACTCGAACGAATTGCCTTTGACGCAAAGATGGTGTTGACGAACAATGTGCCTGATACCCCCCTTGAAAACCTCCGTCTGGATATCGTGATCAAGGACAGGGAAGGGAAAATCAGGGAGACCCAGTTCTTTATACGCAAGCCTGTTCTGACCAACATCACTGCTCTGGATGGAACCGGCAGGGTTGAAGGTGGCGCGCGAGCTGAAGCCCACTGGTTGATCATCCCCTCGCCAGGGGCAGGGGTGATAATGGAGAACGGTGTAGCCCTCCAGATCGGGGTTGATTACTGGGTTGGAGCAACGCTTACCTATACTGCTTCTAGCAAGCAGGAGACAGTACCGCTCAACCCGGCCAAAATCACGGTCAAACCTATGCCGCAGCTGGTTATCGACTATTTCATGCCTTTCAACGTTGTTGCCGATAATCCTTTCACCCCGCTGGTTGAACCGCCAGTCCCTTTTCCTCTTGCAGTCAGGATTTTGAACGACGGTTACGGGCCAGCCTCAAAACTGAAAATAGATTCAGCGCAACCGAAGATTGTGACAAATGATCAGGGTCTGCTGATCGATTTCAGGCTTCTTGGTGCCTCTGTCAACGACGCTGCTGTAGAGCCGACCCTGACTGTTAATTTCGGCGATCTCCCCAGTAAACAAATCGCATCTGCCTCCTGGGAGATGATTTCGACTCTGACCGGACGGTTCACTGAATTCAAGGCGGAATTTTCCCATGCGTCCGAGCTTGGCGGCGAGTTGACGTCGCTGATTCAGGAGATGAACGCCCATTATCTTGTCCACAAGATCAAGGTAAACCTTCCGGGGAGGGATAATCGGCTCGATTTTCTGGCAGACACGGATCGTGACGTGGATCATCTTCCTGACACCATATTCGAGTCGGAGATACCGAACGGATCGACGAATGCCACGGCTTCACGTTCTCTCATCAGCGTACTGACTCCGACTGTCATGCCGGAGAGGCCGACTAATGACAATCCCTCCGTTGAGATGACCCTGCCGCAAGACAGGATCGGCTGGATTTACACGCGACTCTCCGACCCATCTCTCGGGATGCTTAAACTCATGGACGTGGTACGCAAGGATGGTGTTCATCTCGACGAGAACAACTTCTGGGTTGAGGAGGGGGTTGACAAGGATTACAAAAGAGTATTTACCCTGCATTTTGTCGATTTCCGGACTGATGCCAATGCCCCTGGAACATATACCCTCGTGTACGAGAAACCACTGATTGATAATACTCCGCCGACAACAACCCTGATCTTTGACGGCTCGGCAACCGGCGCAAATCCGGTTTACGTGACCCCCGGAACCAGACTGGCATTAACCGCCCGGGACAATGAAGGTGGCAGCGGTGTGGCAGGCATGTTCAGAAAAGTAAACGGAGTTGACGATGAGTTCATACCGGCGTACCCCTTTTCCCTTGAGGCCGCCGGAACCTATACTGTCAATTATTACAGTGTGGATCGCGACGAAAACAGGGAGGCAACGCAAAGCACAACTGTCATAGTAGTCTCCGGAGCCCCTGTTATTTCTGAATTCAGGGCAACTCCCGCAAGTTTTGCTCCTCACGCTCCAAAGGGGGTTGTTGCCAACCGCACGATTGAGTTCACCTTAACGGCGACCAGCAGTATTCCAATCCTTCCGTTTGAACTGGAAATTGTCCCTGGATCGACCTGGCAGAGCGGCAGCGCAATCCGGATTCTCAAGGGGTCGGCAACCTCATCCGCTCCACTGCGCCTTTGGTGGGATGGCAGGGATTCCAGCGGCAAATTGGTGCAGACCGGTGTCTATACTGCCAGAATCAAGGTCAGTGATGGCCTGGACAATCCTCTTGACCCTGCTGCTGCAATTCATTTTGCTGTTGCGACTCTGAATATTACGGCTGATGACTGGTTTCAGGAGGCTCCGGTTGACCCGGTCACAACTGCGCAGCAGCTACATCCACGGGCGTCCGCTTCACGGGTTGTCTGGCAGGATAACCGCAATGTCAATTGGGATGTCTATTACAAGGATATGGCAGCAAACTCTCCTTCTGTCAGAATAACTGCTGGCAATGCGGATCATCTCCATCCGGCTCTGGATGGCGATATCATCGTCTGGCAGGATAACCGGAGCGGCGGCTGGGAGATATATGGATATCGTCTTGATACAGCTTCAGAAGTAGCCATTGCAACCGTTGCAACCGGGTCAGGTGACAAGGAGAGGCCGGTGGTTGCCGGACAATGGGTGGTCTGGCAGGATAAGCGGAATGGCAACTGGGATATCCATGCAAAGAATCTTGCTACTGATGAACTACTGCAACTGACCAGCCATGAAAGGGATCAGCTCCACCCGGCAATATATGGCGACACTGTTGTCTGGGAGGATTATCGTCATGGTCTGGGGCAGATTTACTCCTTCAATCTGATTACCAGACAGGAAGCAAAGCTGACCCAGGATAGTGCCAACAAGAATTTGCCTGCTGTTTACGGAGCAACTACTTTCTGGACTGATGAAAAGAGTGGACAGAAGGATATATACAGCTTTAATCCGCAAAAAGGTCTGATCCGTATTACTTATGGAACCGGCGATCACACCCAGGCTTCCATCAGGGATGACCTGCTGGTTTATACGGATTATGAAGCCGGACTGGACGATCCCAATCTCTCTTTCCGCTTGTTGTCAAGCGCCATGGGTGGGCGGCTGTCAGCTAATACAGCGCGACAGGAAGAGCCTGCTGTTGGAGCTGGTATGGTGTTCTGGCAGGATAATCGCTCAGGAGCCTTCCAGCTGTATTCTGCGCCTTTCCTGACTGAATCCCTTCCTGTAGAGGTGGCGCTGATGCCCGGCTTTAACCTGGTGGCAGTCGGAGGTTCGCTTGCCACGCAGTATCCGACTGCTGCTGCGCTCTTCAGTGCAAAAAGGGATGAGCTTGGTATTCAGCGAATTCTGACGCTTGATACACTCCATAACAATTATCTGCAAGTTGATGCTCAAGGCGGGGATTTCCCACTGGTAAAAGGGCAGGGGATAGTTATCTATCTCCAAAAAAGCGGCTCGCTCATGCTTGCAGGAAGCGGTGAGACTTCTGTCCATAACCTGTTGCCAGGTACAAACCAGATCGGTCTTCTTTCAGTGCCGACCGGCTACAGTGCCTATGATCTGCTGAAATCTGTCGGTCTTGACAGTGTCCCGAGTCTGCGCCGTTTTGATGCAACAACCGGACTCTGGCAGAGTGTGACAGTCCGGACAACTCCTGCCGGGACTGATTTTGCCGGGGTGAATTTCGCTATTCTCCCTGGGGACGGTCTGCAGATTGTGATGAAGAACAGGGTGGATGGGTGGATGCCGTGAGGCTGTTGAGTTGTTGAAATGTTGAGTTGTTGAGTTGTAACTTCTGGTCAGTGAAAGGTGAAGAGTGAAGGGTGAAGCTGTTGAATTGTTGAGTGGTTGAGTTGTTGAGTCTGGAGATAAAAAAGAGTGAAGGGTGAAAGAAAGCTGACATGTTTAAGCCTGTTTATTGTTCTGCTGATTTTCGGGACATCGATTCAGGCATCGTGTGCCGTTGAGTGGCAGTGGATAGCGCCTCAGCGGGTTTATTCTCTCCTTAGGGAGAGGAGCAGCCTCTGGCTTATAGACATCCGGAACAAGTCGGCTTTTGAGAACTTGCATGCAGAGGGGGCTATGCATATAGCTGCTGATTCACTCTTGACCAGGATGTTTCCTCGTCAGAAAACCCTCGTTATTGTCGATGATTCGCTTGGCCTGCGCATGGCGAGGGATGCAGCCGCGTTGCTGGTAAAGAGCGGGCACGAAAAGGTTTATCTGATGGAAGATGGTCTGCCAGGCTGGAGAGCAGAAAAACTGCCGGTTGTTGGTAACAGAACCGGTTCACAATTTCGCCGGGTCACCATGGGTGATCTGCAGTGGGCGCTGCAAAACAGGATACCGGTGCAGATACTCGACTTAAGAAGCAAGGATGAACAGGCAGGCGGGATTGTTCCGAAAGCGGAATCAGTACCAGGTCTGGATCTGAAGGAGCGACTGTTGTCTGTCGCTAAGCGGTTTTCAGGTAAAGAGAGCACCCCTTTGACGCTGAATCTTGAAAAACCGGCAACAGTGGTTCTGGTGTTCCCGCTTGAAGCTGATCCCCTGCTACTAATGGAACAATTTGCAGGGATTTTGCCGGTCGATGCGTGTTAACTGGAGAGCGCCCTGGTCGTCTGGGAGGCCAGATCCGACAAGGAGCAGAAATCCAGCGGGGTATGC
>JANNRW010000177.1:0-4624 GCA_031401815.1 Geobacteraceae bacterium | reverse complement strand
TGAAGTAACGATGCTACAGGTTGTACAGAGCGCCGGGTGAGAATCCTGCCGTGGGTGGGGGAATGCTCTTGAAAATTGGGTGGGGGAATGCTTCTGAAAAATCAGGTCAAAAAGTGGGGGAATGGTCTTGAAAAATCACAGGTAATCCTCACTTGGTGACTTAAGAGCAGGGGTCAGGAGTCAGGGGTCAGGGGTCAGGGGTCAGCAGAATCTGAACCGGGTTTTCTACTGACTACTGACCCCTGATCCCTGACTACTGATGAATACTACGCCGCCTGGGCAGCAAGAGAGCTTGCCTGACGCAGGCCATCTCTTAGCAGAGTTGTGTGAAGAGACTCAAGATCACTGCGTGTATTTGCAATTATTTTCCCGGGTAAACCCGGAAGATAGCTGCCGCCATAAAGTGCATCCGCCCTGTTGAATTTTTCGAGAGCTTCTGCATGGTTACCAAGGGACAACAGACTGAGCCCTTCAACAACTGCCTGGTGAAACTCGAGAGCATCCAGATGTATCCGCTTCAGATCGAGTCTTATCCCCTCATGTTCTGTAATGAGGGGATTGAAACCCAGCTCTCTGGTAAAGAAACCTTTGAGGGTACGGATAACGGTCTCTTCGAGGAGGCGCTTACTGGTTCGGGTCTGGGGCACTCCCCACATACTGCGACAGATCCGGTCCCAGGTGAACAGTTGATCCAGAGGCGAAAGCAATGAACAGAAAAACATTTTAGAAGCTTCATCCGGCCAGTCGGTAGCTACAGTTTTCCCCTGAAAAGAAATACTGAAGTTCCCAAGCGTCCGGATTTCCAAGATGACAGCAGGTATATCCATAGGACTCCCCGTAAAAGTTAGCTATGCAGATATCACGACACTGTTCGTGTTCGGCAAGTGGATACACCGCAACTTTTGTGCCGTAGATGGTCAACCGTTATTGAATGTGCAAGGGATTGATTATACAGGATAAATTTTAACGAGGACGAGCGGCGGGTAAAGTAAGCCGTCAACTGAATCCGTCAGGTTTGACATAACTGCCAAATATGAAGGCGGAACTGAAAGAGCAATTATGAATTATGAAGGATGAAGTATGAAGAGCAATTATGAATGATGAAGTATGAATTATGAATAAAGGCAGCAACATGCTTCTTTCATAATTCATAATTCATACCTCATACTTAGTTTTTTTCACTGCCTCACAATCCCGTACTTCCTCATCCGGGCACGAAGGGTGCTGGCGTTTAAACCAAGGAGTACTGCCGCCCCGTTTTTACCTTCGATCCGCCAACCGGTTTTTTTGAGAATCTGGTGAATGTGATCCTGCTCCAGTTCTATGAGAGCCTTGACCTCTCCATCTCCGGATGCTTCGGGCTTGCGGACAGCATCGAACCGGTCAAGCACCTGTAATACGCTCCCCTGGCTGGTTATGATTGCCCGCTCTATGACACTTTCAAGCTCCCGCACATTACCGGGCCAGTGGTACCCCTGGAGGTTCGTCAGGGTCTCTTTTGACACGGATTCGATCTGCCTGCCTGTTTTCTTGTTGAATTTGGCGACAAAATGATTCACAAGCAGCGGAATATCTTCCTGTCGGTGTCTTAGCGGAGGCATCGTGATCGGGAAGACATTCAGCCGGTAGTAGAGGTCTTCCCGAAACTTGCCGTTTTTGACCTCTTCAGTCAGGTTCCGGTTGGTGGCAGCTATGATCCGGACATCGGTCTTTATGGTGCGGGGGCTTCCCAACCGTTCGAACTCCCCATCCTGAATAACCCGGAGCAGTTTGCATTGCAGCTCCAGAGGCATCTCGCCTATTTCGTCAAGAAAGATAGTGCCACCGTCAGCCAGCTCGAACCGCCCGATCTGACGGGCATCAGAGCCGGTGAACGCACCTCTCTCCCGCCCGAAAAGCTCGCTTTCCACCAGTGATGCCGGGAGAGTCGTACAGTTTACAGTTATCAGCGGTCGGCTTTTGCGGGTACTACGGCTGTGGATGGCACGCGCCACCACCCCCTTGCCGGTGCCGGTCTCGCCCAGTAGCAGAACGGTCGCATTCATCGGCGCTACCTGCTCTACCTGGGAAAAGACTCGCGAGAGGAGAGGGCTTTGACCTATTATCTCGCCAAAGTTGTACTGCTGGGCAACCTCCTGCCGCAGGTAGATGTTTTCTGCCTGAAGCCGGTCTTTCAACTGCTTTATCTCTGCATACGTACCCTGAAGTGACTCTTCGGCCTTTTTGCGCTCCGCTATTTCCTGGGTTAACTGGAGATTAGCCGCAAACAGTTCCTGCGTCCGCGCTTTCACTGAGGTCTCCAGTATCTTGTTGTAATTACCGAGCTTCTTGTATAAAAGCCGAACTTCCAGGATATTGTGGATACGCGTCTTTATTTCTATAAGATCAAACGGTTTGGAGATAAAGTCTTTTGCCCCGGCTTGCAGGGCGCGCAGTTTGTGGCCGGGCTGGGCAGTAATCACCAGTACCGACAAATAATCGTCCGTATCGTTCTCCTTGAGGCGTTCCATAACCTGAAAGCCATCCATGGCCGGCATCTGCAAGTCGAGCAGAATCAGATCGTAACTGTTTTTGTGATGCAGCGCAAAGACCTCTTCCGGATTCATTGTTGTGGTAACGCGGGTATAGCCGGTTTCAGTCAATAATTGCTCAAGCAGCAGAATATTGGACTCAGTATCGTCAACAATCAGGATGGCAGCGTCAAGAATATCGGACTTGTTAAGTATCATATTGGTTCCTTATTTTTCATCTTCAGGCTAATTCATCAGCACTAGTAACTGCTCAGTAGTCAGGGTTCAGGGGTCAGGTTTCAGTAGAAAACCAGGATCAGATTCTCACATAAACTTTAATTGCTGACGATAGCCCATGTGAATATCCATTTATGCTTCAGCAATATTAACCACTCTGTGGCGCAACTGCCGCTTTTAGGATAATCATACTGACTACTGAATACTGACCACTGACTCCTGAGCAGTTACCTGCACTATTCATAACCCCTCCTGTCCTCCCCTTATCTTAAGGGGAGGGACGCCATAGAGTGAATACATTGAAATTTTGTGTAGCTCTCTGTTAGCACGTCCCCCCTCTTAAAATAAGAGGGGGTCAGGGGGAGTTATGATTTGGTTCTCCTTCAGCCTTCAGCCTTCAACCTGTTTTTCGCATATTTCAACGCAACATCCAGAGTAGCCATAAACTGGATGACTTTGATAGGTTTGGTCAGATACCGGAAAAAACCCGCTTCCAGCCCCTTCTCTATATCGCGGGGTATGGCATTGGCGCTGAGCGCAATGACCGGAATATGAGCAGTTTGCGGGTCATCAGCCAGAATCTTCAGTGCATCGATACCGCTGATACCCGGCAGATTGATGTCCATCAGAATGATGTCCGGCAGTGAGGTGCGCGCAATCTCGATACCACGAATAGCGTCCTGAGCCTTTAGAAAACGGATATCGGGCCGACGGGCAATGAGATCCTCGACCAGCATCATATTAGCCGGATTGTCCTCGACGTAAAGAAGAGTGTACAGCTGAGAATGGGTCGTAGCTTCTGAACTGTCGAGCATCTTGAATCCGGAAGGCTGGTCGGCAACTTCGGGAGCCTTCGATCGTTTCAGTTCGAGCCAGAACAGACTCCCTGTTCCTACCCTGCTTTCCGCGCCGATCTCCCCACCCATCAACTCGACCAGCCGCTTGCATACCACCAGACCGATGCCGGTCCCTTCTTCAATGTCCCCTTTTTGTCCAAGACGATTAAATGGCTGAAAAAGCTGTGCAAGCTGTTCCGGAGCCAGTCCTGCTCCGGTGTCTCTGACACTGATACGAATCGAATCAGGTTGACTCAGGGTACAGGTAACAACCACTGATCCGCCCGGTCGGTTGTATTTGATCCCATTGGAAAGAAGATTGATGAGCAGCTGTTTCACCCTTGTCCGGTCAGCCTTGACAAAATACGGAATTTCGAAAGGGGTAAAAGTTATGCTTATGCCGCGCTGCCTGGCCTGTGATTCCATCATGACCTCGCATTCGTGCATGACATCGGCCAGTGAAACCGGCTCCAGGGACAAGGAGAGCTTTCCCGACTCAATCAGCGCCAGGTCAAGAATTTCATTAATCAGATCCAGGAGGTACCATCCTGCCTTGAGAATCTGATTAATGCTGCGTGCCTGGTCGGGGCGCGGTGGTGGAGAGCCGGATTCCAGGAGCTGGGCAAAACCGAGAATTGCACCGAGAGGGGTGCGCAGTTCATGACTCATACTGGAAAGGAAATCCGATTTGGCAAGGTTCGCTTTATCTGCAACAAGCATGGCTATCTCAAGTTCGGCGTTCTTGTCCTGTAGTACCTGTTCAAGCCTTGCCCGCTCTGCATCAATCTGTTTGCGAGCTGTATTATCGGTGCCGATCAGAAGATAACCGATGATGCCGCCTTGAGCGTCGCGCAGCGCTGTGACGGACACCACCGCCGGGAAGCGGCTCCCATCCTTGCGGATGTAGGTCAGCTCGTAGATGTCCTCGATCCCGCGTGCAGCCTTGAACACCAAGGCCTCGAAGCCAGGCGTAATTGAGGTTCCAAGCTCGACGCTCAGCGCTTGGGCGCGCGCAATCACTTCCTGTGGATCGGAAATGTC
>JANNRW010000176.1:0-3950 GCA_031401815.1 Geobacteraceae bacterium | reverse complement strand
AGAGACCTAGCCCAGTTCCACCACTCTCGATTCTTGTGGAAAAAAACGGCTCCATTATCCTCTCCGTAATCTCTTCAGGTATACCGATCCCTTCATCAAATACCGAAATCACAACTTCTGAAGAGACGCTGTCGAACCAGGTCTCAAGCCGGATGGCTGCTGTATCATCAGAAAGTGACTGACAGGCGTTCATCAGCAGATTAATAACCACCTGCCCGAGTTGCTGGCTGTTACCGCTGATCTTCGGCAGATCATCGCTGAAATTAGTTGAAAAGCTCTTCGTATGCCGAGCCACCTCACTCTTAACAATCGAAAGAGCTGCCCTGACAGCAATGTTCAGATCTATTTCGTCAAATTGGGTAGCTGAATCGAGCCTGGCAAAAGTCTTCAGATCGTTTACTATGCCGTTAATCCGTTGAGTTCCGCCTATGATTCCGGAGATCATCTCAGGCAGATGCTCCTTCATATCGGAAAAAGGGAGCCCCCCGATGAGAAAGTCGCCATGCTCCTCTTGATACTCGTTGAGAACCTTCAAAATGTCTCCGCAAGATCTGTCAAGAAGCTGGGCATTGGAAAGGATAAAGTTGTTCGGATTGTTGATTTCATGCGCAACACCTGAAACCATTAGCCCCAGAGCTGACATCTTGTTTGCCTGGATCAGTCTGGACTGTAGCTCTGTTGCTTCCTTCTCCATCTTCAATCTCAAAGTTATATCCCGCATTATGACCAGGAACTGGGGAGTCCCTGCCACCAGAAGGCGGCTGACCGAGATTTCAAGCCTTAACAGGACAAGATCCTTTCTGTAACAGTTCACTTCATGAAGAAGCATTGAAGATGAATCTACAACACCTGCAAGCGTCTCAAGGTTTGAAGCTGAAAGAGCCTCATCGCAGAAGAGCACGGCTGCACTCTTGCCTCTTATCTCATCGGGAGAGTAGCCAAATATGCATTCAGCTGCAGGGTTGAAAGAGATTATTACCCCTTTCATGTCTATTGTAACTACCGCATCTACCATCTGGGACTTGACCGCCTCATGGCGAACGCTCTCATCCATAACAGCCCTTTGAAGCGGCCTGAACAACACCAGCCAGAGAACAGGAGCTATAAAAATCGTTGTAAAAAAGGGGTCATAATATTTTCTGGGGTATGAGAGGAGAAATGGGAAGAGCTCCGGAGTAAGCCAGGCTTCGATGGAATCCAGTACAAATACAAACCCAAGAATGACCAGATAAATCATAAACGGGCTCGCAGGCCAGCCATAAAGCTGCCTGCAAGCCGCATCCCGTTTCAGGCAGATCTTTTCTTTTGAAAATATAAACGTCATCAAGCTACTTTTTGACAACTTCGATAAGTTCGACTTCAAAAACCAGGGTAGCTCCCGGAAGGATCATCTCCCCTGCACCTTTTTCACCATAGGCAGTATCAGCCGGACAGACAAGCTTTGCCTTCCCCCCTGGCTTCATCTTCTGCAACCCCTCTGTCCAGCATTTGATAACGCTATCCAGCTTGAACTCCAGTGGCTTGCCCCGTTTATAGGAGCTGTCGAACTCCCTGCCGTCTGTCAGTGTCCCGCGATAATTAACCTTGACAGTATCAGTCGCCTTTGGAGAATCCCCTTTCCCCTCGGCAAGCGACAAATAGACCATCCCTGAAGCACTCTTCAATGCTCCCTTCTCTTTTGCGGCAGTTTCCAGAAACTCCTTCCCTGCAAGAGCATGCTTGTCACCTTCAGCCTTGCGCCTTGTTCTGGCAAGATTCTGAACCTTTTCGTTATAGGCCGCCAGGTCGACCTCAGGTTTTTTCCCGGCTCCTGCATCAGTTATCGCCTGCTGAACAAACGCCAGCTCTTCCGGGGTAAAATTAAACACCGCCAGCTGTTTCGCAATCACGAGACCGACTGCATAAAAGGTTTTCTGCTCCTCGGTTTTTTCAGTAGCAACTGCAAATGCCGGAAGCGCAAGAAGAAACATGAAACAACACACCGTTAATCTGAACATGATTTACCATCCTTTTTGATTAATATTTTGGTGCTAGCTGAATTCTGGCCACTCTGATTTTAGTGATTACAAATTTTTTGAAAATATATACCATTCCAGAGGGGTGGTCAACTCTTTGAACTGCTTTGCGCAACGACTTACCGTTCTCTCAAATATTCTGATCTGACTATGCGCATCCTTTCATCAGTCATTGAACGCAACTTGAAGCAGGTGCATGATTGATTTTTTTAAATTTACGCATCCGGTCATGTTATAGTATATTTACAAATAAAAATTGTGCGAGGAACAAATGCGTTTTTTGAGATCTATTATATCAGCTTTCTCAATTTTTCTTTTAGCTCCGGCTTTTTCCGAGGCGGCGCTCCTTACCATCAGCTCACCTGTTGACGGCAAATTCGTCATAAACGGCTCTTCCATGGATGGCGTCTCAGGGATGGAACTGATTGTCAGCTACGACTCCGCCAGGCTGGGAAACCCTGTTGTAAATGCGGGTGGGCTTATTGCAAACTCCACTATGATGGTAAATACCAACAACCCTGGCACTATAAAAATTGCTCTTGTGCGTGCAACTGCATATTCAGGAAGCGGTCAGGTTTTTGACATTAACTTCGCTACGCACACCGGAGGGGGAAGCATATCCATATCAAAACTGTTTTTTATTGATTTCAACGGAAATCCTGTCACCGGTTCTGTTGGCAGCTCTTCTCCTGCTGGCGACTCTTTCTGGAATGCCGGTACAAAAAACCAGGAGCAGCAGACCCAGGGCAGTTCTACAACAACTGCAACCACCGCAACCACTCCAGCCGGAACAGCTGCCTACCCCTCCATAGGGACTATAACTCTCCCCGGGGACAGCTCCTCTCAACCTCAGCCACAAAAAACTGCCGAAACAGCCCAACCAGGATACCAGCAGGTCGAAAAGGCTCCTCAACCCGTTGAAATGTCCCCTGTTGAAAAAACAAAACCTGCCGCCCCGACAAAGGATCCGGAAATCAAACAGACTCGTTATGCTGGAATAGTGGAACGTTTCAGGAACTTCAAGGGTGATAGAACCCTGGACGCACTTACGAACCTGTTTTCAAAACCGGTTGGAGAGCTCGTGCGTCAGGAACCGCCAATAGCCATAAATACTGGCGATACAATTATCAGAATCTTTGCCGGAAATCCGCTCACAACATCTGACACAGTCCCGACAGTTGCCACAAAAGGGGCAAAGCTGCTCTCTCTAAAAAATGATGACTCCGGAAAGGGGTGGATACTTGAACTTGCCCCTCGCAAAGAGCTTCTTGAAGCCACTGTGAGCATTCTTATTGTTGACAGGGTCATTGAGATCCCGCTTGTGGTGATTCCACCTGTTGATAAGCTCTCATTCCTTGAGAGTGGAGTTGCCGCATTTATGAAAGATTTTGGTGCGGAAAAGCCTCAGTTTGATTTGAACAAGGATGGGAAACACGACTACATTGATGACTACATATTTACTGGTCACTATCTGCTTGAAAAAAAACTCGACAAGGATAAATCACCGCCTGCCAAGGAAAAGCCTGGCAAGTAGTAACAGTTACAATTCGGAGGGTCGGAGGGTCGGAAGACCGGAGGGTTAGCAAACCCTCCGACATTCTGACCTTCCGACCCTCCAACCTTCCGACCCTCCAACCATCCGACCTTCCGACCTTCCGACCCTCCGACCCTCCGACCTTCCGACCTTCCGACACTCCGACCTTCCGATCTTCCGACCCTCCAACTACCAGACCGGCTCCAGGCTCTCCTCCTGAATATAGCTCCGGATAGCATCCATGCTCTCTTGAGTGAGGTCGAGAAATTGAATCCCCATCCCTACAGGAAGATTCGGATTCTTTATCATGCTGGGGTGATTGACCCAGGCCACCCGCGCCTTGCAGGTTATGTTGATGTTGCGGTGTGGAAGGACGAATTCCGCAGAGAGTGGAGTATCCT
>JANNRW010000175.1:0-6772 GCA_031401815.1 Geobacteraceae bacterium | reverse complement strand
TGACGACTGAATACTGACCACTGACTCCTGAGCAGTTACCTTCAAAAAGAGCATATTCACCATAGTAAGTCTCTTTTTTGTGGACTTACTATGCTGAAAATGATTCCTTGACTATCAGATAATCTGATTGTATGATTTAATCAGATTATCTGATTAAGGAGAAATTTATGCAGACTGTCACGGCTACTGAGCTGTCCCGCAACTTTCGTGTCATGCTCGACAAGGTTGAGTTCAGGCATGAAGAGCTTATCATTGTCCGAAACAACCACGAGGTGGCGAGGATCATTCCAGGCCCGGCCACCATGACAGCGCTTGAGGCAATGGCTGACATTTACCGTACTTTGCCTGAAGATGCTGCTGTTGACTGGCTTGAAGATTCACGGCGGACCGAACGCGGGCTTAAGGATGAGGTACGTGATCCATGGGCTTCCTGATCGACACCTGCATCTGGATTGACGTCGAGAGGGGCACCCTGGCTCCGGCGGATGTAGCCGGTATCACCGGCGCTGAACCGGTGTACGTTTCGCCGGTTACCATCGCCGAGATGAAGTTCGGCGCGGAAAGCGCCAAAACATCTGATATTCGCCAGAAACGCCTGGCGTCCCTTGCCCGATTGAAGAAGAAGCCTCGTCTCATAATTGATGATGCCACCGGCGAAATTTTTGGAGACATTGCAGCTCAGATCAGGAAAACCGGTTCGCAGTATGACCATCGTGTTCAGGATCTCTGGCTTGCCAGTCAGGCGATACAACATGGCTACCGTTTCCTGACCCACAACCGCAAGGATTTCGCTGATATTCCCGGTCTTGACCTTCTCGTTTGGGGAGATGCTGTGAAAATGGCAGGTCGTCCATAATCAGCGAAGAATCTAAAAGGCTTATCACCGATACCTTGATATTTTATCTAAGTCTCTTTAATGATTATCTCCGTCTCTCTGTGTCTCTGTGTTAAATGCTTTTATAGATTAAATCTATTTGGGATAAGTAAAGCATGTGGTATGATAAATCATCATACTGGAGGTGATTTATGGGTCAGGCAAAAGTGGCAATAACAATGGATGCAGTGCTTCTCGCCGAACTGGATAGCATGGTGAACAGGCATCTTTTCCCTAATCGCAGCAAGGCGATTCAGATTGCGGTCAAGGAGAAGCTCCAGCGCCTTGGAAAATCGCGACTGGCTATAGAGCTGACAAAACTGGATCTGAATGAAGAGCACGCCATTGCTGAAGAGGGTCTGGGATTGGAGCGTGATACATGGCCCGCATACTGAGAGGTGGAATCTATTGGGCGGACTTGAACCCGGTACGAGGTTCCGAGCAGGCAGGAGTTAGGCCGGTACTTATTATAAGCCAGGACATTTTCAATGAACGGTCAAATACGGTCATCGCTCTGGCACTGTCCAGCCAGCCACAGAAGGCAGGTTTTCCTCTCACCTTTGAGCTCGATAACCCTGAACTCCCCAAAAAATCCTGGGTCAAGATAAGCCAGATTCGTACCCTTGCTGTTGAGAGAATAGGTGCCGAAATTTGCCGACTCGAACCTGAAGCTCTTGATCAGATTATTGAGGGCCTGAACGAATTAGTATCGGGCTGAAGCGTATATCAGGCTCCCCCCCTCAAAACACCCTCTTGACAGCATCCCTCTTGCGTTTCCCTGCCAAAATGTTAATGTTCATCTGTAACTGATCCATAAATCAATCAAGGAGGCAGACAATGTTCGAACTTTTTGAAAAAGCTGTACTTACCGGTATTGGCGCACTTTCTCTCACACAGAAAAAAGGTGAGGAGCTTTTAGGCGAGCTAAAGGAAAAGTACAAGTTCAGCGAGGAAGAGGGGAAAGCCTTTCTGGACAAGATTCAGGGTGCGGCAAAAGAGACTCGTGACAAAATTGCCGAAGCTGCTGAAGGAGAAGTTAAAAAAGCTGCCGAGAGACTGGGCATGGTGTCTAAAGATGAATTCGACAAACTACAACAAAGGCTGGCAGAGCTTGAAAAGAAGCTGGAAGGTCAGAGCTGACCTGTGAATCTCTTCAAGCTTAACCGCAACATCAGGAGCATCAGGCGCTATCGGCAGATTGTCCGTGTTCTGTTCAAGTATGGCTTTGACAATCTTCTGTCATACCTGAACCTTACTGAATTCGTTGCACGCTGGCGCCGCATGTTCCGTCGCGAGAGCTCGATTTTTACCGAGTTAACCCAGGCTGAAAGGATGAGACTTGCTCTTGAAGAGCTAGGCCCTACCTTTATCAAGTTCGGTCAATTCCTTTCGACCCGCTCTGACATTCTCCCTCCGAATTATATTGAGGAGTTTGCAAAGCTTCAGGACAATGTTCCACCATTTAGTTTTGAAGAGGTAGAGGCCGAGATCCGGAAAGAGCTCGGGATGACCCTTTCAGAGCTCTTCTCCTCTTTTGATAGAAACTCCATTGCAGCAGCATCCATTGCACAGGTTCACAGAGCCACCTTAAAGAGTGGAGAAGATGTTGTTGTCAAGGTCAGACGCCCCGGAATAGAGGCTCTTGTTGAAACAGACATTGAAGCCCTTATGCTTCTGGTAATGATGGCTGAACGACATCTGCCCAATAGTGACATATACGATCCTGTCGGCCAGGTAAGGGAGTTGTCCCGCACTATCAGGAGAGAGATGGATCTGACTCTTGAAGGGAGAACCATAGAGAGGTTCGCTGCAAATTTCACCGGCGACGAGAGTGTCTATTTCCCGAAAGTTTACTGGAGCTATACCTCCAAAGCCCTGCTAACCATGGAGATGATAGATGGGATCAAGGTTTCGGACATCGACAGTCTCGCTACAGCAGGTCTTGATCGCAAGCTTATCGCCAAAAGAGGCGCAGATGCCTTTGTCAGAATGGTTCTGCAACACGGCTTTTTTCACGGAGACCCGCACCCCGGCAACATCCTCATCCTCCCGGACAATGTCATCTGCCTGCTCGACTTCGGGATGACCGGGAGGATTGACCCTTTTCTCAAAAATTACCTTACCGATATTCTCCTGGCCATACTGAAGCGCGATGCCGAAGAGGTGATATCGCTTCTCATTTACTCCGGAGACATTACAGACAGCGTAAACATTCGCGCTTTGCGCCGGGATATTTCAGAATTCATTGACAAATATTACGAACTCTCCCTGCAAAAGTTTCAGGTGGGGCAACTCCTGATCGATTTCACCGAGATAATAACTGCATACCGGATCAAGTTTCATCCGGATATACTCCTGCTGGCAAAGGCTTTCATGACAATTGAGAGCATGGGACGAAGGCTTGATCCTGACTTCGACATGACACAGCACCTGCGTCCCTTCATGGAGAAAGAGATAAGGGAGAGACTCTCTCCAAAGAGCGCTGTCAAGGAGTTTACCAGCAACGTAAGCTCCTTCCTTAATCTTGCCCGTTCACTCCCCAAAGACATCAAGGAGATTCTTAACAGGATCAATCGTGACAAGTTCAAGATAGACCTTGAACACAGGGGGCTTGACCTGTTCATGAGAGATCTGGACAGATCCATGAACCGGCTCTCTTCAAGCCTCATTATTGCAGCGCTTATCGTAGGGTCATCAATTGTAATGCAGGTCAACAAGGGCCCGCTTTTTTTAGGCATGCCGCTCTTTGCCTTTATGGGTTACAGCATCGCCGTGCTGGTCGGGCTTGTCTGGCTTGTCGGGATAATCCGTTCCGGAAGGCTCTAGCGAGTCATGACTATTTAATATCCCCTCGGAGAAGTTGCAGATGCAAGAAGAGCTTAACCATTCACAACCCGCCTATGAACTTCGCAAGAGAAAACGCGAAGGTTTCATCATCTTTTTCTCTCTGGTTCTTATAATTGTCCTCACTGCTCTGGAGATACACCTTACCCGTCTGAGTTCTGATGTTCCGATGGGGGGTAACATTCTCATCTTCGGGATGATCAATGTTATCACCCTTCTGATCATTCTCTTTATCTACCTGCTGGCGCGCAATATTTTCAAACTTGTCATGGAACGCCGCCTGAAAAAACTGGGCGCAAGATTACGGACAAAACTGGTAGTAGCCTTTGTCGGCCTCTCTCTGATACCTACCATGCTCCTCTTTTTTGTATCAGCAGGTTACATCACCACCAGCATCCAGAACTGGTTCAACAAGCAGATTGAAACCTCTCTTGATGAGTCGATGGAAGTTGCCCAGATTTACTACAAAACTTCAGCAGCAAATGCGATTTATTACGGGCAGCAGATAAGTGAATTCATCAGGGAAAGAAAGCTGATAAATGAAGACAACCTCCCCCAGCTGAAACAGTTGATAAAACAGAAACAGAAAGAGTACAACCTGGGGGTTGTAGAGGTTTTTTCAGCGCAACGGGAAGAGCTCGTCCGAGCCTCAAATCCCAATCTGCCGATTTCAGAGTTCACCAACCCCTCTTCAGCAGACCTTGATGTCGGCCTTCAGGGAAAAGAGCTCAGTCGCGTCAACTCGATCGGCAAGGCTGACCTGATACGCGGGATTGTGCCCATCTATTCCACCTGGAACCAGAATGACGTAGTCGGGACTGTTGTTGTCAACTACTACGTGCCGAACTCACTGGTCAGCAAAATGAGAGAGATTACAACGTCCTATCACGAGTTCAGGCAGCTCAAGATTCTTAAAAAGCCTATTACTACAACCTATATCCTTACCCTTCTCCTGATCACCATTGTCATTGTCACCCTCGCAGTCTGGTTTGGTATCAATCTTGCCAAAAGCATGACAGATCCGATCCAGGAGCTGGCTGACGGCACCAAGCAGATTGCAGACGGTAATCTTGAAATTGAGCTCTCGGGGGGTGGCTCAGACGAGCTGGGGCAGCTCATACAGGCATTCAACAAGATGACCGCTGATTTGAGAATCAATCGCCAGGCATTGAGCCTGGCGAATGAAAATCTCATTGGGAGCAATCAGGAGCTTGAAGAGCGGAGACGGTATATGGAGACGGTACTGAAACATATCTCCGCCGGCGTAATCGCCACTAACAGCCTGGGTATAATTACCACCATAAACAGCTCTGCAGAGCGGTTGTTACAGATAAAAAACAGCGACGTAGTAGGACGTCATTTCCGTGAGGTTCTTCGTTCATCGCAACTGGGTCTTGTGAAAGAGATGCTGAGAGACATTGTCACCAACAAACAGAATGTCCTGAACAGACAGATCGAAATTCAGATAAATGAGGCAAGATTCACTCTTCAGGTAAACCTGACACTCCTCATGGATGACAATAACGAGTTTATCGGCACTGTCGCAGTGTTCGATGATCTTACACAGCTTATGAAGGCTCAGCGGATGGCTGCCTGGCGAGAGGTTGCCAGGAGGATTGCACATGAGATCAAAAACCCTCTCACACCCATACAGCTCTCGGCACAACGGCTGCGCAAGCGCTATCTCAGCCGCTTTGACAGTGATGACCAGGTTTTTGATCAATCAACACAGACCATTATCAAGTCGGTTGAGGAGCTAAAGACCCTGGTAAATGAATTTTCACAATTTGCCCGCTTGCCTGCATCAGTCCCTGCACTCAACAATCTCAATGAAATTATCACCGAAGCTGTTTCACTCTACTCTGAAGCTCATCGTCATATTAACTTCAGCTCTGTTTCCGATGAACAGATGCCGGAGCTGATGCTTGACAGGGATCAGATCAAAAGGGTTATTATCAATCTTCTCGAAAATGCTGTTGCCTCTATTGAAGAAAACGGCAGCATTCTGGTAAAAAGCCTTTATGACAGAGTACTCAATATGGCAACCTTTTCAGTTTCCGACACTGGGCACGGAATTTCTCAAGAAGATATGCCACGTCTTTTCGAACCATATTTTTCAACCAGGAAATCGGGCACAGGACTCGGTTTATCTATCGTAAACACAATCATAACAGACCATCATGGCTTCATACGTGTGAAGAACAATGACCCGAAAGGAACCATTATTATTGTCGAACTCCCTTGTAACAAGGGGTGAAAGAGCCTCTTGCAGGTCTTTTGACTTGATTAATTCCTCCCCCTTCCATATACTTTCGCACTTGATCCGGGAGAGAAAAGATGGGGTGCTTCATAACATTTGAGGGGATAGAAGGTTGTGGCAAAACAACCCAGATTCGACTCCTTTCTGAATTTCTGCAAAAATCAGGTTTTGAAACCACCTTGACACGTGAACCTGGTGGCTGTCAGATTGCCGACAAGATCCGCGCTATTCTGCTTGATGCTGATAATAGCGACATTACCCCTCTGACTGAGCTGCTCCTTTATGCCGCTGCCCGCTCCCAGCATGTTTCCGAGATCATCGCTCCTGCACTGAAAATGGACAGAATCGTTCTTTGCGACCGCTTTACAGACGCAACCCTGGCGTATCAGGGGGACGGCAGGGGTGTTGACCGCAAGATAATCACCATGCTGAATGAACTGGCAACCATGTCGCTCACTCCTGATATCACCATCCTCCTTGACTGCCCGGTGAACACAGGCATCGAAAGGGCACTTGCACGTATAGAGGCTGTCACTCTGACTGATTCATCTGCTCTTCGCGAAGAGCGCTTTGAAAGAGAATCCCTTGTATTTCATCAGCGGGTACGTGATGGCTACCTCTCCCTGGCGAAAAAAGCGCCTGAGAGGTTCATAGTCATCGATGGGAGCAAAGATATCAGCGAATGTGCAGAAGCTGTTTCCGCTGCAGTTTTTTCAAGACTCACACGGAGTTTGTGATGCCGTTTCATGACATAATCGGCAACAGCAGAAATATCTCTATTATTCAAAAAGTGC
>JANNRW010000174.1:0-6935 GCA_031401815.1 Geobacteraceae bacterium | reverse complement strand
CGATGAATTTCATCTATAAAGAGAACATCATGTGCTTCAAGGTTGGTAAGGATAGCTGCCAGATCGCCAGGGCGTTCGATTACAGGCCCGGAGGTGGACTTGATGTTGACCCCCATTTCGCAGGCAATGATATTGGCAAGGGTTGTTTTCCCGAGGCCAGGGGGGCCGTAGAGAAGAACATGGTCAAGCGCCTCCCCACGCTTTCTGGCTGCGCCGATAAATACTCTCAGGTTACCCTTTGCCTTTTCCTGTCCGACATACTCATCGAGTGTACGGGGGCGAAGAGAGGTCTCCATCACTGATTCATCGAAAGTTGCCTCTGGTTCCACAAGTCTTGTCATGGCTATTTCATCAGCCTCTTGAGTGCAAGTTTGAGGATGCTCTCCATTGGTGCGTCAGTCGTCAGGTCGATTTCAGCCAGCACCTGCGCAACCAGCGTCTCCTTGTAGCCAAGGTTCACTAGCGCTGACGTTACGTCATCACGAACTGAAGGTTTGCCTCGGGTAAGAGTGATGTCGTTGCTGGTCTCTGGTGCAAGCCCCAGTTTCACAATCTTGTCTTTTAGCTCAAGTACGAGCCTCTCGGCGCTTTTTCGCCCGATGCCGGGAACTGTAGAGAGCTTTACAAGGTCGCCACGCAGAAGAGCTGTCGAGAGCTCATCAGGCTGGATATTGGAAAGTATGTCACGGGCAAGCTTTGGCCCTACACCGGAGACAGTGAGGAGGAGCTGGAAAAACTGCTTCTCCTTAAGCGTTACAAACCCGAACAGATGGATTGCATCCTCTTTTACATTGGTATGGATGTGAAGCGTCAGAGGGTATCCCTCTTCAGGGAGAGCAAAGTAGGTTGAAAAAGGGATCTGCACCCTGTAACCGACACCACCAACATCGATAATGACGGCATCCGGGGACTTCATGGCTATTTTGCCGGTTAAGAGGGCTATCATCGGTCTGATTTCGCCTTTTGAACAGTATGGATTTTGGTGAGAGTCCGTATTGCTACAGAGTTTGCATGACAGATGGCAACTGCCAGTGCATCAGAGGCATCAGCCTGGGCGATTTCCGGGAGCCCAAGGAGCACTTTTACCATATGTTGAACCTGCTCCTTTGCTGCGCGTCCATGGCCGACTACAGCCTGTTTTACCTGGAGTGCGCTGTATTCAAAGACCGGCAGACCGGCATTAACTGCGGCAACAATGGCTGCGCCCCGTGCCTGTCCAAGCTTGAGAGCGCTCTGTACATTCTTGGCGAAAAAGATGTCTTCAACTGCAACTGCGTCAGGCGCATATCTGCTGATTACAGCAGATACCTCATCAAATATCTTTTTAAGCCTCCCTGGAAAATCCGAAGCAGCATCAGTAAATACTGCACCGTTATCAACGTGAATGAGGCGGTTCCCTTCTTTCACTATGACAGCGTAGCCGGTGATTCGGGAGCCTGGATCGATACCTAGTATTTTCATGGTTTTAGTCTGCTTTGCAGGAGTGCTTATTCCATTGGAATTACATCAGTTTTTCCATCTCCTCCATCGAAATGTCGAAGTTGGCATAGACGTTCTGAACGTCATCATTGTCTTCAAGTTTGTCTATCATTTTCAGCATGCTTTCAGCCTGTTTCCCCTCAAGCTTTACAAGAGTCTGCGGGATCATCGTTATTTCAGCCGATTCGGCCTTGAATCCGGCGCTGGCAAGAGTGTCGCGCACCTCCATGAATGCTGACGGATCAGTGGTCACCTCAAGCTGCTCATCCTGCTCTGAAACATCTTCAGCACCTGCTTCGATTGCTGCTTCGAACAGTCTGTCGAAATCAGTGCTTTTCGGGAAAATCATCAGCCCCTTCTTGTCGAAAATCCAGGAGACGCAGCCGGTTTCACCCATGTTACCGTTACATTTTGTAAATATGCTCCGTACATCAGAAACAGTACGATTACGGTTATCAGTCATTACTTCGACAAGAACTGCTACGCCACCAGGCCCGTAACCCTCGTAGGTAGTCTCTTCATAATTGACCCCTTCCATGCCGCCTGCGCCTTTTTTAATGGCGCGTTCGATATTGTCCTTGGGCATGTTTTCGCCCTTGGCCTTGTCAACCGCAGTACGCAGCCTGGGGTTTGCTGCAAGATCACCTCCGCCAAGTTTGGCCGCAACAGATATCTCTTTGATTATCTTGGTGAATATCTTCCCCCGCTTGGCATCTGCGGCACCTTTTTTGTGTTTTATGGTACTCCATTTATTATGTCCTGACATGCTGAAACTCCCCTGAAAAATTAACTTTCTTGAAAGCTGCAAATACTACCATGTTGAAATCTGGCTTGTAAAGAAAGAAAAAATAACTGAAAAGCGTTGTATTGCGCTGCCTTGAAAGTGCGGTTATGCTGTATTGAGTTGGAGCCGTTTTTATCAGGTGCCTGCTCAGTTAATGTTTGTATTATATCATTAATCAATTCGTCCAGTGCGACACCAAGGTCATTTATGTCCAGAAAAAGTATGCAGGACAAGATATCTAATCAGGAGTTCATCACCGGACTTATGAACCAGGTGAAAGCCTTTATCCCTCTGCTTGACAGCGGAGAACTTAACGGCTTTCTTACTGAGCTCAGAGGAACTTTTGAGGCAAGTATTGCCTGGATGGGGGAGCTTGGTGCCATGCAGTCCGCTCTGATGGCAGATATACGGAGGACTTCCTCATCTGTCGAGCTTGGCCGGATCCATGACGAGTTGAATAAAATCGAACTGGAGCGGTTCCTGAAGGTACAGTCAGTCCCTGCTCTGCACAAGAATTGTACCCATTACCGCAATATTCTGGCTGCTCTTGTCATGGAGCTGTCTGCTGTCGAAATGGCTGCTAACGGGCGTGGAAAACCGCCGCTCCCCTATGCCCTGATAAGTATGGGTAGTGATGGCAGGGAGGAGCAGACCCTGATTACGGATCAGGATTATCTTATTGTCTATGCTGATGGTGGCGGAGATGAGGCGGATCATTGGTTCCGGGAGTTTTCCATTCTTCTTGTCGAGCGGCTGGTAGAGGCCGGTTTTCAGAAATGTACCGGCAACATAATGCCGACCAACCCGACCTGGCGTGGTTCAATGAGCCAGTGGCGCCGGAAGCTGCTCGCTATTGTCCGTTATGAAAATGAAGATTATGCCAAAAATCTGATGGATCTTATAGTGCTCTCTGATGCCCGTTACGTGGCTGGTGACATAAAGCTGGCAAGTGAACTTGTAGAGCTGATAAGAGGGCTGGAGCAGAACTATTTTCATGCTCTATGGGGGATGGCAAGAGCAGCTACCGAGATGCGCCTTGCGCTCGGTTTTTTGAAACGGGTCTGGACAGAGGGTTCCGGTAACCACAAGGGGGAGTTTAACCTGAAGCTGCTTGGCTGGGCGCCGCTTGTTATGAACATCCGCATTCTTGCTATAAATCAGGGAGCGCCAGCTACTTCAACACTGGAAAGGATCAAGTTTCTAAAAGGCGAGGGGAGTTTATCAGCAGGTATGGCAGCAGGTCTTTGTGAAGCGTATCATGTCCTTACCCGCTACCGGATTCTTCAGCAGATAAAAGTGCTGAAAGGGATACAGAATGATTCGCATTATATCAATCCTTACCAGCTTCCAAATGAAGAGCGGGAGAGTATCAGGCAGGCTTTGCTGAAGATTGAGGAGTTACAGAAAGTAATTCGCGTAAATTTTCACATAGTTTAAACAACTCCAAGCCTCTCACGCAGATACTTTTCAAACTCACCGTTGAACTCTTCACGTTTCAGGGCAAGATCAACAGTTGCCTTCAGAAAGCCGAGCTTGTCGCCGCAGTCGTGGCGCACCCCTTCGAATTTGCAGCCATAGATAGCTTCTTCCTTCGAAAGCTTGAGAATTGCATCGGTAAGCTGAATCTCGCCCCCTTTGCCAGGTTCCAGTTTCTCCAGAATCGGGAAAATTTCGGGGGTCAGAATGTACCGTCCGATTATGGCAAGATCAGAGGGGGCATCTTCAGCTCTTGGTTTCTCAACCAGATCTGTGACTTCATATACCTGGTCAAGGATATGAGTCGCCTTGACACAGCCGTAGGAAGATATTTTATCTTTTGGCACCTGTTCGAGGGCCAGAACAGAGCCGTGATATTTCCGGTAGACATCAAGCAGTTGCCCCAGGCAAGGGCGGGTAGAGTCGATAATGTCGTCTCCAAGGAGTACTGCAAACGGTTCGTTCCCTATAAAGTCCCTGGCGCAGAGGATTGCATGACCAAGACCGAGCGCCTGTTTCTGCCTGACATAGAATATGTCAATCATCTCTGTTATCTCTCTGACCTGGGAGAGCTCTGCCTCCTTCCCTTTGTCGTAAAGGAGCGCTTCCAGTTCAAAGGCGATATCAAAGTGATCTTCCAGCGCCCGCTTCCCCCTGCCGGTAACAAACAGTATCTGCTCGATTCCTGAAGCTACAGCCTCTTC
This sequence comes from Geobacteraceae bacterium, assembly GCA_031401815.1. Classification (GTDB taxonomy): domain Bacteria; phylum Desulfobacterota; class Desulfuromonadia; order Geobacterales; family DSM-12255; genus JANNRW01. The sequence continues at coordinate 2,492 of JANNRW010000174.1, read as the reverse complement.
TACAACATACTGGACAAGCGGCTTGTCGATGAGCGCCAGCATCTCCTTCGGGGATGCCTTGGTGGCCGGAAGAAACCTGGTTCCAAGCCCAGCTACCGGAAAGACAGCTTTTTTTACCTGCATGATGAGCTCTCCTGAAACTATCCTTTTGCAGCCCGCACTATTGCAGGGACTGCCTCTTCACGCCCCATTGCCATGATGTGAATGCCGTTGCAGTATGGCTTTACAGCCCTGGCAATGCGGCAGGCTATTGCAAGCCCGGTTACAGCAGGGTCTGGGGATGTTTCCAGTTCGGTTATAATGTCTGCCGGAATTTTCAGCCCGGGAATGTTTGTGTTGATGAAGCGAGCCATCCCTGCGGATTTAAGGAGCAGGATACCGGCAATGGTTTTAAGCCCGAGCTGAGTCGCAATTGCTGCAAATCTCTCGAAACGGTCAGTGTCAAATACAGCCTGGGTCTGGAGAAATTGTGCGCCGCTGGCCGCTTTCTTGCGAAGTTTGAGAATCGAGAGATCGAAAGGCTCTGCCTGGGGTGCAGCAGCAGCACCGACAAAAAAGTCAGGAGCTCCTCGCAGCCTGTTTCCTGAAAAATCCTCTCCGTTTTTAAGCCTGGTAATTACTTGAAGGAGCTGCACCGAGTCGAGATCAAATACAGGTTTTGCCTCTTTATGATCGCCAAAAGAGATGTGGTCGCCGGTCAGTGCCAGTACGTTGTTTATGCCGAGCGCTGCGGCACCCAGAAGATCACTCTGAAGTGCCAGCCGGTTGCGATCCCGGCAGGTCAACTGGAATATCGGTTCAATCCCTTCACGAACCAGAAGTGCCGCAGCTGCAAGCGGAGATATCCGCATATGAGCCCCCTGGTTGTCAGTCACATTAATTGCGTCAACAAAAGGGGTCATAGCCCTGGCTTTATCAAGGAACTCCCCGCAGTCGCACCCCTTTGGAGGGCATACTTCTGCTGTTATGACAAACTTGTCTGAGTAAAGTTTATGTTGCAGTCTGGAGAGTTGATCGATCATTTCGGGATTTTCAGCCTTCCGGGTTTGGGGGTTCTGGCAAAATTCTTTGGAGGGGCAAAAGTGCTCAGTCGATCCAGCTCTCCTGGGCCGGAAAGTCGAGAAAAAATGGCAGCCCAGGCACACTCCGAATCCGGGTCAATTTCGCAAGAGCCGTCTTCCATTCCGCCACAAGGGCCATTCAGGAGCCCTTTTGCACAGGATGTCACCGGACAGATACCGGCTGTTTCAGTAAGGATACACTCTCCGCAAAGGGAGCATTTCTGTTCAAACTGGCCAAGCCGTCTGATGTTGCCGAGGAAAAGAGAGTCGAGCGCTGCTATGGTCTTTTGCGGAGCGACTGCTGATACAGACTGGATACCGGCTCCGCAGGCCATGACTAAAAGAGCGTCAGCAGCATCCACCATCTGCTGTCGGCTGCGCAGGTCACGACTGACACGGAGCATATGACAGGCTTCGTCAATAATGATCGAGCCGGTAATCTCCTTGCCAGCAGCAATCAGAGCTTCCTGCATCTGCCAAACCTCTTCCTCCCCCCCTGATTTACAGACAGTCGCGCATTTGGCGCAGCCGACGATAAAAACAGTGCGGCTCTCACCGAGGGAAGAGAGGATGGTTTCAAAAGGTTTTTGCTGGCTGATGATCATATAGGGGCAGTAGTCAGTATTCAGGAGTCAGGGGTCAGTAGAAAAGCTTTTATGCTGACCCCTGACCCCTGACCCCTGACTCCTGTCTACTTCTTCTCCGCTGCCTCAACAGTGTTGCTGAGGAGCATGGTTATGGTCATGGGGCCGACTCCGCCCGGAACCGGGGTAATGGCTGAGGCTCGTTCAGAAGCTGCTCCGTACTCTACATCCCCTACAAGTTTTTTTTCACCCACCCTGTTAACACCGACATCAATAACAATCGCCCCCTCCTTGATCCATGCACCCTTGATCATCTCAGGTACTCCAACAGCGGCAATCAGTACATCAGCTGCGCCAACCTTTGCAGCAAGATCTTTTGTTTTTGAATGGCAGATAGTCACTGTGGCATGTTGTTGAAGGCACATCAGGGCAACCGGTTTGCCGACTATGTTGGAGCGTCCGACAACTACGACCTCTTTGCCGCTTAAATCAATACCGCACTCTTTCAGCATTATCATGACGCCATATGGGGTGCAGGGGCGGAAAGACGGCTTGCCTACCATAAGCCGTCCCACATTGTAAGGGTGGAAACCATCGACATCCTTGTCCGGAGAGATAGCTTCCAGCACCTTTTCAGTATTGATATGCTTTGGCAGGGGGAGCTGTACAAGTATGCCGTGAATGCGCTGATCACTGTTAAGCTGGTCGATGAGGGCGAGGAGGTCTGCTTCGGAGGTCTCGACTGAAAGCTTGTGTTCAGCCGAAAAGATGCCGATATCATTACAGGCTTTCTCTTTCATGCTGACATAGACCTTGCTGGCCGGGTCTTCCCCCACGAGCACGACTG
>JANNRW010000173.1:0-3868 GCA_031401815.1 Geobacteraceae bacterium | reverse complement strand
GTTCAGCAAAACAAGAGCTTTGATGCCTTTGAAGACCTCCCTTTGGAGCCAACATCGTGGAGTAGCAATGGCAGCTGGGTGCCAGTACTCCAGGGACGCGTGAATTTCTGGGAATCCTTGCTGCCTATGCTGAACACGGTAGAACTCCTTCGGCACAAGCAGTATGTCGAGCGCCACATTAATGGCTTGCATGCGAATATCGAGAGAGAGAAGAAGAATGACTTTATAGAGGATTAGCGGAAACTATGTTGACCCCTCGCACTGGCTGTATAGAGTTGGCAGGTTGAATTGCAATGGGTGATTTGAATCATCAAAAGAAGGTGATTGAGCTTGAGCGAGAGATCTGGCGGCAAGTTCGTAGGTTCCGCTCAGATGATCTGATTTTGTCTGTCCACAATATCATAAAAGGTGGAGTGAAGCTGCCAGGGAGGGTAGGAAATCAGCGAACAGGCGCACTCCTTATGCCTTTTATTGCGGCTGGTATTTGCTCGTTTGCCATGCGATTCTCCAACCCCCACAGGAATCATGCAGCACCAACCATAAATGACATGGCTGTTCTCGCCAACACTGTCTTTGAGTACCTAACAGCAGACCCAGTGGGTTTAGATAAAGAAGCTACAGAGACTTTTCACAGCTCAAATCCAGTTTTTATGCTGCTAAGAGTTGTTGGAAGCCAGTTCCCCTTTGACGGTGGTAGCCATGGTTTCGTCGGTCGGACGTTACTTCTTTACCGGACTCTGATACAGGAGGAGAGAGGACACAAAGAAATTACAACATTCCGTTTCGAAGATAAATTCCAAAAAATGACGGGTCTATCTGTTATGGAGTTTGTATCTTGCGGTTTTGCGTCATGGGCGTTCTTTAGCTCTCCTCAAACAAGCGGTTTGACGCGACAGTACTTCGACAGGGCAAGGAATGCTGGTCTAAATATTCCTGATGACGAAGGGGTCCAGCTGATGCTGAGCTGTATAACGGCAGACCCTGTAAAGTTCAGAGACAAGTATGAAAATATGAAGCAGCCTGATCCTGCCTTCAGAACGTATGATTTTAATCCCCTTCTTTCGTATCCGGTACTAAGACCCTGGAAACAGGGAAAGGATGCAATGTCCAGTGACAGAATTATCGCTCCGTTACCGGATCTTATCCCTTACCGAGTTTCAACAGGGATATACTACGAAATGTTCAACGAATATCGAGAAGACTTCTCCCGTTTCTTTGGACATCTGTTTGAAGCCTATGTTGAGCGGTTGCTAAAAGCATCCACACATTGTTCCATCCTGTCTGAAAAGAAGATCAGAGAAACATATCCTTCAGGTAAGGTTCCAGATTTCTGTATTATTGAAGGAAGGACCGCTTTAATTATTGAATGTAAAGCTACGCGATTCTCCCTAAAAGCGCTTGGTACAGGTGCAGAGGAAGCGGTAAGCGAAAGCTTGAAGCAGATTAAAAAGGGAATAATACAACTGCATGATTTTAGTGCTGCTATCAAGGAAAGACGGACAGGCCTTGAGACATTATATTCGTGTAACGTTATTATCCCAATTGTTATAACCTATGAGTGGCTATACTTGATAAATTCAGAATTTTTCAAAAAACACATATTTCAAGAACTCAAATCACTCTCAATATCAACATTTGATTTCCACATCTTGTCAGTCCAAGAACTAGAAGCATTGCAGCCGCATTTATTGAATGGCATAGCAATGTCTAGTGCAATAGAATCGTTGTCTTCGAATAGCTTTAATGAAGTTATCGAAAAGTATACTACTGATGATGGACTGACTTACGGAGATTCGTTCCTTTACAAATATGACAGAGAGATGTTGGAATGCATGGGTGTGGCAGGTTAGAAGTCAAGAAGGGACGCATCTCCAAAAATCAATGAAGCAACGGAATACAGGAATTCAATGAAAGAAAAAAAACTCCAAATCCGCAACAGCACTGCCGAGTTCCTGATCTTCACCAAGCAGGCGGGTGAAAGCACCATCGAGGTGCGGGTCGAGGATGAAACGGTCTGGCTGACACAAAAGCTGATCGGTGTATTGTTTGAAAAAGGGCGCAGTACCATCACCGAGCATCTCAAAAACATCTTTGAAACCGGTGAGCTTGATGAAAATTCAGTATGTCGGGAATTCCGACATACTGCCGAAGACGGCAAGGAGTACAGCACCAAGTTCTACAACCTCGACGCCATCATTGCCGTGGGATTCCGGGTGAATTCCGCACGCGCCATTCAGTTTCGCCAGTGGGCGACGGGGGTCTTGCGCGACTTTGCCATTCGCGGCTATGTGCTGGACAAGGAGAGGCTGAAAAACGGTGCCTTTTTCAACAAGGAATATTTCGACAACCTGCTGGCAGAAATCCGCGAGATTCGGGCCAGTGAACGGAAGTTCTACCAGAAGATCACCGATATCTATGCCACGGCAATGGACTACAGCGCCGATGCCGAGACCACCAAGACCTTTTTTGCCGCCGTGCAGAACAAGCTCCATTTTGCCGTCCATGGACATACCGCTGCAGAACTCATTGTCAAGCGGGCTGACAGCGATAAGGATCGCATGGGATTGACCACCTGGAAGAACGCTCCGGAAGGCAAGATTCTCAAGCCGGATGTAGTTGTTGCCAAGAATTATCTGACCGAAAAGGAACTGAAGTCGCTTGATCGATTTGTCACCATGTACCTGGACTATGCCGAGGATCAGGCCGAGCGCAATATACCGATGACCATGGAGGATTGGGCGGGCAAGCTGAATGCCTTCCTGCGCTTCAACGAGCGGGAGATTCTCGACCATCCTGGCAAGGTCACCCAGGAAATTGCCAAAGCCTTTGCCGAGAGTGAGTACGAGAAATACCGGGTTGTGCAGGACCGCCTGTTCGAGTCCGACTTTGATCGTCATATAAAAAAGCTGCTGGAAGATGGCAAGAACCGATAAGCGGGAGCGAGTACCCATGACCCTCAACCTCCACTACATCTCCCTTTCCACTAAAACCTGCTCCCCTATCCACCGGGAGTCCCCGTCCGATTACGTCTCCACCATCCAGATCGATATCCTCTATGGCGAAGAACGGAAAGCGATCGGGCAAGCCACGGTGTATCGCGTCAGGATGGATCAGATTCTCAATGACGATGCGTGGTCCCTGTTCGAGGTCTTCGACAGCCACTCCAGCGACCTCGGGAGACTCTACGAAGAGTTGTTCGACGATGATGAACTGAATCCTGGCGTTGCCGACGAGCTGATGGATTACGGCAATGTCGTGTTGATAAGGTCGATACTCCTGTTGCCTGAGTACCGCGGGCAGGGGCTGGGCGGTCTTCTGGCACTGGCCATTGCCGAGCAGTTTGATGACCGGGATATCGTGGTGCTGAAGCCGTGGCCGATGTCTGCCGATGATCCGGAAAACGTAGCTGGAGCATGGGTGCTGCCGCGATTGTTACCGAATGAGCAGAAAACAATTGCCAAGAAGCTTCGCAAAAGCTACATGAACGCCGGATTCAAACCGCTATTCGCGGGGAGCGAACACCTGTTTCTCACTCATCTCCGTCATCAGTCGGTATCACAACTGATCGAGAAAATGACCGATGAACAAAGCTGACCTCACCACATCCATCAAACACTTCGCCTCCCTCAACCGCGCAAGGAACAATTATGAAGGATGAATTATGAGGTCTGGAGCTGGTATCCCTCGGTGGAGCTGAACGAGCTGTTCAATCTCTACTGGCGGCGGATCATCCTCTTATTAAGGAAGAATTATCCTAGAAAAAGCATTTAACACAGAGACACAGAGGCACTGAGATAATCATTACAGAGACTTAGATAAAATATCAGCTTCATTTGTGTTCACCTTTCAGGTTGTACGGTGATTTCAA
>JANNRW010000172.1:0-2563 GCA_031401815.1 Geobacteraceae bacterium | reverse complement strand
ATCATGTCAATGTCTACAAACACAAGAAGCCCGCAACCATTACCTGATTGCGGGCTTCTCTCGTTTGATTCCAGACGGTTCAGGCCGGCCTAACACCTCGCCCATCCATACATTTAACAACGCCAACAAATAAACACTAATAAATCGATTTCTAATTATCTGCAACTATGCTAAGAAATTGCCATAAACATACGAGCACATCGGCGAATAAAGAGAAACACTCCCTGTTTATAGCCATTAATTGAAAAGTGTCCCGAATTGTTAAACAATACAAGACAGTTGAGATTATCGTCAGTGAAAATGAATGGACACCGCCACTTGTCAGATACCCGGACGGTGCACTGGTTTCCCTCAAAATCGGCATAAATGAAATGGCCTTACAAAATCAGGCTAGAGCAGTCGGAGGGCAGTGGAATAAACAGCGACAGGTTTGGCTTGTACCATATGGGTGCATTGCCGGAACGAAGCTGGAAAAGCTTATAGTGGTAGAAACTACTACGGATGCCAAAAAAGATGATAGTTTATAGATATATAAACCTTATGATTGACAAAAAGCACGGATGTTTATAGCAGTATAAACTTATTGAGTTTATAGATATAGAAACTTATTTATACATCTATAAGCTTGCTTATACATATATAAACCCGGTACTAACCGGTGATTAACGGGATACTGTATAAGGCCCCCCCTGGGCATACATTTTTTGGTGTATGCTCGGTTTTGCGAGAACCATTACTCCAAAGGGGGCCTTCATGCGATTTTACACCAAAACTCACAAGCATTACTGCGGAATTGATCTTCATGCTCGAAAAAAGTACGTCTGCATTCTCGACTCGGAAGGGACCGTGCTGGTCCATCGCGAAATCAACTGCAACCCTGAGAGCTTCCTTCGCATCGTGGCTCCTTACCGAGAGGGCCTGGTGGTCGGCGTGGAATGCATGTTCGCGTGGTATTGGCTTGCAGACCTTTGCCGTAATGAAAAGATCGAGTTTGTGCTTGGTCACGCCCTTTACATGAAAGCAGTCCACGGCGGCAAGGCAAAGAGCGACAAGATTGACGCTCATAAGATCGCTTTATTGCTTCGCGGCGGCATGTTTCCTTTAGCCTATGTCTATCCGCCGGAAATGCGGGCGACACGGGACCTGCTGCGTCGCAGGAACTTTTTCGTCAGAAAGCGTGCTGAGCTTATGGCACACATCCAGAACACGGTAATCCAATATAACCTGGCTCCTCTTGGCTGTGATCTCGGAGTCGAAGAGAATCGCCATGGAGTAGCGCAACTTTTTCCCGATCCGGAAGTGAGGAAGATCATCCAAATTGACGTCGCCATGATTGATGCCTTTGACGATGTGCTCAAGGTTCTCGAACCGGATATAGAGAAAACGGCCCGGCAACACAACCAGCAAGCCCTCAAGCTATTGCGCTCAATCCACGGCGTCGGGAAGGTGCTGGGCTTGGTGATGCTCTACGAGATCCATGACATCAATCGCTTCCCTACCGTGCAAGACTTCTCTTCCTACTGCCGGCTGGTGAAATGTGCTCACGAATCTGCAGGAAAGAAAAAGGGGACCGGTGGCTCCAAGATAGGCAACGTTCATCTGAAGTGGGCCTTCTCAGAGGCTGCTGTTTTCTTCATGCGCCACAATCCGCCGGCAAAGACCCTAGTGGAGAATTTGGCCAAGATTCATGGCAAAGGGAAAGCGCTTTCGATCCTTGCCCACAAACTGGCCCGTGCAATCTTCTACATGCTGAAGAATAATGTGCCGTTCGACCGGGAAAAGTTTCTGGCGACGGCATAAAGCTGGAGGGGACAGGAGCAGCTTATTCGTACAACTGGAGCCACACGAGCAAACAAACTTAACGAGATTGGAGCCCTGTCCCGCTCCTTACATAAATGAATCTATTCGTACGTTTCAGAGGTGTTCTGCCCCTTGCCTGAACCCGGTATCAACTGTGCCTCGCACCAGTGATGAGCACGCTTCTTGAATGGGACGGTAGAGGGAACGGTATAGTTTCTAAGCCGCGAAGGGAATGCCTTCGCAATCGCCGCGAACGCAACAACCACAGCGATATGAGCTTTGATAGGAGTTTGGTGCAGGACTCTTTCCTGACCCAGTTATTGGAAATAAAGTCAGAACGGATGAGATGCAAAGATAGATTCATCAAAGAAAACGACTCAAAATCGGCTAGGCATCATTTTGCCTGTTGACTGACAGGGGCCTTATAAGAGTTGGTCAGAAGGACAATATGAAAATACTACGATCTACATCTGGTGAAGCGATTGGCATCAATCTCAACGCGATTTCTTTTAGCACATTGTTGAGAGCTTTGCGTAGGCTGCCGGAGATGAAGATTATAGAATCGAAACAGAATCCAATGAATGATGAGGCTTTTGCGGCTTTTACATTCAAAGGCATAAGGTTTGAGATTGACACTCCACTTTCAGATTACTGGATAGACAAGCCTCAAAATTGCCCTGATGACGTTTTTGAAGAAATGGCCCAATGCCTTGAGCAATTCCGAGTGCGTTGGTGGCACAGAATCATTTAAGGATAAAAAATG
>JANNRW010000171.1:0-3522 GCA_031401815.1 Geobacteraceae bacterium | reverse complement strand
GGGGACAAGATTTCCAGGTCAGACCTGGAGGCATTGAGACCAGCTCCGACCGGAGCTTGCGCACCTTATCTAGTGGAAAGCGTTATCGGAAAGACGCTCGACAAGGACAAGGTCTTTGGTGATGCACTTCACGAAAATGATATCAGGGGTGAATTATGTTGAAAGGTGAGATTGTCGGCCTTCGGGCAATTGAGAAGGAAGATCTGCCGCAACTCCTCGAATGGCGAAACCGGCCGGAATATCGCCGTTATTTCAGGGAGTACAGAGAGCTGGGGATGGAACAGCAGACCGGCTGGTTCGAATCAATGGTCTTGAAAGATCATCGTACCATCATGTTTGCGATCGTGGATCTTGCTGACATGCGTCTTATAGGGGCATCTGGTCTCTGTTATATTGACTGGGTCAACAGGAGCGCTGACTTTTCCATCTATATCGGTGCTGATAACCTGTATATTGACGACCGTTTCGCACCTGATGCAGCTTGTACAATGGCTCGCTATGCCTTTCACGAACTGGGAATGCATCGTCTCTGGAGTGAAATATACGATTTCGACCAGCCAAAGAAGCAGTTTTTTGATGCGCTGGGCTTCAGACTTGATGGGAGGCACCGTCAAACTCACTGGGGTGAAGGGGCCTGGCATGACTCTCTTTTTTATGGGCTGCTTGCAGATGATTTCACAGGTCAAATCAGCAAGAGGTGTGGATCATGAATAATAGTGTCGCAATTATCACGGCAAGAGGCGGCAGCAAGCGAATTCCCCGAAAGAATATCAAGAGTTTTCTTGGTTACCCCATTATCAAGTATTCAATAGAGGCAGCGCTCTCTGCAGGCTGTTTTGACGAAGTAATGGTTTCAACTGACGATGAAGAGATAGCTTCTGTTGCAAACTCTTTCGGTGCACAGGTGCCCTTTATCCGATCTCCGGAGAATTCCAATGATTTTGCAGGGACGGCTGAAGTAATAAGGGAGGTGATTCTTGCATACCGTGCGCAGGGGAAGGAGTTTAACTCACTCTGCTGCATTTACCCGACAGCACCTTTTGTGACTGATGAAAAGCTGCGCAAGGGGATGTCACTCCTCGAAGAGACTGGAGCTGATTGCGTACTCCCTGTCGTTGCATATAGCTACCCGATCCAGCGATCACTCAAGATTGAGAACGGACAGGTGAGCATGCTCTGGCCGGAAAACTACGCTAAAAGATCCCAGGATCTGATGCCGGTTTATCATGACTCTGGTCAGTTTTACTGTCTGAAGACAGAGAGCCTTCTTGCGCAGATGAAACTTTTTGCAGAACATACGGTTCCGATAGTTGTTCCTGAATCGGAAGTCCAGGACATAGACAACGAAGAGGACTGGAAAATTGCAGAAATGAAATATCGCATTTCAATCAGGGGCTGACAAAATGACCCCCTATTCAGTACTTATCATTGGTGCAGGCAGGATCGGGGCATTCTTTGATACTCCTGCCAGTGATGCGGTGCTTAGTCATGCACACGGTTTTTCGTCACATCCGGGTTTTCATCTGCTCGGATTTGTTGATACCGTGCATGAGCAGGCGGAGCGGGCTGCAAAACTTTGGGGTTGCGAGGCGTACGCCTCAGTTGCCGATGCCTTTGCCCGGCACCAGATTGATCTGGCAGTTGTGGCAACGCCGGATGAAATGCATTACAAACTGCTTAAAGAGCTGGCCTGCCAACCTCTGCGACTGGTCTTTGCTGAAAAACCTCTGACCGGAACCATTGAAGAGGCCGAAGATATTGTAAACAACTACAGGCAAAGAGGTATCTCACTTGCGGTGAATTATTCGCGCCGTTACGTGCCTGAATTCAACCTGCTTCGGGAGGAAATAGCCTCTGGCAGCTTTGGCCGGTTTCTTGCCGGTAGCGGCTACTACGGAAAGGGGACCCAGCATAACGGTACTCACCTGATAGATCTGTTGCGTTTTTTGATGGGTGAGATTCAGGAGGTAAAAACCTGGTTCCGTCTTTCCGATTATCATGAAGATGACCCGACCTGCTCGGCGGTATTGAAGCTGGAGAGGGGGGGGGATGTCGTCATTCAGGCCATTGATTGTCGCAGCCATACCATCTTTGAACTTGATCTGCTCTTCTGGAACCGGCGGGTGCGAATAATTGATTCAGGATTCAGCATGGAGATCCATGCAGTACAGGATGATCCCCTGTTTGCGGGATATCGAAAGCTGCAATGTATTGAAGTGCAAGAAACAACTCTGAGCAGAGCCCTTGCATCAGCAGCTCAACATATCCATGCACATCTTGCGTCAGCAGCCCCACTCCCCTGCACCGGAACTGACGGGCTTATTGCACAGAAGATCTGTGCTTCCATCATAAATGGATCTTTATGAATAAAGTTCTTCTTTTCTCCCATGATCCGGGTGGAGCCAATACGATTATCCCACTGGTCGCCCCCTTGAGAAAAAAAGGGTATGATCTTATCCTCTGCGGCAATGGGCCTGCTCTTGACAGATACTGCCAGGAGGGAGTCCACGGTTTTGATCTCATCGAGAGGATCAGCGAAGTAACTTTGGAGAGTATCGCAAATTTCCTCAAGAGAGAGCGACCGGATTTTCTGATCACAGGTACAAGCGCAGAAGACTTTACAGAGAAATTCCTCTGGCAGGCAGCTACAGAGCTGAGTATCCCGTCGTTTGCCATTCTAGATCAGTGGCTCAATTACGGAATCCGTTTTTCCCCCTTTGGGCTGAGTAACAGTGAGGATTACGAGTCTGCTCCGGAGCATAGGTACCTTCCATCGAGAATCATTGTGATGGACAGTGATACGCAGGAGGAGATGGCGCGGATCGGCATAATGCCACGAGAGCAAATTCTGCCGCTAGGTCAGCCTCATTTTGAAGCCTTGCAGGAGAAAGCCCGTGCTCTGCCGCTGCCGGGCGAACTCAGGAAAAGACATGGTTTTTCTTCAGATGAATTCATTGTTACCTATGTGTCAGAGCCTTTATCTATTGATTATGGCGACGATCCGGACAATGGCTGCTTCTGGGGCTTTACCGAGCGAACCATTTTCAGGGAGTTACGTAAGTCGCTGGCCAGTGCGGCACGACAGACAGGGCGGCAGGTGCGTCTGATTATAAAGCACCATCCGCGCGAAACGACTCATAATTATGATGGGCTTCTGGACTCAACGGAACCTTTGATGACCATATCCCGTGATCGAACAACCGGTTCTCTGGAAATGATCCAGACCTCTGATCTTGTCTGCGGCATCTCGTCAATGATGTTGATTGAGGCGGCCATCATCGGTAAGCCGGTCTTTAGCATCCTGATCGGGCTAAAACGTGAGAGTCCGTTCATTCTGGACAGGCGTGGCATTTTACGATCACTCCGGAACCAGACCGAGCTGGAGGAGTCATTGATAAAGAAGCTGAAGGGCGAAACAGATGTACCGGTCAAATTCGAAGTAGACCGTAATCCGGTGCAAGCAATTATTGAGGAGATGGAGAGGATGCTATCATGAGCAGACTGGCGATAAACGGAGGATCT
>JANNRW010000170.1:0-6567 GCA_031401815.1 Geobacteraceae bacterium | reverse complement strand
GAACCGGACTCTTGGGGCGCCTGCCCATAATATCATTGCGAGCGATAGACAATGAATTTTATGGTTTTCAGGACAACTGGGTTAATGCCGCAAACAGAATGGCAAACGATGGAAGATTTTCAGCTCAGGATGCTGGTTCACTCAGGTGGCTCTCGGTTTTTGGCAGCCTGATCGGCAACAACGATCAGCACTTCGGCAATGTCTCTTTGATTATGCTAGATGGCAGCAGGGTATATAGACTTGCGCCTGCCTATGATGTGCTGCCAATGGTTTACAGGCCAATGGATGGAGCTGTTCCATCACGTCCACTCACTCTGCCTGCGGTTGTTCCCGGCGCCCCTAACGAATGGCCCTCAGCGCTTGAATGTGCCAGCCAATTCTGGAACCGGTCAAAATCTGACATCCGCATTTCTGAAAAATTTCGGGTTATTTGTGCAGAAAACTACAAAATGGTAAATGGATTATTTGCTGGACCTCGTTTGTTCGCGTAAAGTGCAATATTAGAAAGATAATAAGAAGTTGCGCCAACAAGGCGGCGGCAGACGGGCTCTGCTAACGCTCCGCCGCTGCGCCCCCACGAATCGTTAAACGAAACAAATATGAAGACAAAAGGCACACTATTGGATATGATTGCATTATGAAGCCTATTAATTGGAATACCGAAAAGAATATTCGCCTCAAATTGGAACGCGGCGTATCTTTTGAGGAAGTGCTGGCGGCTATGTCTCATGGTGCACTTCTAGATGTCGTTTCACATCCAAACACAGAGCAATACCCGAATCAGAGGATTTATGTCGTTCGGATTCGAGGTTATGCCTTCTTGGTTCCTTTCGTCGAGACGGACAAAGAAATATTTTTGAAGACGATAATACCAAGTCGGATTGCCACTAAAAAATATCTTCCAGAGGGAACAAGCCATGAAAGCTAAAGAGACAAAATATGAAGAGGATATCCTTACTTCCTTCGAAAGGGGAGAGTGGCAGTCTGTCCCAAATCTCAAGGGCGAAATTGCCCGTTACGCGGCAAGTGCTGCCGCTACACTCACTAAAGACAAGCGAATAAATATTCGACTTTCTTCTCGCGACCTTGAAGATGTACAAACACGGGCAGCAGAGGAGGGCATGCCCTACCAGACACTGATAGCCAGTGTTTTACATAAGTATGTAAATGGCCGACTTATTGAAATCCCACGTCCAGCTTTGCGCTCAACCGGACGTGCGAAAAAGCTTAGCACCGGTTAGCGGCAGCCCCGTTACAAGGACAGTGTCGCATGATATGGGGAGGTAGACGCAAAAAAGGGGGGATGAATTCCCCCCCCTTTTTTTGACAGCCAGGTGCGATATGACACTTGAAATCCATCAGGTACTTTTCACTCACCCCGTATTCCTGATCCCGCCTGCAATGGCATTAACCGTCAGAAACAGATCCCCAAGCAGCCTGTTGGCTTCATCACACTCACCTGAAATCTCCTGCATCTCTCTCCACTCACCGAGCAGGCTGATCTGCTCTTTGTGCAGGGCTGCAAGCGGTGCCTGGCGAAGAGTCATTGCCGCAAGCTGCATCGGCCTTCGCTCTGCAAGAGGCTCCTTGAAGAGCCTTTTGAGAAGAGTCCCCACAAGTTTAAATTCAGTATCGATTTTTTGCAGAAAATTCCCGCAAATCTCCCGGTTCTTCACAAGCCCTGCATAGGCGTGCATGATCTCCTGGTCAGCCTGCAAAACAGCCAGCTCCACGTTCATGAAAAGATACCTCAAGAGCGGAAAACGGCTTATATCCTTACAGAGAAGCTCGAAAAAGTCAGGATGCGATTCATTGAGGCTTGCAAGCGCAGTTCCTGTGCCATACCAGCTCGGCAGGATGTAGCGTGACTGGTTCCAGCTGAAGACCCAGGGGATCGCCCGCAGATCCGCCAGAGTCCTGCGACCGGTACGCCTGGCCGGACGGGAACCGATCCGAAGATGTTCCATAACATCAATAGGTGTTGTCTGGGAAAAGAACTCCATGAATCCATCGCTGGATATCAGCTCTTCATACTTTTCACGGCTGGCGGCAACGAGAAGCTCCATGATAGTGGCAAGCTCGGGTGCAGACGAGCTCTTGCGCGAAGCACGGACTGTCATACCGAAAACCCCGGCCAGCTGCAACTCAAGATTATAGGTAGCAGTGAGAAGATTTGAATACTTCTGCGAAATTGTCTCCCCCTGTTCGGTCATTCTGAAAGAGCCGCTGAGTGATCCATGCGGCAACGCCTCCAGAAACCGGAAAGTGGGGCCTGCGCCGCGCCCTATGGAACCGCCTCGTCCATGAAAGAAGCAGATATCAACACCACAGGCTTCACCCACTTTGGCAAGCTCCATCTGGGCTCTGTATAGCGCTCCATGGCTGGCCAGTATCCCGCCATCCTTGCAGCTGTCGCTGTAACCGACCATGATCTGCTGAAGAGGCCTCCCCCCGGCAAAAGAACCAAGAGTGCGACGGGTTACCGGATGAGAAAGGAACTGCTCCATGATCTGGGGCGCTCTCTCAAGATCATCAATTGTTTCAAATAGCGGAACAACCGGCAACAGGGATCGGCAACCGGCTTCATCATAAACAAGCAGACCGGCATCTCGCGCCAGCAGGTAAACAGTCAGGAGATCCGAACAGCTCCTGGTCATGCTGACAATCATTGAACCCAGGCCGCCAGAACCGTATGCACGGATATGTTCAGCCAGAACCCTGTAGCAGTCGAGAACTGCATCAGCCTCAAGGCCGGCTCTCAAACCGGAGAGTAAAAAAGGTCTGGGGGTAGCAAGTTCATAAGTTATGAATTCAACCCGTTTTTCCTCAGACCAGCCCGGGAAATCCGTATCAGCCCCCCCTGCGGCAGCAAGGAGCTGGGCAACCGCCCGGTCATGGAATGCACTGTTCTGGCGAATATCCAGAGCTGCCAGATGAAATCCGAATGCATCGACCAATCGCCTGATGTTGAACAGCTCCATTTCAGCAAAACGGACTCCACCAACCTCCCGAAGCGATCTGTCAAGCATTGCAAGATCATCCGAGAGCTCGGACGGCCTGCTGTAGAAACATGAAGCCTCATCAAGCGTGGCAACATAATCGCGCACAACTTTAATTGGGAGAGTGGCAATAACAAGATTTATGGCCTGCCGCCATGATTCACCCTGATTACGGGTCAGAGGGTTTTGTGCAGCTTCGCCCAGACGTGAAGAGCGCTCAACTATCCATTTCGAAAGAAATTCCGGAACCGGCTGAAGATGATCGGAAAGGCTAAGCATGGCGGCCAGATTCACCAGATGACCACGAATCAGTATCAGTGCATTAAGCCGCAACTCCTGAAGTGACTCCCTGGTAACCTCTGCCGTAACCAGTGGATGACCGTCCCGATCACCACCTACCCAGGTGCCGAAGGTAAGTCTGGGCAGGCTGCCTGGTTGCGGCAACTCTTTGGAAAACCGTTCATACTGCCAGGCCGACTTCAATCTTCTGTCCAGAATTGCCATTGTTTCGGGGAAGACATTCTTGAGATAATGAATGACATTTCTCCGTTCGGAACAGACTTCCGGCTTTTCAAGATAGATATTGCCGGTTCGCCAGAGAATCTCCAGCAGCTCTTTTATCTCTTCGCGGATCTGCAACTGCTCTGCAGGGGTCAGTATCGGATTCTCCCTCTTCACCAGAAGTAGATACAGCGCACGATGTTTCGCTATGACTGTCGCCCGCTTGGCCTCGGTAGGGTGCGCCGTAAGCACAGGTTCTACATGAACTCTCCCAAAAGCGGACGCAATATCCTCTTCCTTGAAACCATCAGCCTTAAGCCTCAGAAAAGTATTCCCCCAAAGTCCCCGCTCACCTGAAGGGCCGTTGGCGCTCTCCATCTTCCTCCTTATCTGCACTGCCGCGTTCTCTTCCACCATCCCGAGAAGCTGGAAAGCAATGGAAAGGAGCTGGCAACTCCGCTCGATGGAGAGCTGCCGGGAAGGTGTAACCGTACTCTTGCGCCAGGGGATAATGGCCGCCACATCCTCTTCGCCAAGTTCAAGAAGTACCTCGGTCAAACAGTCCAGAACAAACTGAAGATCAATCCCGATCTTCTCCTGCAATAGCCTGATCTCTTCAGACATGACATGCTCCTCTGTCAAGCAGCCGTTTATCGGATCGTCTCGAAGGCTACACGATTGCTGCTTCAACATCTGTATTCAAGCAAAAAAAGGGGGGAGTCTCCTCCCCCGCTGTTAATAGCTTACTACTGATTTTTTGATTTTCAATTCCAGGGCATCTCTTGAGTTGGATATTCCAATTTGATGCAGATTGCTCCTAAACTCCCGTCAGTGCTCCCTGACAACAAAAGGAAAGGCTGCTTATTTAAAAGCAGCCTTTCCCCCTTTTCTCCACAAATTTTATCCTTCTGAATTACGTTTTGTCCCGGATTCCCGAATTGCGCCGACTAGCCCGACGTCCAGACCTGCGGCACCGGCACACCCGCCTTCGCCAGCTCGATCCGGTAGGGGGTCACGATCACCACACCATAGTTCGGATCATCAGGGCCGCTGAAATAATTGGCCAGCATTTCGCTCCAGAACCCGTGGCGCTCCGCCGCCTCGGTTGAAAAGCGCGCCCGCCCCTGGATCTGCAGGTAAGGGGTCATGTTGGCCGGATCGTTCACACCCAACGTCACGTGCACCTCAGGGTTGGCCGCTATCTGTGCCACCTTGCGGGACCCGGCATAGGTCGCAAAACGGACGTTCAGGTCGTCTCCGCCGATCGTCATCACATAGCGGACCCACGGTTTCCCACCAGCGATGGTGGCTACTGCCGAGAGCTGCAACGGGCTCATGATAGCGGCTATCTGCTCTTTCAATGTTAACATGGCTTGTCTCCTTTTATTGGCGCTCGCTGGTAAGCATACCACCATTGCAGCAGTCGGCAACAAGCACAAAAAAGGCGGCCGATTGGCCGCCTTTAGATAATAGGGGAAGTGTCCCGAGTTTTCTTTCCCCACTCTTGACAATCTATTCATTTGTAGGTATATGTACAATTAGTTGTATGTATAAATACATTTTATTGAGCATAATAAATCACATGGAATACAGACTGGATAAAATTAATTTGCTTAACGTCATGGAAGAGTGGAATCGCTTCCTCAAACGCAAGGTTCATCTGATCGCCTGTGGAGGGACGGCCATGACCTTGTCAGGGGTCAAGCCATCGACCAAAGATGTTGATTTCATGGTTCCGAATATTCAGGAGCATCAGTATCTGATAAAACAACTCAGGGCACTGGAGTATGAACTGGTCACCGGTTTTGGCTGGAAGCGTGCCGGGGAGATTTTCCAATTCGATATTTTCCGTGGCAATTTCATTCACACGACAGAGCTGCTGACGTCTCCACTGGAAAAAGATGGCAACAGTCCGCTCAAGGAATATTCTCATCTGTACCTCGGGATTTTGAACGACTACGATCTTATCTCCAGCAAGCTGATGCGCGGAACCAGGGTCGATTTCGATGACTGCCTGAGTCTGGCGGAGGCGCACAGGGCAAATCTTGACATCGATCGGCTGGTTGGACACTTCAACGAGCTGATCAGCTTTGACGTCGCGGAAGCGCGGCTGAAACCGCACATGCAGCACTTCCTTGAGCTGCTGCAAAAGAGGGGTCTGTATGACTGACGCAAAACTGATGAAGAGTTTGAGCAGGCTCGGCTTGCCGATGTTCGAGCCGAGTGAAGAACTGGATGTCAACGAAACGCTGGCAGAGGTAGTGAAAAGCCGGGACACCAGGCTTTGGGAGGGGTTCCCGGTACTGCTGGCAAATGCCGCCGATACCTACCAGTTTGCTGATGATCTGGTTGAGAAGCATCTGCCCACCCAGGATGACAAGGATCGTTTCCATAGGCTCCTTTTGTTGTCGTTGTCCCTCTACTCTTTCTATCACCTGAGTTTTTCCTGGTCGAGCAGATACAAGAAGCGGCTCTCCGGTGAAGACGCAGCTCTGGTAAAACAGTGGCGCAACGACCTTGCCCACAACCGGACTCTCGCGTGGGGTGATGTGGATCTCGACCCGGAGCGCCTGAAGGGTTTATTTGAACTCTATTTTGAGCAGAATGCCGACAAGAGCAGGCAGCGCAAGGAAAGGTACGATGAGTATTCCCTGGCCTTTGCCCTGTCGCAGATGTTTTCGCCGAAGCAGAAGGAGTTGTTTAAGAAGAGGCTGGAAGGGTTGCCCCTGACAAAGACGGAACAGGAGTATTATTCCCGTTCGGTAAAGAAAAAGGTGGTCGCGCTGGCAAACGCGGAATTGCATGGTCTTGCGAGGAAGTTGTTGGAAAAATAAGGGTTGTAGCTTGGTGGTATTCGAATTCTTCACGGCCAAGACTTTCAATAGATAAATAGATAAGAATGCCCCTCTAGATTTCCCTCTACGTCTGAAAATCGTCCCCTATGCTTTCTGATAACCAGCCAACTGCCAGTAGCAAATTGGCACGAGGCACTCAATGACCCGACAATGGCAGATGCCATTCTCGACCGGGTGTTGCACAACGCATACAAAATTGAACTGAAAGGAGA
>JANNRW010000169.1:0-4687 GCA_031401815.1 Geobacteraceae bacterium | reverse complement strand
GGGGAAAGAACGGGAAAATGAAAGGGCTTACCCGAAATTATCTTGAAGTGAATGTTGCCGGAGCTGCGCAGCCGGTCGGCAGTGAGCTTACGGTTCGAATAACAGCAGTGAACCATGACGGGAGCTGCGAAGGTCTGTTTGTACAGACCTGAAAACTACGGCTACCCTTATTTCGCCAGATTAAGCATAATCTGACCGGCAATCTGATCCAGATGCACCACACTGCATACGGCACCGCGCTCAATCGCTTTTTTGGGCATGCCAAAAACCAGGGAACTGTTCTCATCCTGAGCAATAGTGAAGGCTCCGGCTTCTTTCATCTTCAAAAGACCGTCGGCACCGTCACTACCCATCCCGGTGAGTATTACGCCTATTGCTTTATTCCCGACTGTTGAAGCGAGACTGCCAAAGAGAACATCGGCTGAACAAGAGACACTGTTCACAAGCTGGCCACTCTGGAATTCTACCGCAAACCAGGTTCCATCCCTCCTGATGGTCATATGCTGGTCACCTGGAGCAACCAGAATCACTCCCGGCATAATCCTGTCCCCTGTCTGCGCTATCCTGACATCCATTTTGGCTACAGACTGAAGATTATTTGCAAATGCCCTGGAAAAGGTCGGAGCTATATGCTGAACAACAAGTATCCCCGGGGTTTCGGGCGGCAGAACCGAAGCAATTTTTTTAATTGCCTCGGTTCCACCTGTTGAAGCGCCAATGGCAATAATCTTGTTGACCGGCGCAAACTGGAATTGATGTTGAGACCCGGAGGGGAGTGACGTATCAGCTCTCCTCGACTTAATCTTGATCTGGGCAGCAGCTCTTACCTTGCGAATCAGTTCATCTGCCATCTGGGTGAGACTATAAACAACATTCTGCGTTGGCTTGCCTACAACATCGACCGCCCCCAATTCCAGCGCCCGGAGTGAAAGATCACCCCCCTGCTGGGTAAGTCCGCTGAGCATAATCACTGGTCGAGGATTTTCCTGCATCAGTTTCTGCAAAAAGGTGATGCCATCCATACGCGGCATCTCCACATCAAGAGTGATAACATCCGGCTGGTGCTTCTGAATCTTCTGCTCTGCAAAAAGAGGGTCTAGAGCAGTGTCTACAACCTCAATGTCGTTGGTGGAGTTAAAGATCTGGGTAAGCAACTGCCTGATAACTGCAGAATCATCAATGATTAGAACTTTTATCTTGCGTGCTTCCATGACTGCTCCTTTGTTGTCTGAATGTTGTCATGCCTTGCGAAAAACCGTCAGATCCGCCATGTTGAAATCGGTACGATTCAACACTGTCTCGGCATGACCGATGATGAGATAGCCGTCATCAGCCAGAATGCGGTGAAAATGGGAGAGGATTTTCATCTTGGTTTCCTGATTGAAATAGATCATTACATTGCGGCAGAAGATCACGTGAAATTTCCTGCTAAACGGAAATGTCTCGGCAACAAGATTAAGCTGTGCAAAGGTGATCATTCGGCGCAGATGGTCTTTAACCAGCACTTTCCCTTCCTCCCCTTCGACACCCCGCTGAAACGACTGCTTTAGCAGTGATTCGGAAACTCTCTCTTCTACATCATGCCGGAGATAGATCCCCTGTTCAGCGTATCGCAATGCTCTTGTCGATATATCTGTGGCCAGAATCCGCACTTTGCCTCTCTTGGTTGCTGAATCGCCAAACAGGTCATAGAGGGTGATGGCAATGGAATAAGGCTCTTCACCTGTGGCGCAGCCCGCGCTCCATACACGGAGTGAATCGTGTCGCTCAGCCAGTGCAGGGAGCTCTCGCCTGAGAAAACGGAAATGGTGCTCCTCGCGAAAAAAATGGGTGACATTAGTCGCCACCGCATCGATCATTTCAGCCAGCTCTTGCCGGTCGCTCCTGGCAATTCGGTAGTAGGCGAGAAAACTTTTCTGCCCCATGATGCGCATCCGCTTGCCGATACGCATCTTGAGCATCTCCTTCTTTTGCGGGGAGAGATTGATCCCGGATGACTGCTGAACCAGGCGGGAGAGCAAGACAAACTCATGATCCGACAAGACTGTTTCAGAAGTCACGGAACGCCTCAACTCCTTGGCCTTGTGCTGTAGTTGCAAGCATGACCTTCGTCAGTCCAGGTTTCGGGACTGCACCTGGAGCAAACCTGACTGAACTTCCAGACTGTGCAGGGTTAGTAAGTCTGGTTCGGCCTGCGCCTCGATCATCACCATCGTCCCGGTTCACCTTGAAAAAGGAGATCAGAGTGTAGAGTTCCCGCGCCTCACTTGCCAGCTCTTCGGCGCTGGCTGCCGACTCTTCAAGATAGGAGGCGTTCTGCTGAGTGGTCTGGTCGATCTGGGAGATGGCAACATTGACCTGGCCGACTCCGGAAGACTGCTCCGTGGCTGCCGAGGCGACTTCAGTCGTCAGATCTACAACATTGCCGATGTTTCTGCCGATTTCATCAAGCTTGCGGTCAAGCTCTTCGGAAAGCTTAACCCCTCTCGAAACCTTTTCACCACTCTCACCAATGAGGGTGGTTATGTCCCGTGCCGATTGAGCAGCCCTTTGCGCCAGGCTGCGTATTTCTGTGGCCACCACTGCGAAGCCACGACCGTGGTCACCTGCTCGCGCAGCCTCAACTGCGGCGTTAAGGGCAAGCAGATTGGTCTGAAAAGCAATCTCTTCAATAACTCCGGAGATGCCGCCGATTTTGCTTGAGGCACGGTTGATCTCTTCCATAGCCTGAATTGTTTCATTCATCACCCTGATGCCATCCAGAGTTGTGCTGCGGGCAATTTCGCCAACCTTGCTCGCCTTGTTGGCATTGTCGGCTGTCAGCCTGATCGAGGCCGCCATCTCCTCCATTGTTGCAGAAGTCTCTTCCAGGGCAGAAGCCTGCTCCGTTACCCTCTGGGATATACTTTGCGAGGCAACCGAAATCTGCTCGGCTGCGGCATGTACCTGATTGGAGGATTCGGTTGTCTGCGCAGCAATTCGTCGCAGATTCTCCACCATGATTCGCATGGCGGCCAACAACTGCCCCAATTCATCTTTGCCCGAAACCTCGACCGTCATGGTCAGGTCTCCTCCAGCAAGACGGGTAGCGATTTCCACGCCTGCTATCAGGGGGCGGGTAATGGAACGAGTTATATAAAAGGCAAAGAGAATTGCCAGCAGGATCCCCGCTCCGGAGAGAGAGAGGGAAACTATAATGGTTTTCTGCCCGGTTTCATCATAAAGCTGATCCGCCGCCGTATTTTCATCTACCAGTGAATTCACCATAGTGGCAAGCACGGCAAGTGATGCGACGCGAGCCTTGTCGATCTCATCATCAAGCCTGCGAATGGACGCTGTATCTCCGTTACGGCTCAGTAGCGGCAGGAGCTGGTGATTGATGAGATCTACATATTTACTGTAACTGACGGCAAATTCCTGGGCAAAACGCTTCTCTTCGGCAGTGTCGGCAAGTAACCGCACTGCTTCGATTCGGGGAGAGACACCTTTGGCGATCACTTCAATTTCACTTCTCGCTTCAGTCAGATTACGATTGATCACCGCATCACCGACAATGGTGTAGATCTTGGCTACATCTGTCTGGATGGCGGCAAGCTGCAACGCTTCCCTGCTTCTCACAGCCCCTTCGTCCTGAAGTCCGGATAGTATGTTCATCTTCCAGATCTGAAAAGCGCCAATGGCCGTAAATAGCGTCACTACCAGCATGAATGCAATAAAGATTTTTCTGCCGATACTGATATCTGTCAACTTCATAAAACCCCCTTTTTGCAGTAACTTTATATGGTTTTCCGATTATTGGACTGCGCCAGATCTGTTTCGTGCAGCAGTACAATGTCGTTGTGATGCATTATTTTGTGCAGATCAAGAATGATCACCAGCTCTTCGCCTCTCTTGCCCAGGCCGGAAATATACTCTGCATTGATCTCCTCCCCGAATGAGGGGGTTGCGGCAATCTGCTCACCGGCAAGATCGATTACATCGTTGACCTCGTCGACAATCATTCCCAGAAGACGCTCTTCCAGAGAGATGATTATCACGCAGGTCTTGGGGAGATAGGGGGTGGCAGGCATGCCGAACTTCATCTTCAAGTCGAGAACAGGGAGTATGGTTCCGCGCAGATTAATCACCCCCTTGAGGAATTCCGGTAATTCGGGAACCCGGGTGACCGGAGGAAGACAGATGATTTCACGCACCTGCATGGCTGAGACAGCATAATTCTCGCAGCCGAGAGTAAAAATAACGAATTGATTGTCTTGCTTTTGGTCATATGCCTGATTCATGGATTCCCCCTCTTTTTCTAGCGCAGTGCAGTGGCCAGCAGACCGGCCACATCAATAACCAGTGCAACCCGGCCATCGCCCAGAATCGTTCCACCGGCCACACACTTGACATCTGGTGTTGCCGCCCCGAGACTCTTGAGAACTACCTGCTGCTGTCCGATGATTTCATCGACCAGCAGCGCACAGCGTCTGATGCCGCATTCAAGTATTACCAGAGTAGCGTAAGCTGTCCTGGAGCAGCAGGTAATCCCAAGTTGCCGGTGTAACCTGACAACCGGCAGCCACTCTCTGCGGGCATACACAAGCTCTTCCTTGCCATTAACTATTTTCAGCTCTTCTTCGCCGACACGAAAAGATTCAAGCACATACCCGAGGGGGAGGAGATAAATCTCCGCGCCTGCACGCAC
>JANNRW010000168.1:0-8077 GCA_031401815.1 Geobacteraceae bacterium | reverse complement strand
ATATAACTTCAATTGTCAACCAACAATATGCGGATGGTTGACGAGCCACTTTCCCTGTGCTACAACTCAATCAACTATTTTTTTGCGGAAGAGGTCAAAAGCTGATGTCCTTTATCACCGATGAACTGGACAGCCTGACAGCTGCCGGGCTATATCGTTCATTGTCTCTGGTTGAGGGGATACAGGCAGGGCACGTATCCCTGAACGGCAAGGAGGTACTGCTCCTCTGCTCTAATAATTATCTTGGACTTGCAAATCATCCCGCCCTCAAGGCTGCTGCAATTGATGCAATAGAAAAATTTGGCGCAGGTAGTGGTGCAGCCCGACTTGTTTCAGGAAATATGGAACTGCATGAACTCCTCGAAAGGAAGTTGGCTACTTTCAAAAACAGTCAGGCAGCCATACTTTTTAATGGTGGATATCCGGCAAATATCGGAATTATTTCTGCTCTTGTCGGCCGCCATGACACCATATATTCAGACCGCCTCAATCATGCAAGCATTTTAGATGGGGCAATCCTCTCAAGGGCGCAATTAGTTCGTTATCCACATTGTAACCACAAAGAGTTAAGACGTCTGATGGAACAGAATCAAGGCAAGGGGAGGCAGTTGATAATTACAGACGGGGTCTTCAGTATGGATGGTGATATTGCTCCGTTAAAAGAGCTGGTTGCCCTCAAAAAGGAGTTTGACGCCCTGTTAATGGTCGATGATGCTCATGCAACCGGGGTTCTGGGAGAAACAGGAAGGGGCAGCGCAGAACTTTGTGGCGTTCCTGATGAAATCGATATTCAGATGGGCACACTGGGTAAAGGGCTGGGAAGTTTCGGGGCTTATGTAACAGGCTCTGATGAACTTGTTGATTATCTTCGCAACAAGGCAAGAAGTTTTATCTTCTCCACCTCGCTTCCACCTGCTGTTCTGGCAGCATCAATTGCTGCTATTGATATTGCAGACTCGGATGAAGGAGCAGCTCTCAGGAAAAGACTTGCCATTAACATTCAAACTTTTGCATCTTCTCTTGAAGCTTGCGGCTTTGATACTCTCGGTTCTGTAACACAGATAGTCCCTATCCTAGTTGGAAAGGCAGAGCAAACCATGGAATTTTCAAGGCAATTACTTGAAAAGAATATTTTTGTTCAGGGGATTCGCCCACCAACTGTGCCTGTTGACAGCTGCCGCCTCAGGTGCACGGTTATGGCCACCCATGATCCTTTGGAACTGGAGCAGGCCGCAGATACTATTGTGACCATTGGCCGCAGGTTGAAGGTTATCTGATATGCCCTGCTTTGTCACCTCCGGCGGAAACATTATTAATTTTGGAGATATTGGCAAAGGTACTCCACTCCTGTTTATTCATGGCTGGATGATGTCCGGAGCTGTCTGGGAATATCAACTCACTCTATCAGAATCCTTTCGTGTAATCACCCCCGATTTGAGAGGACATGGCTACTCTGCTGATGCCCCATTCAGTTATGCTGCCTGCAGGGATGACCTGGTTGAGCTTGTTGAATATCTCTCCCTTGACAGGGCTGTAATGATCGGATGGTCAATGGGAGCACAAATTCTGCTCTCTTCGTTTTCGAAACTGAAAAAGAGAGTTGCAGCAATTCTCCTTGTTTCAGGAACTCCATGTTTCTGCGCCAATGGAGATTATCAGTACGGTGTACCGGTTGCCGAAGTACGCGCGTTGAAAGTTCTTCTCAGGCAAAACCTTGAACAGACAGCTGAAGATTTTTTCAACAGGATGTTTACATATCAAGAAATATCTTTGCCAGAACTTCCTGATATTTTACGAAAAATCAAAGCCGGTCTCCCATCAAAAGCTGTTGCCATGGCTGCGCTTGATGAACTGATTCGATCTGATCTATGCAATATTCTGCCAGATATTTCCACACCGGTTCTTCTTCTGCATGGTGATGAAGATCTGATTTGCCCCTCGTCTGCTTCTTACTTTATGCTTGAGAAACTCACCAAAGCCGAAATCAGGATCTTCGAAGGATCTGGTCATGCGCCCTTTTTGACGAGAGCACCTGAATTTAACAGAGTAGTACAGGATTTAGCCACTGAGAATTATGTCAGACATTAACAGATCAAGAGTTAAAAACTCTTTCAGCAGACAGGCGGAGATATACGACTCTCAGTCACGGGTTCAGAAAAGAGTGCTCAACCACTTTATGGATATCTGTTTGCGCGAAACCAGGAAACCAGACTCCATTCTTGATGTAGGTTCCGGTACCGGCAGACTGCTTGATGCCCTGAATTGCAAATATCCAGCTGCGCAGATTGCCGGACTTGATCTGGCTCCGGGGATGGCAAAAAAAGCATTGCAGCAACTTTCGGGATGTAAAAACCTTGTATTAGTCTGTGGAGACGGAGAAGCCCTTCCATTTATAAATGACACTTTCTCACTGGTTGTATCCACATCTACCTATCAATGGCTCTATCCATTTCAGGCTGCATTTAAAGAAGTCTGGCGTGTTCTTGAACCGGGTGGTGGTTTCAGTTTTGCTCTTTTCGGCAAAGAAACTCTTTATGAATTAAAGTGCTCATACAAGAAAGCTCTTGCATCACTTGATGCAGATATTCAGGATAGAACCCATTATTTTGCAAATGAAGAAGAGGTATTGACCTCACTTATTGATGCCGGATTCAGGGATTGCTCCGTAACAAGCCAACTGGAAATGGAACTGCACTCCAGCGTTCAGGAGTTAATGCGCTCACTGAAA
The DNA here is from genome assembly GCA_031401815.1 of Geobacteraceae bacterium. Taxonomy (GTDB): domain Bacteria; phylum Desulfobacterota; class Desulfuromonadia; order Geobacterales; family DSM-12255; genus JANNRW01. The sequence goes on along the minus strand of JANNRW010000168.1, from coordinate 5,349 downwards.
AGCATCGGGGCTGGCAATGCTTCGATAACTCCCGGAAGAGGGTTATCCGGACGAATGATATTGAACAGAATGATAGATAATTACCAGGCAGATTTTGGTGCAAACAACTCCATACCTGCAACATATCAGGTTCTCTACTGTAAAGGGAGGAAACCGAAGGTCGGAAGACCGGAGGGTCAGAGGGTCAGAGGGTCGGAAGACCGGAGGGTCAGAGGGTCAGAGGGTCGGAAGGTCGGAGGGTCGGAAGGTCGGAGGGTCGGAAGGTCGGAGGGTCGGAAGGTCGGAGGGTCAGAGGGTTGGAAGATCAGAGGTTTTTCCAGTCATCAGACCTTCCGACCCTCTGACCCTCCAGCCTTTGTAATGTTGCATTCTTTGCTCAATTCTGTATAGTAATGACAGTTTTTCATCTTGATCCATATATGGCATCAATACATAAAACAGGGGGTCTGAAATGCTGAAAAAAATAGGTTTTCTGGGTCTTGGCACAGTCGGTAGATACATGGCTGCCAATCTCTTGAAAGGCGATTACGAACTGACTGTCTATGATTCAGATACAGCAGCTGCAAAAGAGTTGGCACTGCACGGTGCCAAAATAGCCCCGACTCCAAAGGAAGCCGCAAGAGGTAGAGATCTTGTTCTTCATATCCGACCTGAAAAAGAGCGTTTGAAACCGGATATTTACGGGGCAAACGGGCTTTTCGCCGGTATTGACCCAGGAACAATCCTTGTAGATATGGGGACTCATTCACTTGAGAGCACTCTTGAGATAGCCGATGAAGCAGTCAAACATAATGTTCTCTTCCTGGATGCACCTGTCTGGGGATCAAAAGAGCATGCTGCAAACGGTCTCTTAACTATCCTTGCCGGAGGTGACTCCGCTTTGATTGGTCGCTGCCGAGAGCTCTTTTCCTTTTTCGGGCTAAATATTATTCATGTCGGCGCTGTCGGGGATGGCACCCGCATGAAATTCATTGTTAATCTGGTTCAGGCTGAACTGCTGCAGGCTCTGGCTGAGGGGCTTGTTTTCGGCGAGAAGATGGGGTTTTCTGCGGACAAGATACTTGAAGTGCTTGATTCAGGTGGTGTCGCATCACCTCTGTTCCACTCGAAAGGGCGTACAATGGCGCGCGGCGACTTTACCCGCAACCTTGCTCTTAAATATGTACATGAGCAGTTGGAGCTTGTTCTGGAACAGGCACATAAACTTGGCCTGGATCTCCCTGGTGCCACCTGTGCATGCAAATTATACGAACAGGCGGACAGAGATGGCAGAGGTGAAGAGGATTTTTCTGCTGTTATCAAGGTATTGCGAAAATAGTTTATTGCTTTTGTGTTAACCCTTAAAGGGGCGGCTGTTGGCTGCCCCTTTTTTAATATCAATCAAGGAGCCAGTCATAAATCATGAGTATAGATCCGAATAAAATCATCTATTCGATGATGAGAGTTTCAAAGTTTTACGATAAGAAGCCGGTCATAAAAGATATTTCCCTCTCTTATTTCTATGGAGCCAAAATCGGTGTTCTGGGTCTTAACGGTTCGGGCAAGAGCTCCCTGCTCAGAATAATGGCGGGTGTGGACTCCGAATACAACGGAAAAGCTGTGCTCTCTGCCGGATATACTGTCGGTTTTCTTGAGCAGGAACCGAAACTAGACGAAACAAAAACAGTCAGACAGATTGTTGAAGAAGGGGTTCAACAGACTGTTGATCTGGTGAATGAATTTAATGATATAAACGCCAGATTTGCCGAGCCGATGTCTGACAGTGAAATGGAGAAGCTTTGTGATCGTCAGGCTCTCGTGCAGGAGAAACTTGACCACCTTGATGCCTGGGATCTTGATTCTCGCCTTGAGATGGCGATGGATGCTCTCCGTTGTCCTGAGGGGGATACTTCAGTAAAAGTTCTTTCCGGTGGTGAAAAGAGACGAGTTGCGCTTTGTCGCTTGCTGCTGCAAAAGCCCGATATCCTCCTTCTGGATGAGCCGACCAATCATCTGGATGCAGAGACTGTAGCCTGGCTTGAGCAGCATCTGCAACGCTATGAAGGTACCGTTATTGCTGTTACCCATGATCGTTATTTCCTGGACAATGTTGCCGGATGGATTCTTGAGCTGGATCGTGGCGAAGGTATCCCCTCGAAGGGCAACTACTCTTCCTGGCTCGAACAGAAGCAAAATCGGCTGGCCAACGAAGAGAAACAGGAGAGTGATCGCCAGAAGACTCTTCAGCGCGAGCTTGAATGGATCAGAATGTCTCCGAAGGGGCGTCATGCAAAATCACAGGCTCGCGTAAAGGCATATGATGAACTTCTTTCCAGGGAAACAGAAAAACATGCCCGTGACCTTGAGATATATATCCCTTCAGGAGCAAGACTTGGCGATCTGGTTATTGAAGCAGAAAAAGTTTCCAAATCGTTTGGCGACCGGCTGCTGTTTGAATCACTGGAATTCCGGCTGCCCAAAGGGGGGATTGTCGGTGTCATCGGCCCTAACGGGGCAGGCAAGACAACTCTTTTCAGAATGATCACCGGCCAGGAAACTCCTGATAGCGGCAGCTTCAAAATTGGCGATTCAGTAACAATCGCCTATGTCGATCAGAGCCGTGACACTCTGGATCCATTGAAAAATATCTGGGAGGAGATCTCGGGTGGAGCTGAAACCTTGCAGATGGGAAAACTTAATCTGAATTCAAGGGCATATGTTTCACGATTCAATTTTTCAGGTGCAGATCAACAGAAAAAAGTCGGCATGCTCTCAGGCGGAGAGAGGAACCGGGTACATCTGGCAAAAGTTCTGAAAGAAGGAGCCAATGTCATTCTTCTGGATGAACCGACCAATGATCTGGATGTAAATACTTTGCGTGCACTGGAAGAGGCATTGGAGAATTTTACCGGTTGCGCTGTGGTAATCAGTCATGATCGCTGGTTTCTGGATCGTATAGCAACTCATATTCTCGCATTTGAAGGGGAGAGTTCTACAGTCTGGTTTGAAGGTAATTTTTCCGAATACGAAGAAGATCGTAAAAAACGACTTGGTGCCGCTGCTGATCAGCCACACAGGATCAGATATCGCTCGCTGACTCGTTAGAGAGGTTTACATGGCAAAAAGGAAAAACATATTTACACACCCTCGTCGCCTGGAAACCAAGAAGAGATGGGGTCGGGTCATAATTGTCCTGATCCTGATAGCCGGGGTTTTCTTCCTCCTGGAAAACCTTAAAGGTCGCTTCCTTCGCTCTGCAAAGACAGAACCGGTTCAAAGTGAAACTAACCGGATGCCACCCAGAGAAACTGTCGGATATGAGCAGAAAATATATACTTCCGCGCTTAATATTCCTGAGAGTAAAAGCCGGAGAGCAGCTCTTGCCGGAACTATTGCCATAGTAGTCGATGATATGGGGAGTTCACTACAGGAGGCCAGATCACTCCTTGCAATCAATATCCCCCTCACCTTCTCGATCATTCCAGGTCTTGCCAAATCAAGAGAGGTTGCTGAAGCTGCTCATGCTAAAGGTATGGAGGTAATGCTGCATATCCCGATGGAGCCACAGGGCTACCCTGAGCAGAGACTTGAGAAAAACGGACTGTTCATGGTGTATGGAGCGGACGAAATATTAAATCAGGTAAAAAACTATCTACAGACTGTTCCGTATGTAGTTGGTGCCAATAACCATATGGGTTCAAGATTTACCGAGCATGAAGAGAAGATGCTGCCGGTTGTCACCATTTTAAAAGAAAAGCAGCTTTTTTTTATAGACAGCAGGACAACCCCTAAATCAGTTGGTTATTCACTTGCACTTAAAATGGGTGTTGCAGCCGGTTCAAGAAATATCTTTCTGGATAATGAGCAGGATGTTGCCGCAATAAAGATCCAGCTTGCTGAAGCTGCAAAAATGGCTAAAAGGCGAGCAGGAGTCATTGCAATCTGTCATCCGCACCCTGAAACAATCAAGGCGCTACAGGAGATGATGCCTGAAATGCAAAAAAGCGGTATCACTTTCGTTGCAGCTTCACGGATCGTCAGATAAAAAACAGCTGCTCCCAAATCCTTTCAGGAGTTACAGATGCCATCAGTTGTAGAGTCACGCAGATTAATCCTTGATGCAGTAAAGCTATTACCCTCTGAAGAGGTACCGCTGCTCTCGGCAACCGGCAGGGTTGTATCCTCATCTGTCAATGCCAGGTGGGATCTTCCTCAGTATGATAACTCTGCCATGGATGGTTATGCTGTCAGGGCATCCGAGTGCCGTGAAAATACCCCTCTTTCTGTTGTAGGCACCGTAATGGCTGGCGGCAGTCGTGATGAATCAGTTCCGCCTCAATCAGCAGTGAGGATCATGACCGGAGCGCCAATCCCCTCTGACTGCGATGCTGTCATCCCTTTTGAAGAAATACTTGCTGAAAGCTGTACAGAAATTACTGTCCCCGGCAATGTCAAAGCCGGGGCGCACATCCGCAACAAGGGTGAAGATATCCGATCCGGTGAACCGGTAGTTACTGCCGGATCAGTGATAAGACCGGCTGACATAAATATGCTTGCAGCAGCCGGAATTACAGCTTTACCGGTCTACCGGCGCGTAAAAGTAGCCATATTGTCAACCGGGGACGAATTGATCGAACCTGGAACAGAGCCGATTAATGGGAAGATAATCAACAGTAATGCTCCTGCTCTTGCAGCCGCTGTTATGGAAGCTGGTGGTGAACCGGTACTGCTCGGCATTGCCAGGGACAACGAGGAGAGTCTTCAGGAAAAGATTGCTTCAGGACTTCGGGCTGATGTTCTGGTAACCACAGCAGGCGTTTCAGCAGGTGAAAGAGACCTTGTCAGGGAAGTGCTGGGCAAAGCCGGGGTTGAGCAGATATTCTGGAAAATATCGTTGAAACCGGGCGGCCCCACTGCTTTCGGGATGAAGGGTGATAAGCCGGTGTTCTCGCTCCCGGGGAATCCGGTCTCATCCATGCTGATGTTTGAGGAGTTTGTAAGACCTGCTCTTTTAAAAATGATGGGTTATAAAGGGGTATTCAGACCGCTCTTCAAAGGGATGCTTCTTGAAGAAGTGCATAAAAAAGAGGGGAAAGCGTCACTCTTGAGGATCAAGGTAGCAAGGGAAGGCAACATTTTTAAAGTCCACTCAGCAGGGAATCAACAGACAGGGCTACAGCGCACACTTGTTAATGCTGACGCAATTGCGCTATTACCGGCAGAAAGGACTGTTTTTCAGGCAGGTGAAGAGATAGATTTCCATTTTCTGCACGACTCGGCCTTGATGGGGAGAGATGATTTATAAGGCTCATCCTAAAAGAGAGAGGATAAAGTAACAAAAAACCAGTGGTGTCCGGTTAGTTTTTTGCA
>JANNRW010000167.1:0-11366 GCA_031401815.1 Geobacteraceae bacterium | reverse complement strand
CTTGAGGCTTGAGGCTTGAGGCTTGAGGCTTGAGGCTTGAGGCTTGAGGCTTGAGGCTTGAGGCTTGAGGCTTGAGGCTTGAGGGAGTGTGTCAATCAGGATCGGAAAGTCAAGATACTTCCGGCAGATAATATGTTTTGCGCGGCGAATTCCTCCCCAGCTTGAAATCACAAATTGTGATTTCAAGCCTGTAAAATCCTGTCTTGTCTGGAACATAAAACCTTCAGGACGCCATATCTTTCCGAGCCTCATCAAATCGCTGGCAGTCATCGTGCCTCCCTGGGCCGGTAATCATTGGGGTCGAGGCAGGCATCGTAGTTTGCCCGGTCAATCTTTATCCAATCGGCGCCGTTGACTCCTCGCGGCTTGGGGACCGTCGGGCTGACCGGAAACGCGCAGGCGAGCTTGATCCAGCGATCTTTGAAAAGAGAAATTTTCTTCACATCTTCAACTGCTTCGGACAAGTCCTGATCCTGACTGAAGATGAGAGCAACATCATACGCATCGTCGAGCGCATACCGGACGATATCCAGCGCTATCCGTACGTCAATCCCTTTTTCCTGGCCGACCGAGGCAACTGTTGTGGAGCCATCGGGCAAGAGAATGCTCTGGTTCCGGTAACGAAGCGGCCTGGAAAAGGTTTTAATTCCCCTGGTGCCCATGACTGCCATCTTGGCAGTCCAGAAGTGATTCCAGAATGGTTTGTCGATATCGGAGGGGACGCCGGTATAAAAATGAACAGCGATAAGCTGCCACCCTTTTAGGGAGCAGATATGCGCTGCAAGTTTGTGAGGGTCATAGTTGGGAAAGGGGTAGCCAAAGGCAGCCTTGGCATGGTGAAAGAGGTTTTGGCCGTCTAAGAAGGCAACGGCGCGCTTTATTGAGGGCTCAGCAGGCATCTGTTGCTCTCTTAAAATAAATAACCCCGCCAGAGGCCTTGCGGCTGATCCAGCGGGGGGCAAATACACCGTTATTTATTCCTGAAATCAGAATGTTATAGATTGAAATCATTGTCAAGCCCTTTTCTCTTCCGCGCAAATTCGTTCTAGCGCCTGCTTGAGCACTCCTCGACCCCCCTGCCCCCCGCTCCCCCACCTCCAAAAACACAAAAAGCCGCTCAATCAGCATTAAAACTGAAAAAACGGCTTCCTCTCTACAACAGCAAATGGCGCTACTCTCGGCAACCATTCAAGCCTCAAAAATTCGCGCAGGGTTCGCGATCCCTTCTTCATAGCAAGCATTTAATTAAGAAACTGACATCGCAGAACAATAAGTGTCAGGATATTGAATACCTGCACTATTCTTGTCAACAATTCTAATGTAATATTTTTTTAATTGTAATGGGTGCGGATTGATACCGGGTAACTGCTCAGCACAATCGAAACAGAAACCGGAAACAACAAACATTTTCAAAGGGATGAACGAACAGGATGGACGGGATGAAGTCAGGAAAAACATTGAGGTCAAATTCCAAAGAGCTATTGAGGTTATCCGCCTTGATCCCCTTTATCCCTGATTAATAAAGGATATTGCTGTGTGAAAGGAGGGCGAGCGTCAGACCTTAGAGTCAGGCAATAAACTCCAGATAGTTTTGCCGGTTTATAAGCTGCCAGGTTGCATTGGGGTACGCTGCCAGCCACTCTTTGGGCGGCTTTGCCTGTGCCGCACCCCATTTCATCTCATAACCGAACAGTTTCCCGCCCCGCTCTTCAACCAGATCAATCTCTTTCTGGCTATAGGTACGCCAGAAGTAGTTATTGGCCTGCTCCAGCAGATACTCCTGGCGCTTCAACCGTTCGATCACCAGATAGTTTTCCCAGAGTTCTCCGGCATCGTTGCGGAGTTCGAGAGCATTGAAGTTATTGATAAGTGCGTTACGCACCCCGTTGTCGAGGAAATAGTAACGACTGTTCTTGGTTATTTCCGAACGAAGATTTCGACTGAACCCTGAAAGTTTCTGGATAACGAATGCCTTTTCCAGCAGGTCAAGATAGCGTTCGATAGTATTTTTACTCATCCCCAGACTGGTGCCGAGCTCGGTGTAGGAGACCTCTTTGCCGACCTGAAAGGCCATCAGCTGGAGCAGTCTGCTGATTTTTGACGAATGCCGGATTCCATCAAGCTCAAGAATATCCTTATAGAGATAAGAGGAGACTATCTCTTTCAGATACTGCTCACGAGCCCGGTTATCGTTGCTCAAAACCACTTCGGGATATGAACCGTAGATCAGGCGGCTTTCCAGGTTGGCGTCGGTCTGGTGGCGCTGCTCGATCTGACCGAGCTCCAGCTGGGAGAGCGGATAGAGCCTCAAGGTGGTTTTACGTCCGGTAAGCGGTTCTCCCACTGCCCTGGCCAGATCAAAAGATGACGATCCTGTAGCAATAATCCTGATATCGGGAATCTGATCAACTATCAACTTGAGGTTGACGCCGATACCTGGAACCCTCTGAGCTTCGTCCACTACCAAAAGACGATTGTCGCCGACAAAGGCTGAAAGCTTCTCAATCGACTGGCTGGCCAGATAACCTTGAACGGTTATGTCTTCACCGCTGACCAGGAGATACGGCTCTTCAATATCCTGCAGAAATCGCCTGACCAGCGTTGTTTTACCGGTACGGCGCGCACCGTATATTATGACCGCTTTACCCGGAATAAGTGCTTTCCCAAGATTTTCAAGATGCTTTTGGATAATGTACATGAAAGGAACTCCGGCATTCAATTGACTGAATTATACATAATTGAGTCACATAAGTAACGGTATTTATAGTGTAGTAAAATAAGCAGGCACTCACCCCGATTCCACTCTGCGTGCCGCCTCAAGATAAACTGCCAGATCTTCCCGCTTGCCAATGGAAACCACAAAAACAACCAGTATTGCATGCCGATATTGGTAGACAATCCGTATGCGGCGGTTATCCAGATAGAGCTTGCGGTAACCGGTCAGATCCAGACCTGCGCGATTGCCAAGCTCTTTGTCTGCCAGCGGGTTTTCCTGCAACTTGAGCAACTGCTTTGCCACTACCAGCCGCAGGCGCCCGTCAAGGGCTTGGAGTTCTGTCAGTGCAAGAGGGTGGAGTTTTACTTCACAGCTCATCCGGTTTGACTCCACATTTATTCAGAGCAGCAGTCAGACTGACATACTCTTCAGGTGGCGTCTTGCTCCGTTCGGCAATGATGCCGTACAATTCAAACTCTTCGGCAACTGCACAGATCTCCTGCATCCTCTCGTATTCGTCAATCGGCACCAAAACCGCCTCCATACGGTTATTGCGGATGATGGCGACCTTATCTCGCTTGTGTCCGGAAATACTGGCAAGGACGCTGCTAAAGTTGCGCACGACCTCGCTGGACGACATTATTTCATCTCTGGCATAAGTTGTCATAGCGGCTCCAGGTTCATGTTATTTTACATACTATATTACATGTGGTGAAGCAAACTGCAAGCTGTATGTTTCACGGACTTCCTGAACTGTTGGAACACGCCTGGCATGGCTGTCGGCCAAACCGGACTCTATTGGTAAAGAAGACCGTTTATAAACCAGTTCAAGGTTTACACTGGAGCTGATACTGATATACACTAATGCTTCACCGGCAAGCCGGATAAGTTATACCCAGAGGTGATCCATGAAGCAGATGAAAAAATTACTGATAGCAATTCTACTCCTGGCTGCAGCCACCCCGGCTTTTGCCAGCGGCCTTGCAGAGCGGGTAAAAGAGCACACCCTTGCAAACGGCATGAAGCTTCTCATGGTTGAGCGGCATACTTCCCCAACTGTGGCGGCCTGGATTCGCTACAGAGTTGGAGCGGTTGACGAGCGCAGTGACGAGCGGGGGATAGCGCATCTGCTCGAACATATGCTTTTCAAGGGGACAAAGACCCTGGGCACAACAAACTATGAAGCTGAAAAACCGCTCCTTGAGAAGATTGAGATTGTTGCACAACAACTTACACTGGAAAAAGCCCGCCATGCCAAGGGTGATCCGGAACTGGTAAAAAAACTTGAGGATGAGCTGGCTGCACTGGAAAAAGAGGCAGGCAAGTATGTTGTAAAAGAGGAGTTTGCCCAGATTTACAATCGTAACGGCGGTGCTAACTACAACGCTTACACCAGCAAGGACGGCACAACCTATCTGATCAGCCTTCCGTCAAACAAGTTGGAACTCTGGGCTGCTATCGAGTCAGACCGGATGCAGAACCCGGTGCTGAGGGAGTTCTATACGGAACGAGCCGTTGTCATGGAAGAGCGACGGCGCACTTACGAGGCGGAGCCGGACGGGAAACTCTGGGAAACATTTATTGCCAGCGCTTTTAATGCTCACCCTGTCGGCCAGCCGATCATCGGCTGGATGTCAGACATAGCAAACCTGACCCGTACCAAGGCGGAGGATTTTCTGAAGCGCTACTACGCCCCCAATAACGCCATAATAGCCATTGTAGGCGACATTGACCCGATAAAGACCATTGCCCTGGTTGAAAAATATTTCGGCCATATTCCTCCAGGACAGCCGGTACCTCCGGTAGCTGTTGAAGAGCCCCCCCAGCAGGGAGAAAAACGGATTGAAGTAATCGGTGATGCCGGTGCCGAGCTGATGGTCGGCTTTCATAAACCGACCCTTCCTCACCCCGATGAGCTGGTTTTCGATGTCATCAACATGCTCCTATCCGACGGCAGAACCTCGCGACTGCACAAGAAGCTGGTTATTGAAAAGCAGCTTGCAACCAGCACCGGCTCGTTCTCGGCGCCGGGCCATCGTTATCCGAACCTCTTTATTATCACCGCCACTCCACGTCAGCCACATACTGTACAAGAGGTTGAATCAGCTCTTTACGAAGAGCTGGATCGACTGAAAAACGAACCTGTAACTCCCAGGGAGCTTCAGCAGATCCTTAACCGGCTCGAATATGAAGAGGCCAGACAGATGACCTCGATTGGCGGGCTGGCAAGGAACCTTACCGAGTACGAGGCGATTGCCGGAAGCTGGCGCTACCTGATTGAACATCGCAAGGATGTAGAAGGGATTAAGCCTGAAGATATCCAGCGGGTCGCAAAAAAATATCTGTCCAGAGAAAACAGGATTGTAGGCTTTATCACAAAACAGGAGGTTACTTCCAAATGAGCCGCAATAATCTGTTATTCATCCTGCTTGCCACAGCTTTCATGCTCCCTGCTTGCACGACAACACCGAAAACAGTAGATCCCAGATCGTTAAGTTTTGCACCGTTACAGTTCTCTATCCCCAAAAGCGACCGTATGACCCTGAAAAACGGGATGATTCTCTACCTTCTGGAAGATCATGAACTCCCGCTTGTAAGCATGACTTCGTACATAAACACCGGAAGCATTTATGAGCCGCCGGAGCTGACAGGTCTCGCAGGGCTCACCGGAGCGCTGATCAGAAGCGGCGGCACGACCGGCATCAAACCGGATGCTCTTGATGCAGAGCTTGAATTCATGGCTTCCGGCATAGAGTCAGGAATCGGCGAAGATTCAGGCGGCCTCTCCATGACCACACTTGCCAGAAATCTTGACCGTACCCTGGAACTCTATGCAGATATACTTATGAATCCGGGCTTTGAGCAGTCAAGGGTTGAGCTTGCCAGGAAAAACACCATTGACGCGATTCGCAGACAGAACGATGATCCGAAAAATGTCGCCTCGCGTGAGCTGAGAAGGGCGCTTTACGCCAATCACCCGCTCGGGCGGGTTGCAACCATTGAATCGGTCACAAAGATCACACGTGACGACATGCTGGCCTTCCACAAGCGCTACTATCGACCGCAAGGGATGATTCTTGCGGTCAGCGGCGACTTTAACCGGAAGGAGCTTGTGGCAAAACTGGAACAGCTCTTTGAGGGGTGGCAACCGGAAGAGCTGAAACCGCCAGCAATCTCTTCTCCTGATACAACCCCGAAAAAACAGACTCTTTTTGCAAGAAAGCCGGTAAGTCAGTCAGTTATCCGGATGGGTCATGCCGGAGTTGAAAAGAGTAATCCTGACCAGTACAGCCTGCGGGTCATGGACTATATACTCGGCGGCGGCTTTACTTCGCGGCTTACACAGGAGATCCGCTCCAATCAGGGGCTGGCATACCATGCCGGGAGCCGCTTCGACATCGGCAGACGCTTTCCGGGGCTTTTCATTGCTGAAACCGAGACAAAATCTGCAACAACTGCAAAGGCTATAAACCTGATGCGCGAAATAATCGCCGGAATGACAAAAGAGCCTGTAAGCGAAGAGGAGCTGAATCAGGCAAAGGAGTCGATCATCAACTCCTTCATATTCGGCTTCATGAAGGCAGACTCAATAGTCGCCCAGCAGGCAAGACTCGAATACTACAATTATCCGGATCGCTATCTTGAAAACTTCCGGGATAACATTGCCAAAGTCAGCAGAGATGATGTTCTTAGGGTTGCACGTAAATATCTGCACCCTGAAGCACTGACTATCATGGTAGTAGGTGATGAAAACAAATTCGATCTGCCTCTGTCAACTTTCGGCGAAGTCAGGGAGATACAGCTGGAAAGCAGTAAATAAGGGGGTAAGTTATGACAGAGTGGCGTTGCAAATCATGCGGTTTCAGCAAGGAAGGGCGCTGCAAACCGCAAAAGTGTCCTCACTGCGGTGAAAAAGGAACTTTTGAAAAGCTGGAGTGATTTTCGGATTTATTCGGTTGATTTATTGGCAATAAGACTTCCATATGCAATATGCCCGAAAAACCTTCCGGCTGCCGCACGTCTGCGGGCTTCAGCTTTAAGCGCTGCGGCGAGCTCTGCACCGATTATCCCGTCGGCAGCCAGCACGTCGGCTCCACGGTCAGCAAAACTCATCATGTAATCCGGTTCAGAACTCTCCATAAACCCGAAACTGCGTTGTTTCATCACCTTGAAACCGGCATTTCTGACCAGTGCAGGCAGACCGGGGATAAGCCATCTGTCGTGAACAAGCGCTGCCATGGCTGCATCTGCGCAGGCCTGAAGCGGATCATTCTCACCGATTGCCAGGGTGGTAGTAGTGTAGTTGCCATCAAATACTGCCACTGTACCGTTCGGGACAAGAACCCGGAAAGCCTCAGCCAGCGCTCTTCCCGGATCAGGGACATGGCTCAGGGTGGTATGGAACACCACCAGGGCAAAAGAGTTATCCTCGAACGGGAGGCAACGTCCATCAGCCTCCTTGAACGAAATGTTGGCAACAGAGGACGATAGCTCCCTGGCTCGTGCAAGGAATACAGGAGAAGGGTCAACCCCGGTCACTGCACTTACCCCTGGAAGGGTAGCCAGAACCCTGCTGACTGCTCCGGTTCCACACCCTACATCAAGAGCAGCCCCTCCTGCCAAAAGCGTGATATCTGCGAGATACTCCCGAAGCATCGACTGCTGCCTGGGATTTGCAGCACGACACTCAAGCACGTCGGCAAGGCGTTCCTGAACATCATCCCCTGCTTCTGCGATTGTTGCATAGACATCTGCCATGGATGACACCTCCGGTAAAACAGTTGAGAGTTGAGTTGTTGAATATGTTGAGAGGTAATTACTCAACAACTCAACATTTGATGCACTCGCTGATTCTCTGAAAAGATTTGTTGCAAGAGCATCTCTCCCAGGTCAACCTTTTTTAACTTCAATCCCCAGATCGGTAATCTTTTTGCGCAGTGTATTCCGGTTTATTCCGAGGATACTGGCAGCCCTGACCTGATTCCAGCGAGTCTTTTCCAGAAGAAGGCTGATCAGTGGCCGTTCGACCTGTTCAATCACCATATTGTAAACATCGCCGCTCTCCAGCTTGTCGATGTTGGCAAATGAAATCCTGAGTTTGGCATCAACCAGCGCCTCAAGGGAGAGGTCATCTCCACCCCCGGTTTGCACCACTCCGCCAGGAGCAACCGACGGGAAATCATTTTCCACTAGAAGCGGATCAGAAGAGAGTATGACCGCACGCTTGATAGCGTTTTCCAGCTCCCGTACATTACCTGGCCAGGAGTTTGCTACAAGGAGATCAAGAGCGCTCTGATCAATTTTCTTGAGCGAAATATCGAGCTCTGCACAGGTTTTCTGCAAAAAGTAGTCAATCAGAAGGAGAATATCTTCGCGTCGCTCCCTTAAGGGGAGAAGATTTATCGGCACCACATTCAGCCTGTAGTAGAGATCCTCCCTGAAAAGCCGTTGATGTACGAGCTGCTGTAGATCCTGGTTGGTTGCAGCAACTATCCGTACATCAACATGTATATTATGGCTCCCACCGGTGCGGGTAATCTCCCGCTCCTGGAGTACACGAAGAATCTTTGCCTGAAGATCCAGCGGCATGTCGCCAATCTCGTCAAGAAAGACAGTCCCCCCGTTTGCCTGCTCGAATTTTCCCGGCTTTCTCTCTGTTGCTCCGGTAAAGGATCCTTTTTCGTGGCCAAACAGCTCGCTCTCCAGCAGATCCTTCGGGATAGCTGCGCAGTTCAATGCTATGAATGGCTTCACCAGTCGACGGGAGTTGTAGTGAATCGCCCTTGCTATCAGCTCCTTGCCGGTACCGGATTCTCCCTGAATAAGTACTGTCATGTCGCTTGGAGCGACCTTGCCGATGGTCTTGTAGACTTCGCGCATTGCGGGAGAGTTACCGATTATCCCGTTTTCCAGCAGATAATGATCCCGCAACTCTTCTTTGAGGGTGGAAACCTCAAGGGTCATCTCACGAGCCCGGCTCGCCTTCTCGACTATGGCGTCCATGACATCAAGATCAAACGGTTTGGAAAGATAATCGTAAGCGCCTCGCTTCATCGCCTCGACAGCATTTTTCATCCCGGCCTCAGCTGTCATGATGACGACCAGCAGCTCCTCCCTGATTTCCCTCACCCGGTCAAGCAGGTCGAGTCCGGAAATGCCTGGCATTTTTATATCCAGAATAGCCAGATCGTAACTCTCGGAACGGATCAGCCGCAGGGCTTCTTCGCCATCACGAGCAAGATCCACAGTAAACCCCTTCTTGCGAAGCGCCTTCGAAAGCACCCAGCGCATGCTCTCTTCATCATCGGCAACCAGTATTCTTTTAATTGACATAACAGACCCCAGAACTCCGAAAGTAATGCTCACCAACTCAACATCTCAACGCCTCAACATCTCAACGCCTCAACCCCTCAACATTTCAACATTTCAACGCTTATTTCACTGCACTAATGGCAACATGACCGTAAAAGTTGTCCCCCGCCCCGCTTCCGACTCTACCCTTATCATGCCGCGATGCTCAGCGACTATCTTCTGACAGATGGCCAGACCAAGACCTGTACCCTTCTCCTTGGTCGTAAAAAACGGAGTGAAAAGCTGCTCCAGAACTTCCGGCGAAATTCCGGTGCCATCATCAGCAATTTCAATCGCCACCATCCGCGAGCGACGCTCCCCCTTCTGGGTCATGCTGTATTCCGCCACAATCCGGCTTGAAATGGTGACTACCCCGCTCTCACCAACTGCTTCCACTGCATTCTTTATCAGGTTCAGAAAGAGCTGCGCCAGTCGCCCCTCGTCCGCAAGAACAGCCGGGATACTTGGATCAAGATGACGCTGAAACGTGATCGACTGCCCCTCCACTGCCTGCTGTTGCAGAAAAACAATATGGGCAAGAATCTTGTGCAGATTCACCCCGGTCAGGTTCAGCTTGCGGGGAGAAGCCAGATCAAGGAGCTCCTCCACTATACGGTTTACCCTCTGAACTTCTTTCAGGACAACCCTGGTACAGTCACGCAGTTCATCATCTTCAGCCAGTTCCATCTCCAGGAGTTGGGCAGCGCCTCTGATCCCCCCCAGAGGATTTTTGATCTCGTGAGCAAGACCTGCCGCCAGTGTGCCAAGA
Organism: Geobacteraceae bacterium; assembly: GCA_031401815.1. GTDB lineage: Bacteria > Desulfobacterota > Desulfuromonadia > Geobacterales > DSM-12255 > JANNRW01. Next base: position 1,530 of record JANNRW010000167.1, on the reverse strand, counting down.
GCAGAGAGCCTGTCAGATCTCCTTACTGCCTCCTCAAGATCCCTGATATTGGTGAGATCCCTGAGAAGGATTATAGTCCCGGCTCGAATGCCGTTGGCAAGAAGAAGAGGTGATGTGGAGACGCTCACCGGTGTCAGCTTGCCCCCTTTTTTCAGGACTACATTCTCGTGATCTGATATAGACATTCCGGAGACAGCGCTTTTTTCAACTATCTCCAGCAATGAAGCCTCTCCCTTGAAGATTGCCGCAAATGACTGCCCCAGACTGATCCGGCTGGAGACACCCGACATCTCCTCTGCCACCGGGTTCATCAGCAGCACAAGACTCTCAAGATCTATGACTATGACGCCATCGCCGACGCTGTCAATCACATTTGCGTAGAATTCCGGAAGATCTTCTGGTTTCATCTGGCTCCCTGGGGGAAAAACTCATAAATCGCAGTTTCCATTGCTGCCCGACTCTCTATCATGTTCACCCTGGCTCTGAACCTTGCTGCGCCCTCAACCCCTTTTGCATACCAGCAGAGGTGTTTGCGCATCTCCATGACAGCCACTCTCTCGCCTGAAGCTTGTGTAAAAAGAGCAAGATGCCGCAAGGCCATCTCTGCGCGTTCGGAGGATGTTGGCGGCTGCGGCATCTGACCGGCTTGCAGAGCCAGTGTTTCACGAAATATCCATGGGTTTCCGAGTGCGCCTCTGGCTATCATTACACCGTTACATCCAGTCTCCTGCAACATCCTGGTCACATCTGCCGGGGTGAAAAGGTCTCCGCTCCCCAGAACCGGGATGGCCAGTGCCTGCTTCAACTCTCTGATCTGTGACCAGTCAGAAAACCCTTCGAACATCTGTGCCCTGGTTCTGGGGTGCAGCGTAACAGCATCTGCCCCTTCATCCTGGGCAACCCTTCCGATCAGAAGAAAATTTGCCGTCTCTGAACTCCAGCCGGTACGTATCTTTATGGTCAGAGGCAGATCTGTTGCCCGTCGTACAGCTCTGACAATAGCGCGAACCTTGTCAGGTGACTGCATCAGTGCACTCCCCGCACCGCCGCCAACCACCTTTTTTACCGGACAACCCATATTGATGTCGATCAGATCGCAAAAAGGGGCGGACAGGAGAGCTCCTTCTGCCAGAAGCAGCGGATCATCTCCGAAAAGCTGCACGCCGAGAGGGCGATCAAGGGGGGTGCTGTTCAACAGGGCAAAACTCTTCTCACCTTTTCTTGCAAGTCCGTTCACGCTGACCATTTCGGTAAAGCAGAGCGCAGCCCCCTGCTCTCTGGCAAGAGTACGCATCGGGGAGTTGGTTATCCCTGCCATAGGAGCTAAAAGCAAATTATCTGCCAGTTCGAGAGATCCGATTTTAAGTTTTGAATTCATTGGTTATAGCTGCTGAAGGGTTGATAAAAGGCGCCTGAAGGAGAGGAGACTGCTCAGGCGGCAAATTGATCGGAAAGCGAGATGCCTGAAAAATATGCAACACCCTCTGACATGCCTGATAATCAGGCAGCGCAAATTAGCCGCAAAGTTCA
>JANNRW010000166.1:0-12375 GCA_031401815.1 Geobacteraceae bacterium | reverse complement strand
CCATACACAAAACCATGATGCAATTGAATCTGATTCAGGATAGACTTGATCTGCATCCCGTTCTCCTTTTCTGTATTGGGTTTCTTGGTCGAAACACACAATGCCAGATTTGAAGACGGGATGCTCTATTTTCATTAACTGTGTGGCCGTTTAGGCCCCCATTTTCTGGAATCTACCCACAGATTCTGCGGATGAACCAGATTTGAAGACGGGATGCTCTATTTTCATTAACTGGTGGCCGTTTAGGCCCCCATTTTCTGGAATCTACCCACAGATTCTGCGGATGAACCACTTTTTTTAACTTACCTCACGAGGTCAGGAGAGCCATAAGGGGTCGACTTTTTTGAGCAGAGAACTTCCGTTCAAGAGAGTCAATGATGAGTTGAGTTGAAATAGCAAAAAATGAATTGACAATTGAAGGCTTTATACTAGATTGGATCATAATGTTCATGCAGAAAATATTTTCTATAGTTGAATTCACAAATACTTTAGATTTTTATTTCGCAGGTAAAGGAGCTTTTTATGAAAACCGTACTTGAACTTGTTGCTGAAATCGTATCTTCGCATGCATCCAATACACAGATGACAAAAGATCAGCTTTTGCAGGAGATACAAGAGGTTTATGCAACACTCAGCCAGCTTGACTCTGCACCGTTTCCTGAAAATCCTGCTGTTGAGCAGCAACCTGCTGTTTTGACTTTGAAACAGGCATTCAGAAAGGATGAAGTTGTCTGCATGGAGTGCAACAAAGGGGGTTTCAAGACACTCAAGAAGCATCTGGGGACTGCTCATGGTATGACAGCAGGAGAGTACAGGAAAAAATTCGGCATCAAGAGCAGCCAGAAGCTTGCAGCCCGAAGTTTTTCGGAGTCGCGCAGAAAGGCGGCTCTGGAGAGAGGGATGGTTGATGTTCTGGCAGGAGCCAGAGAAATCAGAATGTCGAACCTTAATGAGCGTAGAGCTGCTGCCTTGAAGAGTGCAAAACCGTTTTCAAGGGTTCGAGACAAAAAATGATCAATGCTGCACGACATGCCGCTTTCAAGGTGCTTTTACGGATTGAAAAAGAGCGCTCATATGCTGACCTGCTTATTGACAGAGAACTCAAGGAGGGGCGACTCGCAGGGGCAGACAGAGGGCTCTTCACCGAACTTGTTTATGGTTCCTTGCGAAGGCAGGGGACGCTTGACCATTTCATAAGCCAGTTTTCCAGAACCCCTGTTGCCAGGCTTGAGCGAGCTGTGCTGGTAATAATCAGGCTCGGGCTTTACCAGATGTTCTTTCTGGACAGGGTGCCGGTATCTGCGGCAGTTAATGAGTCGGTTAACCTTGCAAAGGAGATGGCTCCAAAGGCAGCCGGTTTTATCAACGCAGTCCTTAGAAATGCTGATCGCGGACGAGCAGATATCCTCTACCCTGACCCTGCAAAAGAGCCTGTAGCTTATCTTGCTGCAAGGCACTCCCACCCTAGATGGCTTGTGGAAAAATGGCTGGAGCAGCTTGGTTTTGAAGAGGCAGAACAGCTTGCAGCTATCATGTCCACCCCCCCTCCATTTACAATAAGAGTCAACAGAATGAAGGCAAGCCGTGAAGAGCTGCTATGCAGGCTTGCTGGGGAGGGTTTGACAGCAGTGCCCTGTTGCTATGCTCCGGATGGGATTATCATAACCTCTCCGGTGTCACTGCCAGCTTTGCGAAGCTTCCAGGAAGGGCTGTTTACGGTTCAGAATGAAGCATCTCAACTGGCTGTCATTCTCATGGGTACGCAGCCAGGCGATCACGTTCTTGATATCTGTGCAGCGCCTGGTGGCAAGGCTACTTATCTTGCCGAAATAACCGGCAGGTATGGGAGTGTAGTTGCCTGTGACAAAAACAGTCGCAAGCTTCAGCAGGTTTCAGAAGCAGCAACCCGGCTCGGTATTGAGAATATTGTCATAAATGTCATGGACGCCACAAAGCCGTCGATCACTCTTTCGGATAAACTCTTTGACCAGCTGCTTCTGGATGCACCTTGTTCAGGATTAGGCGTTATTCAACATAAACCTGAAGGGAAGTGGTGGAAGGAGCCGACTGACCCTGAAAGACTTGCAGTCACCCAGTTGGCGATTCTGGAAAATTCTGTGCATCTGCTGAAGGCTGGAGGTGTATTGCTATATGCCACCTGCTCGACAACTGAAACTGAAAATGAGCAGGTCATAGACAGATTTTTGGCGAGTAATCCCGGTTTTCTGATTGAACCTGTAACTTCGCAACTTCAGCATCTGGCAGAAATGGAGACAACGCGCGGGTATTTCAGGAGTTGGCCACACAGGCACGGTATGGATGGGTTTTTTGCTGCACGGTTGCGAAAAGAGAGGTGAGATGTAAACATTCTGACTACTGACTACTGACTACTGAGTAGTTACGATATTAACGCCCTTTTTTCAGGTCAACCAGAATCAGTTTTGCAACAGCCTTCAATGTCTCGAATACCCCTTCTCCAGTTGATGCGCATGCTTCAAAGTCTGGCACCCCCTGAGGGTTGAGATCTTTTCTCAACTCATCGACAGGCATGGCATTTGGCAAATCCCTTTTGTTATACTGGATAAGGAAAGGTATCTTGTCGAGATCATATCCCTGTTCAAGCAGGTTGTAGCGAAGATTATCCATAGACTCAATGTTGGCGTCGTAGCGCTCTTCTTGCGAATCCGCTACGAAAACAACGCCATCAACACCTTTGAGGATAAGCTTGCGGGATGCGTCATAGAAAACCTGTCCAGGGACGGTGTAGATGTGAAAACGTGTCTTGAAACCACGTATTTCACCCAGAGCAAGAGGGAGAAAGTCGAAGAAAAGAGTTCGCTCGGTTTCAGTCGCAAGAGAGATCATCTTCCCTTTGGCGTCTGCTGCTGTCTTTTGATAGATGTACTGAAGATTTGTAGTTTTTCCGCAGAGGCCAGGGCCGTAGTATACGATTTTGCAATTTATCTCGCGGGAAGCGTAATTTATAAACGACATTAGTTTACTCCATCCGTCTCAACTGAAGAGGTTGTCGATATCGTCGTCAGTAATTTCTGCAAACGGGAAATCGGTCGTGCCGCTTTTTTCTTTCTCTTCAGCTTTTTGCATCAGACCATCAAAGATAATGGTCAATTCATCCGAAGCTTTCTTTACACGGAGCCTTACAAGTCCCAGAGATGACTTGTTGTCGAACAGGACGACAAGTATAACCCTGCCACCGACGATTGAAATGTGCAGGTTATCTTTTTCTCCTTCATGAAAGAGAATCGAAAACTCCTTCTCTCCGATCAGTTTGGCAAGACCACCTGTTGCGGCAATATTGCCCGCAGTAAGTGATGCCAGCGAGGTTGTGTCAAAGCGCTCAACATCACCAACTCCGGAGATAAGCTGGCCATTTTTGTCAACCAGAAAGATGACTTTGGCGTTTGCTTCCCGGAGCAGTTTATCAATGACGATGTTTATCTGCCTGAACTCCTCATCGTACATCACCATCTGAGGATTCGCCATGTAAGACTCCTTGCTCTTCGCATTATTGCATTGGCAATGTTTCTATATAACAGAAATAATTCACCCTTTCAAGACAGTATTATCTTTCATCCCATAATGATGCACAGTTGTGATCGGTTCCGAAAAAAAACAGCTTGATTCTCTTGCAAATAACCATTATGAGAGTATATTCTTTGGCAGAGCTGCATAGGGGGTTGCCTTATTTTAATAAAGACAAACAAGCTTTTTGATGATATATAAATTCAGCTTTACTTTATCCATCTGCATGTTCAAATCAATAATTTTGAAAGGAGAATAGAATGAAACGAGCATTATTGACACTTGGCGCCCTGGCAATTGCTACACTATTGTCAACTGCTGCATTTGCCGAGAACAGGAGCGGTGCGCTGGTCGTATCTCCGGTTATAGGCGGATACCATTTTGACAGTAAGCACAATATAGACCCTAACGTTTTGTACGGGCTCAAGGTCGGCTATAACTTTACCGACAGGCTGGGGCTGGAGGCCATGCTTCATTATGTTCATTCACTCTCCTGGAAAAATGGCCCTACCAGTGAAAGAGCTGTTGACATATTAAATGCCAGGCTGGAGGCTCTTTACCACTTTTTCCCTAAAAATGACTTTGTGCCGTTCCTTGCTGCTGGTTACGGCGCCATGACCTCAGTTTATGATACCGGAGTTTTCTCTTATGGCATTGGCGCTAAATATGCTCTTAAAGAGGATGTCGATTTAAGAGCTGACCTTCGGCATTTGATAATAGATAGTGGCGAGTCTCTGGATAATTATGAAGCTACTATTGGCCTTGCTTTCCAGTTCGGTGGAGTCAAAAAGCCTGTAAAGGCAGTAGAAGCGCCAAAAGCGGCAGCAGTTGTGCCGGCTCCTGCTCCGGCAGCAGTTGTCAAGCCAGTGCCTCCTCCTCCGCCAGTTCCGGTTGCTGCACCTGCACCAACTGCTTCGCTTGCTGTAACTCCCCAGTCGATTCTTCCTGGAGGCTCTGCTACACTCGCCTGGACTTCCATGCACAGCACCTCCTGTTCTATTCAGCCTGGAATTGGCGCAGTACAGTTTAATGGTGTCATGACAGTCTCCCCTTCGGCTGAAACTTCATATACAATGACCTGTACCGGTGAAGGGGGCTCTGCCAGCAGCTCGACAATTCTTGCTGTTTCAAAGCCGGCACCAGCTCCACTCCCCAAACCGGCAATCAAACCGGTTCCAGTTGTTATTGACAGCGATAATGACGGCGTACCCGATGCTTTTGACACATGCGCTAACACCCCAACCAGTGTAAAGGTCGACAAGAACGGTTGTCCGATCATAGATTGTGAAAGCATGAGACTGAGTATTACATTTGAGACAAACAAATATGATATCGTACCCGCTCACCATGACGAGTTGAATATTGTTGGTGAAAAGATGAAGAAATTCCCGAAGGCAAAGAGCTTGATGGAAGGGCATACTGACAGTGTCGGTACTGATGCTTCTAACATGAAGCTGTCTCAACGCCGCGCTGATTCAGTACGTAAGTATCTCATCAGTCAACAGGGGATATCTGCAGGCCGTATTTCTGCCAAAGGATTTGGCGAGTCAAAGCCGATAGGTACAAATGATACCGAGGAAGGCCGCAAGAATAACCGGCGAGTTGAGGCGATATTTACCTGCCCTTGACAATCTGAACAGATACAGATGAGTTACAGAAAAGGCGTACTGATTACAGTACGCCTTTTCTGTTTCAGCTGCTTGCAGAGTAATTCCGATTCGAAATCAAAGCGGCATCTTCGTTGGCTCGTCTTGGCTCCTCAACGTAGAATTTTTACCCCTTCGTCGCCTCAATCCTCGCCGTCTTGATGTCATCTTTGATTTAGAACCGGAATAACAGGGCAGCTCTTTTTAATCGATGCTGTCAGAAAAGTGAGCTGCTATCTCTTCGTTGAGAAAATTTGCAACCTCTTCAGTGGTTGCAAAAGTGAGCGCCTTTCCTGTCAACTCAACTGCTTCCGTTAAGGAACATCTCCGTAAGATCTGCTTCACTCTCGGAATTGAGGGGGGAGACATGGATAACTCGTCAAATCCAAGACCTAAAAGAAGTGGCAGATAAAGCGGGTCTCCGGCCATTTCACCACAAATACAGGCCTCTATCCCGGCAGAGTGAGCAGCAGTCACGATCATTTTAAGAGAACGCAATATGGCCGGATTAAGGGGCTGATACAGGTGCGACAGATGTTCATTGGTTCTGTCTATTGCCAGTGAGTACTGAATAAGGTCATTGGTGCCCACGCTGAAAAAATCCACCTCTTTAGCCAGCTGATCGGCAACAATGACAGCAGAGGGGATCTCAATCATCACGCCAATCTTCATGTTTTCGTCAAAATCGACACTTTTACTGCGCAGCTCCTGTTTTACCTCGTCAAGAAGTCGCTTTACCTCACGTATTTCCGGGACACCGGAGATCATCGGGAAAAATATCCTGACTGTTCCGAAAGCGCTTGCGCGAAGTATTGCTCTTAGCTGTGGTTTGAAGGTTTCAGTGTTACGAAGTGAGAGTCTGATTGCGCGAAGCCCCATTGCAGGGTTTAATTCATCTTTAAGATTCAGGTCAGGGACAAATTTGTCTCCACCGACGTCAAGAGTGCGTATGCTGACCGGATCCGGGGAGATTGCTTTAACCAATCGGCAATAGGCTTCAAACTGTTCCTCTTCATCAGGGAGTGTTGATCGGTTCATGAAAAGCATTTCAGTTCGATAAAGGCCAATTCCATCTCCTCCGTGTGATTTGAGGGAGGCAACCTCTTGTATGAATTCGACATTTCCTTTTAGTAAAATAGTATGATTATCAATTGTCTCTGCGGGGAGCCTGCATAATTTGAAGAGCTCGCGCTCAGTAAATTCATAATACTGCTTAAGCCTTAAATATTCGCGAAAAGTACCCTCATCAGGATTAACAACTACAGTTCCGGTTACTCCATCAATAATAATATGATCTCCGGTCATAATGGCCGAAGAGAGGGATTCAAGGCCCACTACAGCCGGAATTTCAAGTGCTCTTGCAAGGATGGATGCGTGAGAGGTTTTGCCGCCAAGATCGGTAATAAATCCGATAACACAGCTTTTGTCAATCTGTAGGACATCAGCAGGAGAAAGATCGTGGGCAACTATTATGACTTTCCCCTTGAAAGCTTTCAGCGGCTCCTGCTCAATACCAGCCATCTGCCTCAGGATCCGTTCACCGACAACATCTATGTCACTACCACGCTCACGAAGATACTCGTCATCAACCCTGTTAAAAATCTCCCTGTACTTCAGCAGGGTTCTTTTTAATGCACCTTCCGCATTTATGCAGGCAGTTCTTATGCACTCTACAGTCTGCTCTGCAAGCAAGTCATCTTCAAGAATCAGTATGTGAGTTTCAAGGATATGGAGATGTTCCGCCCCTTTTTCTTCTTCAAGCTCTGTTTTGAGGGCGATCAGTTCAGCCTTTGCCATCTCTAGAGCTTGACGGAATCGCATGATTTCATCTGGAACGGATTTCGGGTTAATATTGGTCTCGGAAACAGAAACCCTGCTTCTGTCAGTAACCAGTGCTATGCCGATTACAATTCCGGCTGAGGCTCCTATCCCCTTGAGTATGAGGTTGTTACTCTTCTCCGAATCCATTCCTGATCAACTCCCCTATCACCTGAAATGCATCAGTTTCATCCTCACCGGTCACTTTCAGTTCGATCTGGGAGCCCTTTGCAGCAGCAAGCATCATTATGCCCATAATGCTCTTCCCGTTAACTTCGATCTCTTCCCTGCAGACTTTGACATCTGAACTGAATCGACTGGCGGTTTTTACAAAAAGTGCCGAAGCTCTGGCATGAAGTCCAAGTTTGTTGACAATCGTAAATTGTTGCTCAAGCATGATAAATTACTGCTCCTCCAATAAACTGGTCTGTAGAGACTTCATTTTTTCAGATAGTCTCCGGCTACTGTTACTCCATCTCTGCCTGAATCTCTTATCTGGGCTGCAAGTTCAGCAACTCCCCGATTGTGTCGATCTGATGCAAATTTGATCATCATCGGCAGATTGACCCCGGTAAGAACTTCTGTGCGATTGTCCTCCAGAAAAGAGAGACTCATATTTGAAGGAGTTCCACCAAACATGTCGGTCATAATTATGATTCCGTCGCCGGTAACGGCCTGCATGGCCGAAGTCAGCGCAGTACGTATAGTTTCTACAGAATCGTCCGGTTTAATCTCTATGGCAACTGCCTTTTCAATTGGGCCCACTATCATTTCACTTGCCCTGAGAAGTTCAGCTGCAAGCCCTGCATGTGCTACTACAACAAGTCCGATCATATTTCAGCCTTTCTCGATATCTCTGTGAGTAACCTTCAAAACCAGATCCTTTGATGAAAAAAAATCTCGCAGTACTTCAACTATGGTGACGGAACGATGGCGACCTCCAGTACAGCCGATTGAGATGGTAAGGTACGACTTCCCCTCTCTTTTGTATCTGGGGATGAGAAAATCAATAAAAGAAAGAAAGTGATCAAGAAAATCTGTTGTGTCCTGTTTTTCAAGGAGATATTTTCTGATTTCCTGATCCAGACCGGTCAGAGGTGCAAGTTCGGGAATAAAATGCGGATTGGTGAGAAAACGTACATCCATGACAAGATCCGATTCAGCTGGAACGCCGTAACGGTATCCAAATGACTGAAGATGCAGATTAAAAAGAGCACCGGCTGCTTTGCCTCTGACTTTGTCTGCAACCAGCTCTTTCAACTGGTGAACGTTGAGATCTGAAGTATCAATGATTGTAGTGGCAATTTGCTGTAGTCCCGCCAGATGTTTACGCTCATAAAGGATGCCATCCTGAACAGAGCCGGTGAGAGCCGCCGGATGCCTTCTTCGTGTTTCGGAAAAACGCCTTGCCAGAATTTCATTTGAAGCATCGAGGAAGAAAATATCTACCTGGTGCCCTTTATCCCTTAACTCCTGTAGCAAGAGCTCCTTCCCCTTGAAAAAATCCTTTGTCCGGATATCAATGACAACGGCAACATCAGTTACCTTTTCAGGAGAGTTTTCAAGAAATTCGATAAAAACGGTCAATAGTGCAGGAGGAAGATTGTCAAGACAGAAAAACCCCTCATCTTCAAGAGCCCTTACAGCAGTAGACTTGCCAGAGCCCGAGAGTCCAGTTATGACGCAGATGCGAAGATTACTCAACTTCATCACCTAGAGAACGTACCTCCATTCGCGTCAGAAGCTTTTCCTGAAATTCACGTGCAGAGTGGTAACCCATCCCCTTGAGCAGAAAATTTCGTGCTGCAACTTCAATGATCGAAGTAAGATTTCGACCCGGTTTTACGGGTATGCGAAGGTGCGGAAGATCAATTCCGAGAATCGTATAAATCTGGTCATCAATACCTACACGATCATATTCTTGGGCTGGATCCCATTCAACAAGTTCAAGAACCATATCAATAATTTTCTTGTCCCTTATGGCGGAAACGCCGAAAAGATCCTTGATGTTAATTATCCCAAGGCCACGAATCTCCATATGATGCTGGATTGTTTCGCCTGCCTGGCCGACCAGCGATGCCGGGATTTTTTTCTTCACGTTCAAGATGTCATCGCCTACAAGACGATGACCGCGAATAACCAGATCAAGAGCGCACTCACTTTTGCCGATTCCACTTTTCCCGAGCAGCAGAACACCAACCCCCAGAACATCCACCAGTACGCCATGAATATGAGTTGTAGGGAGGAGCTTCTCCTCCAGGAATCTTGTTATTAACGAAATAAAGAGTGATGACTGAAGTGGAGTTCCAAGCACCGGTATTTCGGCCTTATCGGCCTCCCGCTTCAGATATTCCGGCGGATTGAGACCTTTGGTAACGATAAGGCATGCAATCGGGAAAGAGCAGAAACGGGCAACATTTGCAGCAGCCTGATCTTCCTGCATCTTGTTGAGGTATGAAATTTCAGTATTGCCCAGAACCTGGAGCCGGTCAGGGTGAAGATGTTCCGTATAGCCGGTAAGAGCCAGCCCGGGCTTTTGGATACGCGAGCTGTAGAGCCTGTGCGAAAGACCTTTCTCTCCGGTAAAAAGAGAGAGATCAAGGCCATACTCCTGATCCTGCAAAAGGTCTGAGATGGTAAGGCTTACTCTGTTCAAAAGCAGATCTCCAGTTCAATCTTCAGAGAAAAATTATTTGGCAGGTTCAATCAACCCGTAATTCCCGTCTTTACGGCGATAAATTACGTTGATGTTGTCTGATGATGAATCAGTAAAAACCAGAAAATCTTTATGCATAAGATCCATCTGCATGACAGCTTCATCAACAGACATAGGCTTGATGAAGATAGGCTCAGTGCGGATAACAACAGGGGTTAACTGCTGTTCGAGGCTCTCAGCCTGTACGATGGTTTTGCGCCCCTCTCTTGTTCTTGATTCAGCTGCCGGTTTATGCCCTTTGAGTCGCTCCTTGTAACGACGCAGCTGTCTTTCTATCTTGTCTACAACAGCATCGATCGAGGCATACATGTCGCTTGTTGCTTCAGATGCCTTGATGGTTATACCTTTGGCGGTCAAGGTTATTTCGGCTATGTGCCGGATCTTTTCGACGGTCAGGTATGCTTGCGAGGTAATCGGATCCTCGATATATTTTTTGACCCTGTCCAGCTTCTCTTCTACATAAGTTTTCAACGCATCACTCTGTTCCATGTGCCTGAAAGTAGTGTTGATTTGCATAATTGCCTCCCGGTTGGTAGTGGTTTATTTACGTTTTGCCAGTTAAAACATTCTTTTTCGTTCTGAAGATGATCTGATCCGGAGCATCTCCCTGTACTTTGTGACAGTTCTACGAGCAATGTTAATGCTACCGGAAGCGAGCATCTCGGCCAGAGTCTGGTCGCTTAACGGTTTTCGCGGATCTTCCGCATCAATCAACTCCTTTATCTTCCACTTGACACTTTCGGAAGCGATGAAATCTCCTCCGGTTATTGAAATGCTGCTGTTGAAAAAGTATTTCATCTCCAGAATACCTTGAGGGGTATGCATGTATTTACTTGTAGTAACCCTGCTGATGGTTGATTCGTGCATTCCAATATCCTCTGCTACATCCCGGAGCACAAGCGGACGGAGGTACTCAATCCCTTTCTCGAAAAACTCCCGCTGGAACTTTACAATGCTTTTGGCTGCCTTGAAAATGGTTCGCTGCCGCTGGTGGATGCTTTTTATCAGCCATTGGGCTGATCTCATCTTTTCAATAACATACTCTTCAGTGTTCGAATCGAGCTCCTTTGACTTCACATCCATGTAGTAAGGATTTATTCTGAGCATCGGCAGCCCTTCTTCGTTAAGCATGACCACATAGTCATCACCGACTTTATATACAAAAATGTCAGGTGAGATGTACTGAACATCTTCCTGGGCAAATATATGTCCAGGTTTTGGATCAAGCCCGGCAATTATTTTGGCAGCTACAAGAATATCCTGAATCCCTACGCAGAGGGTTCTGGAGATCTGTTTGTAGCGCCTCATCTCAAGATCTTTCAGATGATCACGCAGGATGAAATGAACAATGCCATCCTGCATGCCTAACTGTTCAACCTGTATGAGCAGGCATTCACGCAGATTTCGGGCTGCTACACCCGGAGGATCAAAGTTCTGAATTCTCTTGAGAACACTTTCTGCTTGCGTCTCGGAAGTATTGCAGGCGATTGATATTTCGCCAAGCGGCATCCGCAGGTAACCATCTTCGTCAATATTGCCGATTATTTCAGTACCTATTGCCTTCTCTTCTTCATCAAATCTTGAAAGATTAAGCTGCCACATGAGATGTCCGACAAGAGTCTCCTTTTTTGTCAAAAGATTTTCAAAGGAAGGGCGCTCTTCATCATCGTTATAGGACTCTCCGGTGCTGAAGTTATAACCATCCAGATAGCTCTGCCAGTCCATTTCATGGTTGGTGTCGCTTCCGGCGGTTACCTCTTTAAGCTGCTCGCTCTCTTCCAGCGGGGAGGGCTCCTGCTCCAGCATCTCAATCTGATCAATCTCTTTAATATCTTCCTGTTCAATAGTTTCTTCAAGAACCGGGTTTTCTTCAAGCTCATGGAGCACCAGATCCTGCAACTCAAGACGTGAAAGCTGAAGCAGCTTGATAGCCTGCTGTAGCTGGGGGGTCATCACAAGCTGCTGGGACAGCTTCATCTGTTGGCGCATCTCAAGAGCCATTAAGCAGTTCCTTACAATTTAAACTTGTCGCCCAGATATATCTCCCGGGCTTTTTTGCTTTCTGCTATTTCACGAGGTGTTCCACACTCAAGTATTTCACCCTGATTTACAATGTAAGCCTTGTCACAAACACCCAGGGTTTCACGAACATTATGATCTGATATGAGTATACCAATATTTTTTGCTTTAAGTTGAGCGATAATATTCTGAATATCTATAACAGCAATCGGATCAATGCCGGCAAAGGGTTCATCAAGCAGAATGAATTTGGGTTTTGTTACCAGCGACCGTGCTATTTCGACTCTTCTCCGCTCTCCGCCAGAGAGAGCAAAACCTTTGCTTTTTGCTATATGTGAAATGCGAAACTCAGCCATAAGCTCTTCAGCTCTTTCAATACGGTTCTGTTTTGAAGTGTCGACAGTCTCAAGAATAGCGAGAAGATTTTGCTCAACCGTAAGGTGTCTGAACACGGAAGGCTCCTGTGGGAGGTAACTTATTCCGCGTTGCGCACGCCTGTACATGGGCAGCTTTGTTATCTCGCAACCTTCAAGGAATACCTGGCCGCTGTCCGGTCTGCAGAGCCCGACAACCATGTAAAAAGAGGTTGTTTTGCCTGCTCCGTTAGGGCCAAGAAGGCCGACAACCTCACCA